>DATAFB010000043.1:0-1754 GCA_036257695.1 Solirubrobacterales bacterium | reverse complement strand
CGCGCGCGTGGCCCGACCATCCGGAATGGATGCGCGAGTTCATCAAGGTGCTGAGGGAGCGCGCGCCGGTCGAGGGCGAGAAGGCCGCGGTCGCCTGATCGAGCGTGAGCTCAGCGCCGTCCTCGGGGACGGCGCGGTGCTCGGGGGTGACACTCCCGGCTACTCGTCGGACGAGACGGAGGGTCGCGGCGTCCACGGCGAGGCGGACGCCGTAGCCCTCCCCGCCTCAACCGAGGAGGTCGCGCGCGTCGTCGAATGGTGCTACGAGCATGACGTCGCGATCGTCCCGCGCGGCGGCGGCACGGGTTTCGCTGGCGGGGCCGTTCCGGTCGACGGCGGCGTCGTGCTCAGCCTCGAGCGGATGACCGCGGTGCGCGAGCTCCAGCCGCTGCTGTGGCGGATGTGCGTGGAGGCCGGGGTGCGGACGAGCGAGGTTCGCCGGCGGGCCCGGGAGAACGGCCTCTTCTTCCCGCCCGACCCGGGGGCGTCGGAGCAGTCCCAGATCGGCGGCAACATCGCGACCAACGCGGGCGGTCCACACGCGTTCAAGTACGGCGTCACCGGCGCGTGGGTGACCGGGATCGAGGCCGTGGTGCCGCCAGGGGACGTGATCAACCTCGGCGGCGCGATCCGCAAGGACGTCGCGGGCTACGACGTCAAGAGCCTGCTGATCGGGTCCGAGGGGACGCTCGGCGTGATCACCGCCGCGTGGCTGCGGCTGCTCCCGGCGCCGGAGGCGCGGCTGCCGGTGGTCACGTTCCATCGCGATCCGACCGAGGGCTGCGCCGCGATCGAGCGCGTGCTCGGCACCGGGCTCCAGCCCGCAGCGCTCGAATACCTCGACGGTGGCACGCTCGCGGCGGCGGGCCCGGCGTTCCCCGGCGGGGTGCCGGAGGGCGCCGGGTTCCTGGTGCTGTCGGAGGCCGACGGCTCGGCGCCCGAGGCCGAGCGCCTCCAGGACGAGCTCGGCGAGGCGCTCGGCGACGGCGCGCTCGGGACCCACACCCCAGGCTCATCTCACGACGTCGACGAGCTGTGGCGGTGGCGCGACGGCGTCTCGATCGCGGTCACGGCGCAGCGGGGAGGGAAGGTGAGCGAGGACATCGTCGTCCCGATAGATCGCCTCCGCGAGGCGATCGAGGAGACGGTCGCGATCGGTCGCCGCCACGAGCTCGAGGCGTGCAGTTGGGGACACGCGGGTGACGGCAACCTGCACTCGACGTTTCTCGTCCCGCGCGACGACGCCGCGGGGCTCGAGCGCGCCCGGTCGGCCGCCGAGGAGCTGTTCGAGCTTGCGCTGCGGCTCGGGGGCTCGGTGTCCGGCGAGCATGGGATCGGGTGGGTGAAGCAGAGCGGGCTCGCGCTCCAGTCCACGGAGGCCACCCGCTCCCTTCACGAGGGGATCAAGCGCGCGTTCGACCCCAAAAGCCTGCTCAATCCGGGGAAGAAGGCGGCACGTATCCGGTCGCCCGGAACACGTTCTGAGGGTCCCACTCTGCCTTGATCCGCGCCAGCCGCTCGCGGTTCGGCCCGAACGCCGCCTTCACCCGGGCGTCGCCAACCTCGCCGTCGAAGTTGGTGTAGGTGTGGCCGGTGGCGACGTCTGCGACGTTGTTGCGGAACCCGCGGCCCCACGCGATCGCCGCCTCGTCGTCGGCGGGGTCTTCCCAGAGGACGAGCGGGTGGATGATGAACTTCGCGTCGCGGCCTGTCAGCGGAGTGTCGCCCTCGGGCACCCGCGGGACCGCGCCGCC
>DATAFB010000035.1:0-7012 GCA_036257695.1 Solirubrobacterales bacterium | reverse complement strand
CCCGCCGGGGTCGGCGCTCAGCAGCACCAGGTGGGCGAACGGCGGCGGCTCCTCGAGCGTCTTCAGCAGCGCGTTCTGGCTCTCGTCGCCCATCGCCTCCGCGGCCTCGATCACGAACACCCGCCGCGCCCCCTCGAAGGGTCGGAACGCCGCGCCGCGGATCACCCGCTCGCGCACCTCGTCGACGAGGTGCTGGGTGCCCGGCGGCGCCACCCACACGAGGTCGGGGTGCGGCGAGGGGTCGGCGAGGGCGCGGCGCCGCGCGTCGTCGGGGTCCGAGGCCCCGGTCGCCAGCAGCTCGGCGGCAAACGCCCGCGCCGCGCGCCGCTTCCCGGCGCCGCGCGGCCCGGCGAACAGGTAGGCGTGGCGCGGGGAGGCGACGCCGGCCTCGAGCGCGACGCGCGCCGCCGCCTGGTGCTCGGTCGCCTCGGCGAGCGGCTTCGTCACCCGCGGACCGCCTCCATCACCCGCGCGTGGACCTCGTCCACGTCACCCTCCGCGTCGACGACCTTGATCCGGCTCGGATCGCTCCTTGCGAGCCGCTCGTACGCCTCCGCCACCCGGCGCTGGAACTCGAGCCCCTCGCGCTCGATGCGGTCCTCGCCGCGGGAGCGCGTCGCGGCGAGCTCGGGGTCGATCCGCAGCAGGACCGTGACGTCCGGCGTCAGCCTGCCGGTCGCGACGAGGTTGACGCTCACCGCGACCTCGACGCTGACCCCCCGGGCGGCGCCCTGGTAGGCGGCGGTCGAGTCGCTGAACCGGTCGCTGACCACGTCGCGACCGGCGTCGAGCGCCGGGCGGATCACCTCGGCGACGAGCTGCGCGCGCGCGGCGCAGAACAGCAGCAGCTCGGCCGCGGGCTCGAGCTCGACCGCGGGGTCGGCGACCAGCTCGCGGATCCGCTCGGACGCGGGCGTCCCGCCGGGCTCGCGCACGAGCACGGTGTCGTCCCCGAGCGCCTTGGCGAGCAGCTCGGCCTGGGTCGTCTTGCCCGAGCCGTCGATCCCCTCGAGCGTGACGAACAAGGCGCCGGCTCGAGGTCAGCTCCGCGAGCGCGAGCGGGAGCGCCGGCGGCCGTTCGCCGAGCGCCTGGCCTTGGTCCTGGTCGTCGCGGTGTCGACCTCGGCGCCGTCGGACTTCTTCCCGTCGGGCTTGGCGCCGTCCTCGTCCATCTTCTCGGTCGCCTCCTTGGCAGCCCGTGCCGCCTCGCGCTCGGCGCGGCGCTTGCGCATCTCCTCCATCGAGGGGCAGTCCTCGTTCAGGCACAGGTTCCACGGCCGGCCGCGGAACGGCACCACCTTCAGCCGCGGCGTCTCGCCGCAGATCGAGCACCGCTCCTCGAGCCTGAACACGTCGCCGCGCTGCGGCAGCGGGAAGGTGACGTCGCAGGCGTCCGGGTTGTCGGCCTCCCACCCCTGGCAGCCGACGAACCGCTTGCCCGACTTGCGGGCGCGGATGATCCGCAGCATGTTCGGGGAGCCGTCCTCCTGCTTGCGGCCGGCGCGCTCGCAGACGATGCACGGGCCGAGGATGCGGTCCTCGTCCATCCCCCGCCAGATCACCTTCGCGAGGTCCTCCTCCTTGTTGGCCATGTCCTCGTACGTGCCGTGCAGCATCTGGCGGCTGATCTCGACGACCTCGTCCTTCGACGTGTCGCCGCCGGCGATCTGGTCCATGTCCTGCTCGAGCTCGGCGGTCATCTCGGGCGTCGCCATGCGAGGGACGTACTGCTTGAACGCCTCGTACATCGCGATCCCGGTCTCGGTCGGCGACGGCGGATTGCCGAACACGTAGCCGCGGTCGTACAGCTTCTGGATGATGTCGGGCCGCGTCGCCTTCGTGCCGAGGCCGCGCTCCTCCATCATCTCGAGCAGCTTTCCCTGCCCGATCCGCGACGGCGGCTGGGTCTCCTTGTCGACGATCCACGGCTCGCCGTCGAGCTCCAGCTCCTGCCCCTCGCTGAGCTTCGGGATCTCATCGTCGGCGGAGCGGGCGTAGGTGTAGATCGCGGCGTAGCCGGGGTCGAGCACGACGCTGCCGCGCACGAAGTAGGTCTCCGAGCCGGCCTCGATCTCGGCCCGCGTCGACTCGGTGATCATCGGCTTGCCGAAGGTGGCGAGGAAGCGCCGAACCACGAGCTCGTACACGCGCCGGTGGGGGCCGTCGAGACCGCCCGGATGCACCGCCTGGGTCGGGTGGATCGGCGGGTGGTCGGTGGTCTCCTTCTTGCCGCGGGTCGGCTTCAAATCCCCGTCGAGCAGCGGCGCCGCCGCCTCGAACTCAGGGACCCGGACCAGCGACGAGACCAGCTCGCGGGTCCCGAGCGAGCTCGGGTAGACGGTGTTGTCGGTACGCGGGTAGGAGATGAACCCGTCCATGTACAAGTCCTCCGCGACCCGCATCGCGCGCGACGGCGTGATCCCGAGCCGGCTCGAAGCTTCGGCCGCGAACGAGGTCGTGTTGAACGGGACGGGCGGGCGGCGGTTGACCTTCTTCGAGCTGATCTCGCTCACCTTGCCGGGGCTCTTGGTCCCGGCGACCGCCGCGTCCGCCTCGTCTCGCTTCCAGAACTTGTCCACGGTGTGATGAGTCTCGAACGCCCCGTCGGGGTGTTGGAAGCGCGCCAGCACCTCCCAGTAGGGCTCCGGCTTGTGCGCGCGGCGCTCGAGCTCGCGCTCGACGATCAGGCCCAGGGTCGGGCTCTGGACGCGGCCGACGGAGAGGAAGTTGGACCCGAAGCGGCGCGTGGCCAGCGACACCGCGCGGGTCAGCGTCGCGCCCCAGATCAGGTCGATGTCCTGGCGCGCCTCGCCCGCGTAGGCGAGGTTGTAGGAAAGCTCGTCGAGGTTCGCGAACGCGCGCTCGATCTCGTCCTTGGTCAGGGCCGAGTAGCGCGCCCGCTTGACGGCGCCGTTATCGCCCAGCTTCGCCTTGAGGTCGGGATTCGCCTCCAGCACCTCGGTGAGCGCCTCGAGCCCGATCAGCTCGCCCTCGCGGTCGAAGTCGGTCGCGATCACGACCGAGTCGGCGTCCTTGGCGACCTTGCGCAGCGCCCGGAGCACGTTCTTGTCGGTCGGCTCCTTGATCAGATCGGCATCGATCAGCTCGTGCAGGTCGGTCTTCTGCCAGTTCGAGTACCCGTCCGGGAACGCCGGATTGAGCACGTGGCCCTTGAGTCCGATCGTCATGTGGTCGCCGTCGGAGTCCGACCACGTGTAGTACGGGACCTTGTAGGACTTGTCCGACTTGACGCCGTCGCCGAGGATCTCGGCGATCTTGCGGGCGCTGTTGTTCTTCTCGGTGATGATCAGGTGCATCAGGGCGGCGAGGGTAGCAAGGGGCCTCGGCGGCGCCTTACGCTGCCGGAGAAGGTGAGTTGGTGAGCGCGAGGCGGCTGACACGGGCGCCGAGCATCGGGCGAAGCCCGACTGCGAGGCGACTGGCTGGTGGGTGTGATGTTGGTGGGGATGGGCGGGGAATTTGATGCTGGGCCGAGCGCGAACCGAATGATGCACCGGCGCTGGCTCGTGGGCCAGGTCGCATTGTGGGTGGGTCTGGCCGTGGTTCTGCGGGTCGCGGTGGTGCCGGCGGAGACGTGTCCGCCGGCCGACGCGGCGGCGGTCGAGACCGCCGCGGCCGCCGGCGGCGACTGGCTCACGCGCGGGCAGCGCGCCGACGGCCGCTTCACCTACGGCTACAGCCGCGACGACGGCGAGGTGTCGATGGACTACAACAACACCCGTCACGCGGGCGTGCTCGGCGCGCTGTACGCGCTCGGCCGCTTTCACGCCGCCGACGCGGGGCTCGGCTACGTACGCAGGCACCTGATCACCTACGACGACTGGACCGCGTTCGCACCGCCGGGGGAGTCCGTGGATGTGGGCGCGAACGCGCTCGTCGTCGTCGCGCTGATGGAGCGGCGCGAGGCGACCGGGGAGCGGCGCTACGACGGGCTCGCGCGCCGGATCGGCCGCTTCCTGGTCTCCCAGCAGGAGGGCGACGGCGCCGTCCTCCAGTACTGGCAGCGGTTCGGTGAGCGGCGGCTGCCCGGCGTGTACGGGACGTTCGCGACCGGCGAGGCGATGTACGCGATGGCGCTGCTGCACCGGGCGTTCCCGGCGCAGGGCTGGGAGCGGCCCGCGCACCGGACCGCCGAGTACATCGCGACGCGCCGCGACGAAGTCGAGGGCGGCCTGCGCCAGCCCGACCACTGGGCGGCGTACGGGCTCGCGACCCTTGCCCCGTCGGGGCTGAGCGCGACCGAGGTCACCTACGCGCGCTGGCTCGCCGGCTACTTCGGCTACCTGATCCGGTACGAGTCGCAGCACGAGGGCAGCGCGCTGAACCAGCTGTCCGAGTCCGGCGCCTCGCTGGGGACCGACGGCGAGGCCGCCGCCGCGCTGTGGCGGCTGGCGGGAACCGAGCCGGGGCTCGCCGATCTGCGCCCGAGTCTCGCCGAGCGCGTCGGCTGCTCCGCCGGGATCCTCGTCGACCGCCAGGCCGGCCCCCGCGACCCCGACCGGCTCGCGCGCGGGGCGTGGTTCGACGACGACTACACGCAGATGGACGACCAGCAGCACGCGATCGCCGCGCTGCTCGGCGCGCATGAGGTGCTGCGGTGATGTGGAGCTTCGGATTCCTGCTTGCTGGCTTCCTCGCGACGACGAACGCGGGCCGCGTCGCGCTGGCGCGCGAGCGGTCGCGCCCGCGGCCGGGGTCGGTCGCGCTCGCGCTCGCGGCCGGGATCGCGCTGGTCGTCGTCGCCGTCGTCTTCGCCGACGATGTGCTTGACGCGCTCTCGATCAGCCCCGAGTCGTTCCGGATCGCCGCCGGGATCGTGCTCGCGGTCACCGCGGTCCGCACGCTGCTGTGGCCCGCCGCGTCCGCGGGCCCGTTCGCGGCGGTGCTGATCACCCCCGAGCTCGCGTGCCTCGCGCTCAGCTTCGGCGCCGACGAGCCGCTCGCCAGGACCCTGGGCGCCGCGGCGGCGTCGCTGGCGGTCGCGGCGATCGCCGCCGCGGCCCGGCTGCCGATCCCGGCGGCGCTGACGGCCCAGCTCCTGGCCGCGCTTCAGGTCGTCGTCGCCGTCGCGCTGGCGATCTCGGGCATGCGCGACGTGTAGGCGCGCGCGGCGCTCATTACCCTGTGCGAGACCGATGCCCGCACAGGCCTACAGCGGCAAGGAGTGCGTGTGCCAGCTCCGCAAGGGGATCTGCGACCAGTCGTGCGTGCGGGGGATGCTCGACACGCCGCTCTATATAGCCTGCCTGCTGCTCGACGGCCGGCGCTGCCTGGTCGTCGGCGGCGGTGAGGTCGGGCTGGAGAAGGTCGAGGGCCTGCTGGCGTGCGGCGCCGACGTGACGCTCGTCGCCCTCGAGGCGGTCGACGAGCTCGCCGCGTACGCGGCCGAGGGATCGATCCGGTGGGAGCGGCGCGAGTACCGCGCCTCGGATCTCGACGGCTGCCTGCTCGCCGTCGCCGCGACGGGCGACACCGAGGTCAACATCGCGGTCCACGACGACGCCGAGCGGCGCCCGATGCTGGTCAACGTCGTCGACGTGCCGCCGCTGTGCAACTTCATCCTCCCCGCGATCATCCGCACCGGCCCGCTCGCGATCGCGATCTCGACGTCGGGCGCCTCGCCGGCGCTGGCGAAGCGGATGAAGCGCGAGATCGCGGAGCAGTTCGGCGAGCCCTACGCGCGACTGGCGATGCTGCTCAACGAGGAGCGCGGGTGGGCGAAGTCGACTCTTCCCACCTACCAGGACCGCAAGCGGTTCTTCGAGGCGATCGTCAACGGCGATCCCGACCCGGTCGAGCTGCTGCGGCGCGGCAGCGGCGAGGACGAGGTGCGCTCCGTGATCGTCGCGGCGAAGGAGGCGCACGGGTCGCGCGTCGCGGCCACGTCCTAGGCTCGCCGTTGCCGCACAGAGCTTTCGGCCGTTGCCGATTTGCGCGCCGACCGGGGTCGGCGTCTTCTCTCGAGACATCCCCTAGAAAGGCCGCCGACCCCGAGCAGAAGGCACAGGGCTACCCGGCGGGGAGCGCGTACAGCGCGATCGCCGCGAAGTGGGCGACCGCGGCCGCGATCACGAGCACGTGGAAGATCTCGTGGTAGCCGAACGTCGCCGGACGCGGGTCGGGGCGCTGGCGCGCGTAGACGACCGCGCCGGCCGTGTACAGGGCGCCGCCGAGCGCGATCAGCACGCCGGCTCCGATCCCGGCCGTGACGACGATCGCCGGATAGCCGATCGCGCCGATCCAGCCCACCGCGAGGTAGACGGTCACCGCCACCCACTTCGGGGCCTCGACCCAAACCAGCTCGACGACGATCCCCGCCGCCGCCCCGGCCCATACGGCCACGAGCAGCGCATCGGCGAGCGGCCCGGTGAGCACCAGGACGCAGAACGGAGTCGTCGTGCCCGCGATCAGCAGGAAGATCATCGAGTGGTCGAGGCGGCGCATCCACCGCCGCGCCGCCGGCCGCACCCAGTCGACACGGTGATAGAGAGCGCTCACCCCGAGCAGGGCGGAGAGCGAGATCGCGTAGATCGCGACCGCGATCGTCGCCCGCGGGGTCGGCGCGGCGACGATCAGCCCGGCGCCGGCGAGCAGGGAGACGAAGAACGCCCACTGATGTGAGACGCCGCGCAGGCGCGGCTTCTGACGCGCGATGAACTCGCTTGCCGCGTACTTCGCGTCGGCGACGGCCTCGGACGCCGCCTCCTTGGCCTCGACCACGCGCTCCCTCGCGCGCCTGCTCATCTCGTGCGGATCCCCCATCTCGCGCCGAGCCTAACGAACCGCCGCGCGCAGTGATCCACATTCGTCACACTCAGGCGTGGTGACACCACATATAGCGGTGGCTGTAGGAAGGAAAACACCAGCACTAGTAGAATGGGTTGTTCGTGAACTGCCCCAGCTGCGACTCCCCAACCCACGTGCTAGAGAGCCGGCGCGCCGACGACGGCGCCGCCGTCCGCCGCCGCCGCGAGTGCACGGCGTGCGGGCG
>DATAFB010000027.1:0-4721 GCA_036257695.1 Solirubrobacterales bacterium | reverse complement strand
CGCGGCGGTCCACGCGATCCGCCATCTGCGGACCGGCGACCCGGTGCACGACGCGCGCTCGTACGTCTCGATCCACGTCTCGGTGATCTTCGGCGTCGCCGTGCTCGCGACCGGCTCGATCTGGGCCCGCGCTTCGTGGGGCAAGTGGTGGGTGTGGGACGAGCCGACCCTGGTCAGCTTCCTGATCGTGTTTCTGCTGTACGCGACCTACTACCCGCTGCGGTACGCGATCGACGACCGCGACCGCCAGGCCCGCTACGCGTCGGTGTTCGCGATCACCGCCGGCGCCTTCGTGCCGCTCAACTTCCTCGCCGTGCGGCTAGCCGAGTCGCTGCTCCACCCGCGGGTGTTCGCCACCGCCGAGGGCGGGATGCCGGGCTCGATGTGGCTCACGTTCGTCGTCTCGCTGCTCGGGATCGGCCTGCTGTGGGTGACGCTGGTTCGCTTCGAGCTCGCCGCGAAGGGCGCCTCGGCGCAGCTGGCGCGGCTGCGACGGGCGCTCGAGGGTTCTCCCGCGCCGCCTCAGCCCGTGCCCTCGCCATCCCCGACCTTTTCCAAACCGCCCGATCCGCCACCACAACAAACGCCCGATCTGCAAGCAGATCGTGCGGTCTGGGACAGGTCCTGATGCCCGCCTTGCCGCTCGACGAGGCCGGGAAGTACGTCGCCGGCGCCTACCTCGTCTTCGTCGGGCTGCTGCTCGTCTACGTCGCGATCATGGCCGCGAAGCTGCAGCGGATCGGGCGCGAGCTGCGCTCCCTGACCGAGCTCGCGGAGCGCCAAAGGGAGGACTAGTGATGATGGCGGCGAGCAAAGCGACGAAGTCGCTTCTGCGAGCCGAGAGGCAGGTGGAAGTGATTTGAGCGAGCTGCTCGCGCTCGGGGTCTCGCACCGCACCGCGCCGCTCGACCTGCGCGAGCGGCTCGCGCTTCCCGAGGGCCGCGCCGTCGGCGTGCTCGGCGAGCTCGTCTCCTCCGAGCAGGTGCACGAGGCGGCCGCGATCTCGACCTGCAACCGGACCGAGCTATACCTGGTCGCATCCGAGCCCGTCGAGGCGGAGGGCGTGGCGCTCGGCATCCTCGCCCGCGAGGCGGGGATCCGGCCGACCGAGCTGCTCGGGCGGCTGTACTCCCTGCGTGGCGCGAACGCCGCGGCGCACCTGTTCTCGGTCACCGCGGGGCTCGACTCGATGATCCTCGGCGAGGTCGAGATCCAGGGCCAGGTCAAGCGCGCGTACGAGCTCGGGCTGGTCGAGGGCGCCACCGGGCCGGTCCTGAACCGCGTCTTCCGCGCCGCGCTCGCGGCCGGCAAGCGCGCCCGCAGCGAGACGGGGATCAGCGAGAAGGGTCTGTCGATTCCCTCGGTCGCGGTCGAGCTCGCTCAGCACACGCTCGGCGATCTCGGCTCGCGCACGGTGCTGCTCGTCGGCGCCGGCGAGATGGCGGAGCTGACGGCAAGGGCGCTGTCCGCCCGCGGCGTCGAGGCAATCTTCGTCGCCAACCGCCACTACAGCCGCGCGATCGGGCTCGCGCAACGGTTCGGCGGCCGCGCGGTACGGATCGACGAGCTCCCCGCGCAGATGGAGGGCGCCGACATCGTCGTCTCGTCGACCAACTCCCCGCACCACATCATCGAGCGCGAGGAGCTCGAGTTGGTCATGGAGCGCCGCGGCGGGCGCCCGCTGCTGCTCGTCGACCTCGCCGTGCCGCGCGACATCGAGCCCGCATGCCGCGAGGTCACGGGCGTCAGCGTGAGCGACGTCGACGACGTGCAGTCGATCGCGGAGCGAAACGCGTCCGGCCGCGAGGCCGAGGCGCGCCGCGCCGAGCGCCTGCTCGAGGCGGAGGTGGCGAGATTTGAGCACTGGCTCGGCTCGCTCGAGGTGCTGCCGACGGTCGCCGCGCTTCGCCGCCGCGCGGACGAGATCGTCGAGCGCGTGCTGGCCGAGAACGAGCCGCGGTGGGAGTCGCTGTCGGACGCCGACCGCGACCGGATGCGGATGATGGCGCGCGCGATCGCCAACAGGCTGCTGCACGAGCCCACCGTCCGTCTGAAGCGCTCGACCGACGACGAGGCCGCGTACCCGTACGTCCACGCTCTGCGCGAGCTGTTCGGGCTCGACCCCGCCTCCGCGCCGGTGGAGTCCGAGGACGCCGCGGTGACCGAGCTGCGGCCGCGTGCCGACGGCGAGTCCGGCTAGCTCTGGGTCACAGCTAGCCCGAGAACACCCGCTCGATGTTGCGGAACTCCCGCTGCAGCGACTCGTGCTGCGAGTCGAACAGCTCGTCGGCCATGCCCGGACCCTGGAACATCGTGAACGTGTACGCGGTCGAGCCGTCGGGAAGGCCGACGACGCGGGTCGGGAACACGGCCATCGCGTCCGGCTCGGGTCCCGCGTACATGTCGATGACGCCGGTGTCGGGGTCGCCGTCGATCTCGAAGTAGTACTCGCCGAGGTTGTTGACGACCTTGTAGCGGTCGCCGTCGCGCTTCAGCTCGCGGGCGAACTCGTTCGCCCACTCGGGCAGCCGCTCGATGTCGGACATGTAGCGGAAGACCTCCTCGCGCGGGGCGGGGAGGACCGTGGTCACGGTTCTCGATCTCACAGGCTCATCAGCTCCTTCAACGCTCCGTGAAGCGATCTCGCTTCCGACCCGCCGAGCCGCGCCCGGACGGCGGCGTCGAGCTCGGCGAGGGTCTTCTCGGCGATCGGCCGGAAGGCCTTCGCCCTGTCGGTCAGGTGGACGCGCGTCGCGCGGCCGTCGTCGGGGTCGCGGCGTCGCGCGACGAGGCCGTCGCGCTCGACGAGCCGGACCAGCGTCGTCATCGTCTGCTTCGACACGTGCGAACGCCACGCCAGCTCGCCCATCCTCAAGCCGTCCCCCTCGAACAGCGGAACCAGCACCGAGCCGTAGGAGGGACGCACCTCGGCGAAGCCGTGGCGCGCGAAGCCCGCCGCGAGCAGCTCGTTCCAGTGCTGGGACGCCTTCGCCAGCAGGAATCCGAGGTTCTCCCTGGTCGCGCGCCGCGTTCCGTCCACCTGCGGATAATAGTCCGATATCGGACTAATCTACCAGACGCGAGAATGGGCCGATGGAGACCTCGATCAGGCTCGGCACCCGGGGCAGCGCACTCGCACTCGCACAGGCGAGGCTGGTCGCGGACGCGCTCGGCGGTGCCGAGATCGTCGAGGCGCGGAGCGAGGGCCGCGGCGAGAGCGGCGGCGACAAGGCGCGGTTCGTGCGCGGCGTCGAGCAGGCGCTGCTCGCGGGCGAGGCCGACATCGGGGTGCACTCGGCCAAGGACCTGCCGTCCGAGCTGCCGCCCGAACTGCGGCTGTCCGGTGTGCCTCGGCGCGAGGACCCCCTCGACGCATACCTCGGCGAGGGGTCGAGCCTCGACGCCATCCCCGAGGGCGCCCGGGTCGGTACCTCGAGCCTGCGACGCCGGGCCCAGCTGCTCGCGCTGCGGCCGGACCTCGAGCTGGTGGAGTTGCGCGGGAACGTCGACACGCGCCTGCGGCGGCTGGCCGACGGCGACTTCGACGGCGTCGTGCTCGCCTCTGCGGGGCTGCGGCGCCTCGGCCGCGAGGCCGAGATCGGGTTCGCGTTCGACGCCGCCGTGATGACCCCTGCACCCGGCCAGGGGTCGCTGGCGCTGGAGACGCGGCGCGAAGACGAGGCATCCGCCGCGGCCGCGGCGGGGATCAGCGACGAGACAGCGCTCGTCGAGCTGACGGCGGAGCGGTCCGCGGTCGCGGAGCTCGACGCGACGTGCCGGACCCCGGTCGGCGTGCACGCGGCGCTCGGCGACGGCCGGCTGCGGATCGAGGGCTTCGTCGGCCTCCCCGACGGGAGCGAGTGGGTCCGGGACGCGCTCGATGGCGACCCCGAGGGCCCGGTCGCGGTGGGGCGCGACCTCGCGGGCCGGCTGGTCGCCGCGGGGGCGCGCGACGTGCTCGAGCGCGCGGAGGCGAGTGATGTTGGCGCCGAGCATCGGGGGCGGAGCCCCCGACTGCGAGGTGAGTAGCAGGTGGGTGTTCTGATATGAGCGCACGACCCGGCGTCGCGTACCTGGTCGGCGCGGGGCCCGGCGACCCGGGACTGATGACGGCTCGCGCGCTGGAGTTGATCGAGACCGCCGACGTCGTCCTCCACGACAGGCTGATCCCGGCCGGCGCGCTGGACGCCGCCGCCGAGGACGCGGAGCTGATCGACGTCGGGAAGCGCCCGGGGGAGGCGGCGACCTCGCAGGAGGAGATCGAGGCGCTGATGGTCGACCGCGCGCGCGCCGGGCTCAGCGTCGTGCGGCTCAAGGGCGGCGACCCGTTCACCTTCGGGCGCGGCGGCGAGGAGGCCGAGGCGCTCACCGCCGCCGGCGTTCCGTTCGAGGTCGTGCCCGGGGTGACGGCAGGGGTGGCGGCCCCGGCGTACGCGGGGATCCCGGTCACCCACCGCGACGACGCGTCGGCGGTCGCGTTCGTCACTGGACACGAGGACCCCGACAAGGGGGACTCCGCCCTCGACTGGGAAGCGCTCGCCGCGTTCCCGGGCACGCTCGTCGTCTACATGGGCGTGAAACGGCTCGGCGAGATCGCCGAGCGCCTCGTCGCCGGCGGGCGCGCCGCCGACGAGCCGGCGGCGGTGGTCGAGCGAGGGACGATGAGCGGCCAGCGCACGGTGTCGGCGCCGCTCGGCGAGCTGGCGGCGGCGGCGGACGCG
>DATAFB010000007.1:0-8945 GCA_036257695.1 Solirubrobacterales bacterium | reverse complement strand
GCCGAAGGGGCGAGCTGCTGGTGTCGAACGCGGCGAACACCGAGATCGAGCTGACCGCCGCGCGGGGCGGAGCGGTCGAGCGCCTCGCCGTGCGGCGCAGCGGGCGTCGGCTGTCGGTCTCGCGACTCCCCTAGCGAGTCCCGCTGACACGCCGCGATCCCGGGCCGCGGAAGTCGGCGTGCGACATCCCGTCGAGCAGGTGGCGCAGCTCGGGCGGGCGGTCGTCCTCGACCACAGCCACGGTGCCGGGCCAGAACACGCTCCCCTCCGACGTCGGACGGAGCAGGCCGGGCGCGTACACCCAGCTTCCGGTGTTCAGCAGCCTGGTCCCGTTCGGGAGCTCCCACCCGGGCTCGTCGCCGAGCGGGCCGCGGCGGTGGGTGTGGCCGAAGACCACGTGCTCGGCGTCGATCGCCAGCCTCTTGACCAGCTCGCGCATCGCTCGCAGCCCCGCCTGGCGGATCTCCTCCCTCGAGATGTCCGCTCGCAGCGGCCCGAGGCCGAGCCGGTTGGCGGCGGCGACCGTCCCGGGAAGGACGACCGACCCGAGCAGCCGCCCGCGCCAGCCCGGGCGGCGCCCGTCGCGGCCGTGCACGGCCTCCCATACCCGCGCCGAGGCGTTCTCGCCCAACCCGCGGCGGGGGCGCGGCCCGCCCTGGGCGATCCCGTACAGCAGCGCATACAGCGGCGCCTGCACTGACTCGTAGTCGTCGGTCGAGCGCAGCCCCCCGGGAAGCGCGCCGGCGAGCTTCTCGATCACCGCGATCGCGAGCCGCTCGAATGTCGGCACGGTGATGTGGCAGTCGAGGTAGTGGCCATGGGTTGCGTAGACACCCGGCCGCACCCACAGGCCGGGGTACGCGAGCGCCAGGTCCGCGCCCGGCATCAACCGGCCGATCTCGGCGGCGATCTCGGTTTCGGGCGGGGCCAGCTGCTCGAGGCCGAGCGCGCCCTCGGCGCGCATGTGCCTGGAGTCGAGCCACGGCGAGATCAGCCGGTGGTCGTGATTACCGGGCACGATCACAACGCGTGCGGATCCGATCACCTCGCCGAGGTGCTCGAAGAACGGCCGTGCGAGATCGAGCGCTTGGCGCAGCGGGCGGTCGCGGAGCTCGACGACGTCGCCGAGCAGCACGATCTGGTCGACGCCCTCGAGCTCGCCCATCAGGACATCGCGGAAGCGCCGGCGCCGCAGCAGGTCGCCGTCGTAGCCGGCGGCGAGGTGGATGTCGGAGAGGAGAGCCGTTCGCACTCCGAGCCGAATCCTGCCAGCCGGGGGCGGGTCTGGACTGCGCGCGTCCAACATGGGAGGTGCAGGAAATGGCAACAGCTGCCACCCCCCTGGAGCAGGTGGCGAGCAAGTGGTGGGTGCCGATGCTGATCGGGCTGCTCTCGGTCGCCGCCGGGATCCTCGCGCTCGCGTACCAGGACATCACCCTGCTCGCGCTGGGGCTGATCCTCGGGATCTACATCCTCGTGTTTGCGACCTTCGCGCTGGTGTCCGCATTCGAGCCGGGCGCGTCGACGAGCCATGTCGTGCTGCGGATGATCGTCGGGATCGTCGGGATCCTCGCCGGGATCATGCTCATCGTCCGCGGCGTGTTCGAGATCGCCCTCGGCTGGGAGCTGCACCGGCTGCGCGCCACCTGAGCAGCCCGCGGTCGCGGGGTAGACTGCGGCCGCGATGGCGACACGGGAGGCGCCGCGGCGGACCGGGACGACGATCGACGTCGACAATCCCGCGACCGGCGAGGTCGTCGGCACCGTCCCCGCGCTGGATGAGGAGGACGTCGACCAGCTCGTCGCCCGCGGGCGCGATGCGCAGCCGGGCTGGGACGCGCTCGGGTTCGAGGGCCGCGGCGAGGTCCTGACGCGCGCCCGGCGGTGGCTGGGCGAGAACGCCGAGCGCGTGATCGAGACGATCGTCTCGGAGACCGGCAAGAGCTGGGACGACGCCCAGTACTCGGAGCTGATCTACGGCGTCAGCGCGCTCGGGTTCTGGGCGCGCACCGCGCCGGAGTACCTCGCCGACGAGGAGGTCGAGACCGCGAACCCGTTCGTGCGCGGCCGCCGGATGGTGGTGCGCTACGCGCCAGTCGGCGTCGTCGGGGTGATCGGGCCGTGGAACTACCCGCTGACGAACTCGTTCGGCGACTGCATCCCGGCGCTCGGGGCGGGCAACTCGGTGGTCCTGAAGCCGTCCGAGGAGACCCCGCTGACCTCGCTGCTGATGGCCGAGATGCTCGCGGACTCCGGGCTTCCCGAGGGCGTGTTCCAGGTCGCGACCGGGCGCGGGGCGACGGGCGCGGCGCTCGTCGACGCGGTCGACTACGTGCACTTCACGGGCTCGGTCGAGACCGGGAAGAAGGTGATGGAGCGAGCCGCCCGCACGCTGACGCCGGTCGGGCTCGAGCTCGGCGGCAAGGACCCGATGATCGTGCTCGCCGACGCCGACCTCGAGCGGGCGGCGAACGCGGCGGTCGCGTACGGGATGGGGAATGCGGGCCAGACGTGCATCTCGGTTGAGCGCGTCTACGTCGAGGACGAGGTCCACGACGAGTTCGTGCGCCTTGTGACCGAGCGCGCGGGCGCGCTGCGCGTCGGCGCGTCGCAGGGCCCGGGGAGCGTCGACGTCGGGGCGATCACGTTCCCGCCGCAGCTCGACCTGATCGAGGAGCACGTCGCCGACGCGGTCGACAATGGCGCGCGGGTAGCGACCGGGGGACGACGCGGAGAGGGCCCGGGCCGGTTCTACGAGCCGACCGTGCTCGTCGACGTCGACCACTCGATGCTCTGCATGCGCGAGGAGACGTTCGGGCCGACCCTCCCGGTGATGAGGGTCCGGGACGCCGACGAGGCGGTGGCCCTGGCGAACGAGGGGCCGTACGGCCTGCAGGCGTCGGTGTGGACGCGCGACGTCGAGCGCGGCGAGGAGCTGGCGCGCCGGGTCGAAGCCGGCGCGTGCTGCGTCAACGACGCCCAGGTCAACTACGCGGCGCTCGAGCTGCCGATGGGCGGGTGGAAGGAGTCGGGGCTCGGAAGCAGGCACGGGGCCGACGGGATCCGCAAGTACACGGCCCGCCAGACGATCCTCGTCACGCCGCCGACCGCGCCGCCGCGCGAGACCCACTACTTCCCGTTCAGCGCCGAGGCGGTGCTGCAGGTCGTCGAGGCGGTGCGGTTCATGGCCACGAGCGAGCTGCTGACCGACGCCCAGCGGCGGACGCTGACGACGCTGTGCGACACGTTCGTCCCCTCGATCGAGGTCGACGACGACCCGCACGGGTTCTGGGCGCGGGCGGCGTCGCACCTCGCGGTGCCGGAGGCGATCGAGCAGGCGCTGGCCCAGCTTCCCGCGAAGCAGGTCGAGGGCCTCGGCGAGCTGCTCGACGCGCTCGCCGCCCAGGGCCTCAACGAGGCGCCGCCTGACGCGCGCGAGGCGGTCGTCCACGGGTTCGCCGACTCGGGGCCCGAGGGGCTGGCGGGAATCCACGCGCTGAAGGGGCTGACGATGACGCTGCACTACGCGCTCCCCGACCTCGGGACGGGCCGCAACCCGAACTGGGCCGCGATCGGGTACCCGGGTCCGGTGTCCGCTCCGCGCGAGGTGCCGAAGGAGCTCCGGGTGCGGGTGCCGGAGGCCGAGGCGATCACGATCGACGCCGACGTGTGCGTCGTCGGCTCGGGCGCCGGCGGCGGCGTGGTCGCCGGTGAGCTGGCGGTCGCCGGCAAGCAGGTGTGCGTGCTCGAGATGGGCGGCTACTTCAACGAGGCCGACTTCAACCAGCTCGAGCTGCCGGCGTACCAGCGCATGTACCTGAACGGGGGGCCGTTCCCGACCGCGGAGGGGCAGATCACGATCCAGGCCGGGTCGACGCTCGGCGGCGGGACGGTGATCAACTGGACCAACTCGCTGCGCACCCACGCGTGGGTGAGAGAACAGTGGGCGCGCGAGCACGGGCTCGAAGGAGTGGACGGCGCCGAGTTCGACCGCCACCTTGACGCGGTGCTGGAGCGGGTGTGCGCCACGGACGAGTGCAGCGACCGCAACGGCAACCACGAGCGCCTGGCCGACGGGTGCGAGGCGCTGGGGTACGAGCTCGGGCCGACGGTGCGCAACACGGACCGCGACAGCTACGACCCCGGCACGGCGGGGTTCATCGGCTTCGGCGACGCGTCGGGATCCAAGCGCAGCACCGCGAAGACGTATCTCGCGGACGCCCAGCAGCGCGGCGCGGACCTGATGGCGCACTGCCGCGCCCAGCGGATCCTGGTCGAGGACGGCCGCGCGGCCGGGGTCGAGGCGGCGTACGCGGATCCCGAGGGACGGACCGCGCAGGTGACGGTTCGCGCGCCACACGTCGTCGTCGCGTGTGGGTCGATCGAGTCGCCGTCATTGCTGCTGCGGTCGGGCATCGGCGGGCCGGCGGTCGGCGACTACCTGCGCCTGCACCCGACGACGGCGGTGAGCGGCCACTACGAGGACGACCAGCGCCCGTGGTGGGGGCCGCCACAGGCGGCGATCTCACACCAGTTCGCCGACCTCGAGGACGGGTACGGGTTCCTGCTCGAATGCCCCCACCACACCACGGGGTTGGCGGCGGCCGCCGGGGCGTGGGAGTCGGGCGCGAAGCACAAGGAGTTCATGCTCGAGTGGTCGCGGACTGCATCGTTCATCAACCTGACGCGGGACCGCGGCCACGGGCGCGTGGGGATCGACGAGACTGGCAACGCGGTCGTGGAGTACCCGCTCGCGGACGAGCTCGACGTGCGCAACTTCCGCCGCGGGCTGGACGAGATGGTGCGGCTGCACGAGGCGGCGGGGGCGCGGCGGATCGTCGCGCTGGCGCGCAGGCCCACCTACTGGGAGCGGGGCCGGGACGTCGACGCGTTCGCGGACGAGGTCGGGCGGCTGTCACTGGCGCCGCGCGAGCACGCGATCTTCTCCGCCCACCAGATGGGCAGCTGCCGGATGGGCGTCGACCCCGAGACCAGCGTCGCGGGGCCGTGGGGCGAGCTGCACGACGTCAAGGGCGTGTGGATCGGGGACGCGAGTGCGTTCCCGACCGCCTCGGGGGTGAACCCGATGATCACGATCATGGCGCTAGCGCACCGGACCGCGAAGGCGATCGCCGCGGCCTGACCGCTTACGCGGCGGTCGACTCGGCGCTCGGCTCCGACCCGCGGCGCCGGATGCGGTCGGTGAGGTCGCGCAGCTTGGGCCACCGCGACGGGCGCTCGTCGGGGCGGTGCGTCTTCGCGGGCGCGCCGCGCGGCAGGCCGGCGAGCAGCTCGCGGACCTCGGGGACGCGGAGCTGCTCGGTGACGGTCCGGGTGGCGACGGCGATGACCTCGTTGCGCCGCCTTGTGCTCATCAGGTTGGCGCCCATGACCGCGAGGTCGTCGCGGGTCGGCTGGACCAGGACCACCTCGGTGCCGCCGGCGCGCAGGCGCTTGGCCTCGCTGCCGAGTCGGCGCCCCCACGGGCGATGGGTGACCAGGCGTGGCCACTGGCGCGGGTCGAGCGCGCGGATCGGGTGCAGCGTGGAGGTGGGGTTGAGGCAGATCGCGACGTCGAGGTCGAGGTCGCACAGAAGGTCGAGGTTGGAGGCGGAGTGCACGCCGCCGTCGACGTAGCGCCGGCCGCCGATCGTCACCGGGTGGTAGAAGCCGGGGATCGCGCACGATGCGGCGACGGCGTCGGCGAGCTCGGCGGGCGCAGCGTCGTCGCGGCCAAACGCGACGCGCTCGCCGGTCGCGTAGTCGCAGGCGACGATCCACAGGTTGGGGTGGGGGCTCCAGCCCTCGGGCACGACGCGGCGGATCTGCGCCTTGAGGGGGTCGGTGGAGACGACTCCCCTCGGAAGCCAGCCGGTGACCAGCGCGGCGGGCGTGTGGCGGTCGGGGCGCGAGATGCTGCGGAAGGCGAGGCTCCACGAGCCGGGGCCGATCGGGGGGCGCCGGTCGTGGAGGCGGAAGACGGCGCCGGCGGCGCGGTCCGCATCGGCGGCCGGCCGGCCGTGGGCGTCGACGACCTCCTCGAACGACTCGCCGCGCGAGTGGGCGACCATGAACCACGGCGGGACGCCGGACGCGCACAGGGCGCCGATCATCGAGCCGGCGGAGGTGCCGACGAAGTAGTCGGCCTCGGCGGGGTCCCAGCCGGTTTCGGTGGCGAGGGCGTGCAGCCCGCCGGTCAGCCACGCGCCTCCGACCACGCCGCCAGCGCCGAGTACGAGGCCGACCTTCATCCCTGAGGCATCTCCCCGTTTCCCCGGTTGCTATGCGTCGTCGGCGGTCAGCGTCGCCAGGATTCGCGGGTGCCCGTCGATCACCGGGGTGTCGTGGAGCTGCATCTCGCGGAAGCCAGCGTACCGGGACAGCCGGTCGAGGCTGCCGGTGGTGAACTCCCAGAACACGTACGCGTCGTCCTTGTACACCTCGCCGACCTCGGGGACACGCACGACGCCCAGATCCGACCCGTCGTCGTCGGGGACGCCGTGGGTCTCGAGCAGGACGCGCCCGTCCGGGTCGAGGCGGTCGCGAAGCCTGCGCAGCAGGCCCCACGGGTTCTGCACCCGGTGGAGGATGCCGAAGCAGTAGATGAGGTCGAAGGGCTCGTCGAGGTCGTCGAGGTCGAACGCGTCGAGCATTCGGTACTCGACGTTGGAGTCGAGCAGCCGGTGGATGGCGCGGAAGCCCTCGCCGCCGTCGAGCTCGATGTCCCAGCGGGACTGGACCCAGTGGACGTACTGCTCGTTGTCGATCGCGAGGATGCGGTCGGCCCCGCGGTCTTCGGCGACGAAGGCGTAGAAGCCGTCGAAGGTGCCTACGTCGAGGACGCTGAGCCCGCTGTAGTCGCCGGGGAGCGCGGGGATCCGGTAGCGGTGGTCGAGGGCCGCGCCGGGCGTGTAGATGGCCTCGGCGCGGTTGAGCGCGAAGGTGTGGAACCAGAATGGGACCTCGTCCAGGACCTGCCGCGCGCGCGGCGGATCGGCCTCGATGGGCAGGATGTCGGCGACGACCTGCTCCGGCGTCTTCGCTCGCTCCGGCGCCTCGACGCGGGTCGCGAGGTCTGTTGATTCCATAGACCCTGTGCTCCTCTCTCGTCGGTTTTCGTCTGCCCCCGGCGCCGCGCGGACGCGCGCCAGGCTCCTGAGACTAAATGAAGAACGGTGAATAGGGCGGAAATTCGTGCGCTAGATTTGTGACCACGCGGCTGTGGCGGAACTGGTAGACGCGCGGGCTTCAGGAGCCCGTGTCCTTCGGGACGTGGAGGTTCGACTCCTCTCAGCCGCATCGCCGCGACCCCGGAGAGCGGCGTTTTCGCCCGCTAGAATCGCCGCCGCGCGCCGCTATCGTCTAGGGGACTAGGACGCCGGATTCTCAGTCCGGAAACCCGGGTTCGAATCCCGGTAGCGGTGCCTCGGAACCCGCATAGCCATGCGGGTTTCCTCGTTCTCGGACCGCTCGTGGACCACCGCGTGGACCACCGGGAGGGCGCGATGGCCTGGCCCGCGCATGCCCGGTAGCCCGGCCGAGCGCGTGGCCCGCGCCGCCCAAACAGCCGATCAGGGAGCGGAGCCTCGGAGATCGACACCGGGTTTCGCACGATCCGTTCCTACCGTGGCGTCTCTGATCACGTGATGAGGCGGCGAGGACCTGTAGCCCTACGAGGCTGGTGCATTTGCCCGAACAACGACGGGATTTCGCGCGGGCAGCCGAGGGTGACCGGGGATGCGAAGTGCAAATGGCAGCGGTCCCCCCTTTCGCGAGGTACGGCAACAGCATGCTCGTAGGGGGAACGGAACGGAGAGGGAACGGCCAACATCACCGCCGCCGCCGCCAGAATCGTGACTACCTTGCCGCCAAGCGTCTGATGGGAGGTCAGAAAGTGTTTGCGAGAGTGAATTTCCTGCAAACGACATCCGAGCGCATCACCGATGTCGCCCGAGTCGTTCGCGACGTCGTTCACCCAGGCATTCGCGACGAGACCGGTTATGTCGGATACGTGGTTCTCGGCGACCGCGAGACCGGGAAGGCGCTCGGAGTCACGCTCTGGCAGAGCGAGGCTGACCGAGAGCGGAGCGATAAGAAAGCACGACAGATTCGTCCCCGCGTCGAGCAGGCAACCGGTGGGACCATGCAATCGGTTGAGAGATACGACGTCCTCTTCTTTGACGTCCGCGACGAGGAATGAGGGCGATGCCGATCGCCTCGGGCTGCTCGACCGGATCGCGGAGCGCGTTCCCGAGATCGACCTCGACCAGCAGTCGGTCGAGTGGACCTCGCTCGACGACGGCCACGAGGCGCTGCTCGTCAATGGCGGCGGGATCGACGGCGGCGACGGCGCCTTCTTCGCCAACTACGGTGACGACGTGCACGCGATGGGCTTGCTGGACCCGATCGTCCCCGACCACGTCGGCTGCATCGTGATCAGGCCGGACGGCAGCCGCTACCTCGCTCGCGCGGTGCCCGACCCGTTGGCGGAGTAGAACCCGGCGCGGGATACTGCGCGGGCGATGTCGCAGGTGAACGTGGAGGTCGTCAGGGGATTCCTGAACCGCTTCCAGGCAGGCGACCGCCAGGAGTGGCACAAACACTTCGATCCCGACGTGGTCTGGGACACGTCCGCGAGCCAGCTGCCAGCGGCGGGGGTCTACCACGGCCACGAGGGAGTCGAGCGGTTCTTTCGTGACTGGCTTGGGACGTGGACGGACTACGAGGTTGCGACCCGCGAGTACATAGATGCGGGGAATGCGGTGGTTCTCGTGTTTCGCCAGAGCGGGACGGGCCGGGGTAGCGGGGTGAGAGTCGAGCGCGACTTCTTCGGCGTGTACGACGTGAGGGAATCGAAGGTGGTCCGCTTCCGTATGTACGAGTCCAAAGGGGAAGCCCTCGAAGCCGCCGGGCTGCGGGAGTAGCGCTTTGGACGAGAAGCGCCC
>DATAFB010000005.1:0-3944 GCA_036257695.1 Solirubrobacterales bacterium | reverse complement strand
GTACGCGAACCGCGACCCCGACGCGCGCGCGGCGCGCTCCATGTCGATCCACCCCCAGCGCTCGCCGAGCTCGAGGTGGTCGCGGACCTCGAACTCGAACGACGGTCGCTCCCCCACCTCTCGCAGCGTGACCGCGTCCTCCTCGCTGTCGCCGTCCGGCGCTTCCGGGTCGGGCAGGTTGGGCAGCGACAGCGCCAGCTCGTCGCGCCTGCGCTCGACCTCGGCGAGCTCGCCCTCGAGGCGCTTGATCTCGGCCGCCAGCTCGCGCATCTCGGCGATCTCCGTCTCGGCGTCGCTGCCCTCCCGCTTCGCCGCCGCGATCGCGTCGGAGGCCTCGTTCTGGCGCGCCCGGCGCCCCTCCACCTCGGGCAGCAGCTCGCGGCGGCGAGCGTCGAGCTCCAGCAGCTCGTCGACCGCGTCCGCGGCGCCGCGCCGCGCGAGCGCGGCCTTGACCGCGTCGGGGTCCTCGCGGATGCGCTTCAGATCAAGCACGCCCGGCCTCCCGAACCGTGGGCTACGGGCTCTCCTCCTGGGGCGTCGGCGGCTCCTCGACGTCGCTCCCCGACCACTGCGCGATGAACTCCGCGACCTGCTCGGCGTCGTCGCCGACGACGATGTTCTGGGGCATGATCGCACCCGAGAAGCCGCCGTTGCGGATCGCGAACAGCGCGTCCTCGTAGCTGACCACGCGCTGGTCGAGGTTCGGGCCCTGGTTGCGCAGGTTGCGGTTCTGGGAGCCCTCCGCGCCGGCCGGCTTCATCGTGTGGCAGCCCGAGCAGCGCTCCGCGAACAGAACCGCGCCGGCGTGCGTGGGGTCGTCCTCGGGAACCGTGATCCCCTCGCTGCCGCACGCGCTCAGGGTGAGCGCGGCGGCGATCGTGATCAGGACCAGAGCGGGGCGCACGCGGCGGGATCATAAGGTGTGACGGGATGGCCACGCGAGAGCCCGACGCCGGCCCCGAGAGCGCCGCCGCGATCGATCCCGACGCCTTCCGGCGCGCGGTCGGGCACCTGCCCACGGGGGTAACCGTCGTCACCGCGCCCGGCGCCGACGGGCCGTCGGGGCTGACCGTCAACGCCGTCTCGTCGCTGTCGCTCGACCCGCCACTGATGCTGGCCTGCCTCGACCGCGGGTCCCGCACCCTGCGCGCGGTCGAGGCCGCGGGCCGGTTCGGCGTCAACGTCCTCGCCGCGGGCCAGGAGGACCTCGCGCGCGCGTTCGCGACCAAGCGCGAGATGCACGAGAAGTGGGACGGAGTCGCGTGGGCGGAGCGTGGGGGGCTGCCGGCGCTCGAGGGGGCGGTGGTGTGGGTGGCGTGCGAGCTGCGCGACGTGCTCGGGGGCGGCGACCACGTGATCGTCACGGGCTCGGTCCTCGAGGCCGCCGCCAACGACGCCGACCCGCTCGTGTTCTTCCGCGGGGGCTACATGGGGCTCGGCGAGAGTCCGTAGCGCGGGATCGTGCGTCTCGCGGCGGCCTAGAACGCGGTGCTCGTCCCCGCCGCGCGCAGCGCGAGGAAGAAGATCACCAGCGCCGACGCGGCCATGATCCCCATCTCGCGGCGGACGATCGCGAGCGCGACGAGCCGCTGGCGGTCGCGCGGCAGGGTCTGGAAGTCGACCTGGCCGAGCTCGCGTTCGGCGGCCCCGGCGCGCGCCGCTTCGGCGAGCAGCGAAACGAGCAGCGGCGCCAGCCCGTACACGTAGTGCAGGGCGCCGGTTGCCTCCTCGCCGAGCAGCACCAGCAGGCCCCCCACCAGCACCTGGAGCACCACCGTCGCCTGGGCAGCGCGCAACATGTACCAGAAGCTGACCGAGGGCTGCTGCTGGAGCCACGCCACGCCGCCCCAGACGCCCGCCAGCAGGTTGGTCGCGATCACCGCGACGCCGAGGACGAGGTGCAGAGTGTCCAAGCCGAGGCCCTAGATGCGGAAGATCACTATGTAACACTCTGCCACAAAGTTGGTGTATAACAGCCGGGCCTTGCTGCAGAGCTACCTCCCAGTGATCGTCTTCGTCGGGCTCGGGCTGATCGTCGGGGGGGCACTGGTTTCGCTCAACCACGTGCTCGGGCCGCGGCGCCCGAACAAGGTCAAGGCCGAGCCGTACGAGTGCGGGCTGCCGAGCGAGGTCTCGCGCACGTTCCGCTTCGGGATCAGCTTCTACATGATCGCGATGCTGTTCATCCTCTTCGACATCGAGGTCGTGTTCCTGTACCCGGTCGCGGTGATCCTCCAGTCCGCCGAGAGCGTGTTCGTGCTCGTCGAGATCATCGTCTTCGTGGTCCTGCTCGTCGTGGCGTTCGTGTACGCGTGGCGGAGGGGTGCACTGGATTGGAGGTGAGGCGCGAGAAGCTGCGCGAGCTCGCCCCGCTCGACGAGCCGGCCGCCCCGCAGGACTTTCGTGCCCGCCAGCTCCGCGCCCGGGACCTGTTGCGCGGGGACCTCGACGGCCCCGAGCTCGAGCGCCACGTCGAGGAGTCGGTGCTCGCCACCACCATGAATCGCGCCCTGAGCTGGGGGCGGGCGAACTCGATGTTCCCCGCCACCTTCGGGCTCGCGTGCTGTGCGATCGAGATGATGTCGATCGTCACCCCGCGCTACGACATCGCCCGCTTCGGCGCCGAGAACATGCGCGCCTCGCCCCGCCAAGCCGACCTGCTGATCCTGTCGGGCCGGGTGTCGATCAAGATGGCGCCGGTCGTGCGCCGGATCTACGACCAGATGCTGGAGCCGAAGTGGGCGATCGCGATGGGCGCGTGCTCGTCGTCGGGGGGAATGTTCGCGAACTACGCGGTGGTCCAGGGAGCGGACAAGTTCATGCCGGTCGACGTCCACGTCCCCGGCTGCCCGCCGCGTCCCGAGGCGCTGATATCCGGCTTCATCAAGCTCCAGCGGATGATCGTCGGCAACCCGGACCCCGGGTGGCGGCGGCGCTACAACGCGATCGGGACCGAGGAATGGGCGCGCGGCCCGATCGAGCCCACCGAGGACGAGCGCGGCGCGTACTCCGCCGCGCGCGAGCTGGCCCGGGCGGCGGAGGCCGAGTCGCGCGGGGGCGACGGTGCCTGACGCCCCCGGCCTCGAGCTGATCGCCCAGGAGCTGAACGGGAGCTTCGAGGGCTCGGTCCTCAGCACCTATTACGAGCACGACCAGGCGGCGCTCGTCGTCGACCCCGACCAGGTCCTCGACACGCTGCGCTGGCTCCACGACACGCCTGGCCAGGAGTACCGCTTCCTGGCCAGCCTCCACGCCGCCGACTATCTCCCCGGCGAGCCGCGGTTCGGCGTCCACTACGAGCTGCTGTGCATGCCGCGCGTCGAGCGTCTCCGGGTCAAGGCTGCGCTGCCCGACCCCGGCGGCGACGAGCTTCCCGAGATCGACTCGTGCGTGGAGCTATTCCCGACCGCCGACGCCCACGAGCGCGAGGTGTACGACTTCTTCGGGATCGTGTTCCGCGGGCACCCGGACCTGCGGAGGATCCTGATGCCCGAGGACTACGTGGGCTGGCCGCTGCGGCGCGACTTTCCGATGGGGGGCGAGCCGGTGCTGTACACGCACAACGAGGTCGAGACGCCGAGGTGGTGGGAGTGACAGAGCCACCAGTCACCAGTCATCGGTCATCGGGCCCCGACGCCGACGTGGTCGGCACTTCGCCCATCGAGCGGACCGACGCGATGCCGGAGCTCGAGCCCGAGCAGGAGCTGTTCACGATCAACTTCGGTCCCCACCACCCCGCCACCCACGGGGTGCTGCGGGTCGTGGTCAGCCTCGAGGGCGAGGTCGTCCGCGACCTCAAGCCTGTCACCGGCTACCTCCACACCGGAATCGAGAAGAACTGCGAGGACAAGTCGTACTGGAAGGTGATCCCGTTCGTAGAGCGCATGGACTACCTCTCGTACTTCTTCCAGATGGAGGCGTTCTGCGGGTCGGTCGAGCGCCTG
>DATAFB010000164.1:0-2616 GCA_036257695.1 Solirubrobacterales bacterium | reverse complement strand
CGCGATCGGAACCGTGGTTCTGGCGGGGGCGGCGATCGCGTGGTGGGCCGGCGCCGCCGCGGCCGGCTCCGCGCTCGGGGCACTCGTCGCCGCGCTTGCGCTGCTGGCCGCGGGCACCGGGCTGTGCATGGGCTGCGAGCTCTACCGACTCGGCGCACGCCTGCGCGGGGTCTCGCCACGCCACCATGGCCACATCGAGCCGGCCGACCTCGCCGGCATCGACGGCCACCGCGAGGCGTATGTCGAGTTCACGCATCCCCTGTGCGCCGAGTGCGGCGAGTGGGAGCGGCGCCTGCGCGACGCCGGCGACCGCCCGCTGGTGACCGTCGACGTCAGGGAGCGGCCCGAGCTCGCGCGCAAGTACGGGATCGCGATCGTGCCGACGGTCGTGGCCGTGTCGGCGGACGGGACAGTGCTCGACCGCCTCGCCCCGTAGCAGGGCTACGCGACCGCAGCAGCGCGGCGGCTCGGCACCTGCTCGTCCGCGTGATACGAGCTGCGGACAAGCGGGCCCGAGGCGACGGACTCGAAGCCGAGTTCGTAGGCGGCCTTCTCCAGCGCCGCGAACTCGTCAGGGTGCCAGTAGCGCTCGACCGGAAGGTGGCTCTCGGTCGGGCGCAGGTACTGGCCCACGGTCAGCACCTGGACGTCGTGCTCGCGCAGGATCGCGAACGCGTCGACCATCTCCTCGAAGCGCTCGCCGAGCCCGACCATCAGCCCCGACTTCGTCACCACGTCGTCGCCGCCCATCTCCTTGCCCAGCCGCAGGACCCGCGCCGAGCGCATGAAGTCCGAGCCGCGGCGCGCCCTCGGGTACAGCCGCGGGACGGTCTCGACGTTGTGGTTGAAGACATCGGGGCGCTCGTGGACCACCTTCGCGATCGGCATCTCCTGGCCGCGGAAGTCGGGCGTCAGCACCTCGACCTTGCACCCGGGCGCCAGCATCCGGATCGACCGGATCACGCCAACGAACGCGCTCGCTCCGTAGTCGGGGAGGTCGTCGCGGTCGACCGAGGTGACGACCGCATGGCGCAGTCCCATGCGCTTGACCTGGTTCGCCACCCGCATCGGCTCCAGCGGGTCGTTCCAGGTCGGCTTGCCCGTCTGCACGTTGCAGAACCCGCACCGCCGGGTGCACACGTCGCCGAGGATCATGAACGTCGCCGTGCCGCGCTGCCAGCACTCGCCGACGTTGGGGCAGTTCGCCTCCTGGCAGACCGTGTGCAGGTTGTCGGCGTCGATCGCCTTCTTCAGGCGGCGGTAGTTGGTCCCGCCCGGCGCTGGAACCTTCAGCCACGGCGGCTTGCGGTGGCGGAACGGAAGCCCGTCGGCGTCGCCCGCCCCGCCGGGGCGGGCTCGGGAGCGCGTGACGTGAACCCGCTCCGCGACAGGGGGTTCGTCGCTGCGCGACATTCCCTTAAGTTAGCGCCGCTGGCGCTATCAGCTCACGCTCGCAGTTCCGCGGCCGGCTCGGGGCAGGACGGCTACCACGCCGTCGAGTCCGGTCTCGACCAACTCGCGCCCGTAGACCTCGCCGAAGATCCGCGATGCGGTGTTCATGAACGCGTCCATGTCCTGCTCGGTGCCGCGCTCGCGGCACAGCGAGGTCACGCGGCAGCCCTCGATCCCACACGGGACGATCCACTCGAACGGCTGCAGGTCGTTGTTGACGTTGATCGCGAACCCGTGCGTCGTGACACCGCGGTTGACATGCACGCCGATCGACCCGATCTTGCGGTCTGCGACCCAGACGCCAGTCTGGCCGGGGACGAGCGCGGCGTCGACGCCCCACTCGCCGAGCGAGTCGATCATCACCCGCTCCATCCGCCGGATGTATTCATGGACGTCGTCGCCGTACACGCGCAGGTCGACGATCGGGTAGCCGACGAGCTGCCCGGGGCCGTGGTAGGTGACGCGCCCACCGCGGTCGGTCTCCGTGACCTCGATCCCCTGCATCCGGTACCAGTCCTCGCCCATCGGCAGCTCGTCGGGCGTCGAGCGGCGCCCCTTCGTGTACGTGGGCGGGTGCTCGAGCAGCAGCAGGACGTCGGGGACTGACCGAGCCTGGCGGGCCGCCTCGAGCCGCTTCTGGAGCTCCCTAGCCTCGCCGTACGGGACCGACCCGAGCTTGGCGACCCAGATCTCCACGTGGCTAGTCTCTCACGCCGCCGCTGCCGGCTCGCGCGCCGAGCCGAGCCGCTCGTGAGCGAGCTCGTGCGCGGCGCGCAACGGAGTGATCCCGCGCGCGGCCGAGGCCTCGAGGATCCCGCCCATCGTCCGCTCGATCCCCGCCGCCAGCGCGCGGGCCCGGTCGGCCGAGTGACCGCCGATCTCGCCGTAGACGTGGATCACGCCGCCGGCGTTGGCGATGAAGTCCGGCGCGTACAGGACGCCGCGATCCGCGAGCCGCTCGTCGAGCCCCTCCTCGGCGAGCTGGTTGTTGGCGCTTCCGCACACGACCTCGCACCGCAGCAGCTCGGCGTTGTCGGCGTCGATCGCGCCGCCGAGCGCGCACGGGGCGAGCACGTCGCACTGTGAGAGAACGGCATCGGCCGCATTCACCCACTGGGCGCCGAGCTCTGCCGCGAGCCGCCGCTTGCC
The DNA here is from genome assembly GCA_036257695.1 of Solirubrobacterales bacterium. Classification (GTDB taxonomy): domain Bacteria; phylum Actinomycetota; class Thermoleophilia; order Solirubrobacterales; family 70-9; genus DASPWW01. Next base: position 15 of record DATAFB010000164.1, on the reverse strand, counting down.
TTCGTCGATGTCGGA
>DATAFB010000163.1:0-12086 GCA_036257695.1 Solirubrobacterales bacterium | reverse complement strand
GGTGGCCTCCAACAAGCTGACGATCGCCGGGCTCGCGTTCCTCGCGCTGGCGATGGTCGGCGCCGTGATGCTGATCGCGGACTACGCGTTCAGCAGCACGCTGGCGGTCGTCTCCGGGATCGCCGCGGTCCTGGTCCTGGGTGCCTTCTGGGCCGCGATCCCGGTCTGGCGCCATCCGGGCCGCGAGCCGACCTGAGCTAGGGCCAGCCGACCTCGGCCGAGTCGCGGGGGAACAGGATCGCCAGCGTCCAGTCGGTCATCAGCCGCGCGCGGCGCCGGGTTCCCGGCATCGCCGCGAGGTGGTAGGTGCGGGTGACGAACCACGCCGGAAAGCCGCGCAGCCGCAGGCCCAGCAGGCTTGCGACGCCCTTGTGGCGACCGAGCCCGACGACGATGCCCTTCGTGCGGTAGTCGAACGGCCGCGGCTCGCCGCCGCCCAGCGCGGCGGCGACGTTGCGGGCCACGGCCCGCCCCTGGCGCAGCGCGTGCTGCGCGGTCTGCGGGCACGGGTCGCCCGGGTGGGCGGGGTCGGGAACCGCCGCCGCGTCGCCGATCGCCCACACGTTGGAGTGGCCGGCGACGCGCATCTCGGCGTCGGTCTCGATCCGCCCCCGGTCGCCGACCGGGAGCCCGAGCTCGGCGACGGCGTCGCACGGCGTGATCCCAGCCGTCCACACCAGCGTCCGGGCGCGGATCGTCTCGCCGGTCGTGAGGTGGACGCTGTCGTCGCGCACCTCGTCGACGTGGATCCCGGTCTTGATCTCGATCCCGCGTCGCTCGAGCTCGCGGGTCGTGAACTCGGCCAGCGGCGCGGGCACCTCGCGCATGATCCGCGGCTCGCCCTCGACCAGCACCCAGCGCATCCCCTGCTTCGCGCACCGCGGGTAGAGCCGGATCACGTCGGTGGCGAAGTCCTGCAGCTCGGCCAGCGCCTCGACGCCGGTGTAGCCGCCGCCGGCGAACACGTAGCTGAGATGGGCCGCGCGCTCGGCGTCGTCGTCGAGCTCCTCCGCGTGCTCGAGGCGGGCGAGGACGTGATTTCGTACCGCGAGCGCGTCGGCGACGCTCTTGAACGGGAGCGAGCGCTCGGCGAGGCCGGGGATCCTCGGGTGCCTGGAGGTCGACCCGAGCGCGACGACGAGGTGGTCGTAGCCGAGCTCCTCCTCCCCGTCTAGCGACGCGAACCGCACCACCGATCGCTCGGGGTCGGCGCCGGTGACGCGACCGACCCTGACCTCGGTCCGGTCCAGCTCCTCGCGCAGCGGGACGACGACGTGGCGGGGGTCGAGCGTCCCGCCGCCGACCCCCGGCAGCAGCGGCGCGTAGAGCAGGAAGTTGCCGTCGTTGAGCAGCGTGATCCGGGCCGCGTTGCCGCTCGCCCGCCGCTCGAGCTCGCGCGCGGCGTAAAGGCCGCCGAACCCGCCGCCCGCTATCACGATCCTCGCCGCCATGGCGACAGTCTCTCGCCTTGCGCGGCCACGTGCGGGCCATTTAGATTCCACCTACGCCCCCAACCGCCACGGAGGGAGGAACCAATGCGCCTCTACGACCCCGGCTCCCCCGAGTACGACGACGCCTGCACGCTGTTCAACGCGATGATCGAGCGCCACCCGCGCCACGTCGCGCGGTGCGAGTCACCCGACGACGTCGCCGAGGCGCTGGCGTTCGCGCGCGACAACGGGCTCGAGGTGAGCGTCCGCGCCGGTGGGCACTCGGTCGCCGGGCTGTCGCTGAACGACGGCGGGCTGGTGCTCGACGTCCGCGGGATCAACGCGATCGACGTCGACCCCGACGGGGGCGTCGCGCGGGTGGGCGGCGGCGCGACGTGGTCCAAGGTCGACCGCGCGACCCAGGAGCACGGCCTCGCAACGACCGGCGGGCGCGTGTCGACGACCGGCGTCGCGGGGCTGACCCTGGGCGGCGGCTCGGGGTGGCTGGAGCGCAAGCACGGGCTGACGGTCGACAACGTGCTCGCGGTCGAGCTCGTGACCGCCGACGGCCGTGCCGTGCGCGCCTCGGAGGACGAGAATCCGGATCTTTTCTGGGCCGTGCGCGGCGGCGGCGGCAACTTCGGCGTCGCGACGGCGTTCGAGTTCCGACTCCATCCCCTCGGCCCCGAGGTGTTCGGCGGCCTCGTCCTGTACGCGCCGGAGCGCGGCCGCGACCTGCTGCGGGTGTGGCGCGACCTGATGGCCGACGCCCCCGAGGGGCTGAGCCTCGCGTTCGCCTACCTCGGCGCGGGCGACGAGCCCGACGTCCCCGAGCACATGCGCAACCAGCCGGCCGCCGCCGTGGCCGGGATGTACGCCGGCCCGGTCGAGGAGGGCGAGGAGGCGGTGCGCGCGATCCGCGAGTTCGGGACTCCCGAAGCCGACTTCTTCGGGCCGATGCCGTACACGGAGTTCCAGTGCTCGATCGACGACCCGCCCGGGATGCGCAATTACTGGACAGCCGAGTACCTCGCCGAGATGCCCGACGAGGCGCTGGACCGGCTCGCGACCCGGGGCGAGAGCAAGCCGGTGCCGTTCGGCCAGGTGTTCCTGGTCGCGTGGGGCGGCGCGGTGGGGCGCGTGCCCAACGACGCGACGCCGCTCACCGGGCGCGACGCGAAATGGATCGTCCACCCGCTCGTCCTGTGGGAGGACCCCGCGGACGACGAAGCGGCGATGGCGTGGGGCCGCGGCATCCGCGACGACGTGGGCGAATTCTCGACCGGCGAGACGTACACCAACTTCATCGGCGAGGAGGGCGCCGACAGGGTGCGGGCCGCATTCGGGTCGGGCAACCTCGAACGGCTGGCGCTGATCAAGGCCGAGTGGGATCCACAGAACGTGTTCCGGGCGACCGGACACGTGCCGCCGGCCGAGGTGGCCACGGCCTGAGAAGGAGGTAGCCGACATTGGGCGAATTCGGCCGCGAGCTGGAGCGAATCCAGGCGGCACGCGACAATGATTCGGGTGGCTGATATCGACACAAGCCTTGGCTCGGTCGAGATCGAGCGCAAGTTCCTGCTTCCGGAGGCGCCGGAGTGGCTCGACGATCACCCCTCCGTCCACATTCGCCAGGGTTACGTGGCGATCGTCCCCGACGAGGTCGAGGTCCGGGTCAGGGAAACCGACCATGGCACGGTGCTGACGGTGAAGCGCGGCCACGGCAAGGTCCGCCGGGAGGAGGAGATCGAGCTGACGTCCGATCAGTTCCGCGCCCTGTGGCCGCTGACGGAGGGCGCGCGGCTGGAGAAGCGCCGCTACTCGGTTCCGCACGAGGACCTCACGGTCGAAGTCGACGTCTACGAGGGTTCCCTCGACGGGCTCGCGGTCGCCGAGGTCGAGTTCGAGAGCGAGGGCGAGAGCGCCGAGTTCGAGCCGCCGGCGTGGTTCGGGCGCGAGCTGACGGGTAAGAGCGAGTACGCGAACGAAAGCCTCGCCACGCACGGGGCGCCGGAGATTCAGGAGTGACGGTTTCGACAACGACACGCAAGGCGGGCGCGGCCGCCGGTGCCGCCGCGGCGGCGGGAGCCGCCGTGGCGGCGGCGAAGGTACTGCACGACCGTCGTGGCGAAAGTTCGCCCAAGTACGAGCTGCGGCGCGACGAGCCGGTTGGCGACGGCGTCAGCCGCGTCGCGGCGGGACGCGCCGCAAGCGCGATCGCACACCTCGACGGCGACGCCGGCGACGACGACCAGGCGGCGGCGATCCACGAGGCACGCAAGGACCTGAAGAAGCTGCGCTCGGCGCTGCGCCTCGTCCGCGAACCGCTCGGCGAGCGCCTCTACCAGCGCGAGAACGTGCGCTACCGCGAGGCCGCCGCGCTCCTGGGCGGCGCCCGCGACGCCGAGGTCAAGCTCGAGACCCTGGCGGCGCTGCGTGCGCGCAACGAGGATTACCCCGACGGCGGGCTGGCGGCCGTGGTGCGGGCGCTGGAGGAGGAGCGCGACCGCCTCTCGGAGCGGCTTGCCGACGACGGCGAAGATGCGCCCCGCAGGGTCGCGGGGCGCCGGATCGAGGCAGGCCTCGAGGCAATCTCGGATTGGGAGCTCCGTGGCGAGGGATTCGAGCTGATCGCGCCGGGCCTGAAGCGCGGCTACTCGCGCGGTCGGAAGCTGTACGCCGCCACGCTGAAACAGCCGAGCGGCGAGAACGTGCACGAGTGGCGAAAGCGGGCCAAGGACCTCCGCTACCAGGTGCGGCTCGTGCGCGAGGCGCGTGCGGACAAGCTCGGCGACGCAGTCGACCGCGCCCATGAGCTAACCGACCTGCTCGGCGAGCACCACGATCTCGAGGTCCTCCGCGAGGACGTCGCTGGCCGCCCCGGCGTCGTCGGCGAGCCGGACCGGGCCCGGCTCGAGGAGCTGATAGAACGGCGGCAGGAGTCGCTCGTCGAGCAAGCCGCCGCGGTCGGCAAGCGCCTCTACGACGAAAAGCCGAAGCGGTTCGTCGCCCGGATCGAGGGCTACTTCACCGAGTGGCGCTAGGTCCGCCCGCGCGCGAGCCGGCGGACTTCTTCCCGGGGTTGAGCAGCCCCTTGGGGTCGAAGGCTCGCTTGATCTCAGCGTGGATGGCGGCCTCGCGCTCGGACTGCTGGCGCACGAGCCCGGCGCGCTTCACCGACCCGATCCCGTGCTCGCCGGACACCGAGCCGCCGAGCCGCAGCGCGAGCTCGAACAGGTCCGCGGAGGCGGACTCCGCGCGCTCGAGCGCCGCGTTGTCGTCGCGCGAGACGAGGAAGGTCGAGTGCAGGTTGCCGTCGCCGGCGTGCCCCCAGCTGCACGCCTCGAGCCCATGGCGCTCGCCGATCGCGACCGTCTCGGCGATCGCCTCGCGGAGGCGGTCGATCGGGACGACGATGTCCTCGCTCACCTTGCCGCCGCGCCGCGCGGTGACCGCGATCGAGACCCCGTCGCGCCACCGCCACAGCTCGTCGACCTCGCGCGGTGTGTCCGGGGCGCGGACGTCGAGCGCCCCCTCCCCCGTCGCCTCGGCGAGCTCGCCCTGGAGCCGCGCCGCCTCCTCGACCGAGCCGTCGGCCTCGGCGAGGACCATGAACCCCGTCCCCTCGGGGACGCCGCCGGGGAGCGCGGCGCGGGCCGCGGCGAGCGTCCCGCCGTCGAGGTACTCGAGCGCCGCCGGGACGAGGCCGCTGCCGAGCACGCGCTCGATCGCGTCGCACCCGCGTGCGGCGTCGCGGTGGAACGTCGCCACCGGCAGCCTCGCCTCGGGAGCCGGCAGCAGCCGCAGCCACGCCGCCGTGACGATCCCCAGCGTCCCTTCGGACCCCACCAGCAGCCCGCGGAGATCGTAGCCGGAGACGTCCTTGCGGATCGGGCCGCCGACGCCGATCACCTCACCTGGCGGCACCACGGCCTCGATCCCCGTCACCCAGTGGCCGGTGACGCCGTACTTGAACGCGTGCGGGCCGCCGGCGTTGGTGGCGATGTTGCCACCGACCTGCGACTGCTCGGCGGCCCCGGGATCGGGCGGAAACAGGAGTCCGTTCTCGCGCGCGCGGCGGCGCACCTCGCTCGTCCGCACGCCGGCCTCGACGGCCATCCGCCACAGCAGCGGCTCGAACGACCGCACCTGCGCCATCCGCTCGAGCCCGAGCACGACGCCCCCGTCGACCGGGACGGCGCCGCCGGCGAACCCCGAGCCGCCGCCGCGGGGGACGATCGCGACGTCGTGCTCGTAGCACCACGCGACCGCGCGGGCGACCTCCTCAGTGGAGCCCGGGAGCACAACCGCCTCGGGCACGCCGTGCACGCCGCGGCCCTCGGTCTCGTCCGAGGAGTAGCCGCGGGCATCGCCCGGCAAGACGGCGCCCGCCCCGAGGGCGGCGCCGAGCTCGCGCTCGATCGACATGCCTACAGGATCGAGGAGAACGCCTCGGAAGGTCGGCCGCGGCGGGTGCGCGGGCTCGAGGCTAGCCTGCCGCGAGCGCAGCGGCGACTCGCGCCACGACGGATGCGGGGGCCGGCGAGTAGCTGACGCCAGGTGATTCGGATGACCCGAAAGCCGGCCGCGACGAGGTCGGCGTCGCGCACGCGATCGCGCTCGAAGGCCGCTCGGGAGCCGTGATACGCGAACCCGTCGATCTCGACGACGAGTCGGCGATCGCGCCACACGAAGTCGACCTCGTATCGACCGAGAAGCTGCGCGTTGACCTCCGGCGCCGGGAGATCGGCGGACCGGAGTAGGGCCAGGAATCGCTCCTCGGCTTCGGAGCGGGTGAGGACGGGAGATGTCTCGGCGTCGAGCAGCGATCGGAGCGGCTTGACTCCAGGCCGAGGGCCACGCGGGCAATGAGAGAGAGCACCTCGCTGCGGCTTATCAGCCTTCGCGCCTGCGCCTCGGCCACCGCTTGCTCCAGCTTGCGCCCTTGTACGACGGCAGCAAGGTCGAGAATCGTCCGCGCCGGGCTCGTGATCGGGATGCCGCCGAGGCGACGAAGGTCGCGCCTGTCCAGGGCAGCGAGGGTGTGGACGCGAAGCCCAGGCCTCGATCGACAGTCGCGGCCAACTACGCTGACCTCCGCGTCCTCCGGAGGCCGCGACTGCAGCCTCCAAAGCCACGCGGCGCTGCGATGGCTGGCGGCTGCACGCGGCCCGCAGGCGAGCACCGCGCCGAGCTCGCGAGCGCCCTCCGCTGGTTGTCCGTGCCCCACCGTGTAGACACCGCGATAGAGGGCGTGGAGCCGCGCTGACTTCATACGGTGGTCGATTGCAACTCGCGTCAAACCGAGGTCAAGCAGCTGGGCGCGGGTGACGAGACCGCGTTGGCGCTCGGCGAGCTTCGCGATCTCCCGCTCGCGCTCGCGGCTCATCGCGGGCTCGACTCGCCATCGCCCACGACGCAAACCACCGTCTGGCGCATCGCTGCAGGGCCGATGTGATGTTGACGGCGTATATCGCCGTCAAGTCCCGAGCGAAGATGCGCGCCCCCTCGAATCGGGAGTTTGCGGCGCGCGGGCCCGGTGCCGTACCTTGCCCCCATGGATCAGCGGGTCAGCCTGATCACGCTCGGGGTCGCCGACCTCGAGCGGGCGCGCGCCTTCTACGAGGCGCTGGGGTGGACGACGGGCGCCGAGCCCGGTGCCGACGTCGTCTTCTTCCAGGCCGGCGGCATGGTCGTGGCGCTGTGGGACCGCGCGCGGCTCGCCGAGGACAGCACGGTCGAGGACGGGGGCGGTTGGGGCGGCGTGACGCTCGCCTACAACGTCCGCTCGCCGGCCGAGGTCGACGCGGTGATCGAGGAGGCCCGGGCGGCCGGCGCGAAGATCGGCCGCGAGCCGGCGGAGACCTTCTGGGGCGGGTACTCGGGCGTGTTCGTCGACACCGAAGGCCACCCGTGGGAGGTCGCGCACAACCCGCGCTGGACCGTGCGCGACGACCGCAGCGTGTCGCTCGCTCCCTGAGCTACGCCTGAACGCCCCGCAGCAGTCGCTGCTCCTCGAGGCTGAGCGCGCGCCACTCCTCCGCCTGGGGCGCCCACACGTAGACGCGCACGTCGGCGACGCTGCGACCCCGCCGCACGTGCTCGACCGTGTCGCGGAGGCCGACGCCGTCGGCGATCACGCGCCCGGTCAGCGCGCTGACGACGCGGTAGCGGCGCGGGCCGCGGGGGCGATCCGCCTCGTCGCGGTCGTCGCCGCGGCCGGACTCGTGCGCGGCACGGCGCCGGGGCCGAGAGGCCCGCTCGCGTCGCTTCGGCGCCCGGCGCTTTCGCTCCAGGACCTTGTCGAGCGGGACCATCTCGGCCCCGGTGCCCTTGGTCTCGGTGTCGAGCACCCAGACCTTCGCCATCTCTGCTCCGTCCGGCCTACGCGGCCTGGCGCAGCTGGGCCAGCGTGCCGTCGGCCGACAGGCGCTTAATCGCCTGGGCCTCGAGCCGGCGTGCCTGCTCCTGGGTGACGCCGAGCTCGCGGGCGATGTCGCGCAGGCTGCGCTCCTGGCGCCCGGCGGTGCCGAACCGGGCGGCGACGATGCGCCGCTCCTGCTCCGGCAGCCGCTCGAGGGCGGCGGCGACGGTCTGCTCCTGCTCGCGCTCGAGCACCTCGTCCTCGAGGTCGGCGGTGCTCTCGACGTGCAGGTCGCCGAGCGTCGTGTCGCCCTCCCCGACCGGGGAGTCGAGGCTCGCGGTGACCCTCGTCAGGTCGCGGATCGCCATCACCTCGTCGAGGGGCAGCTTCGTCTCCTTCGCCACCTCCTCGTCGGTGGGGTCGCGGTCCATCCGCGCGGCGAGCTCCGCCGTGACGCGGTTCACCGTGCGCTCGCGCTGGGCGACGTGGGCGGGGATCCGCACCGCGCGCCCGCTGTTGTCGAGCCCGCGCTGGATCGACTGCTTGATCCACAGCACCGCATAGGTGGAGAACTTGTAGCCGCGGCGCCAATCGAACTTCTCGGCCGCCCGGATCAGACCCAGCATCGCCTCCTGGACGAGGTCGCCGAGGTCCAGCCCGTGGCCCTGGTAGCGGCGCGCGAACTTGATCACGAGCCGCAGGTTCGAGTTGATCATCCGCTCCTTCGCGGCGAGGTCGCCGCGCTCGATCCGCTTCGCGAGCTCGACCTCCTCAGCCGCCGTGAGCAGCGGGTAGCGCATCGCCTGGTTGATGAACAGCTGCAGGCTGTCCGTGGTCGGCTCGGCCACGCGATGCTCGGCCGTCCGACGCTCATCCGTCGCGGCCGCGTTCGTCGTCTTCTTGTTGTGCTCGCCGCGGGGGCGGCGAGCCTCGCTGCGCTTGGACGCAGCGCCTCTCGTGCGAGGCATCGTGCTCCTTTTCCGAGGTCCTTCTTACGCCCTACCTGCCCGAGCCCGTTAGGGCTGGGCCTACCAAGCTTCAGAAAGTATAGCGAACGATCGTTCTATATGCAACCCCGCGGGACGCCCGAGGTTGCGCGGATTCGTGAAGATTCGTGCGTGAGCCGTTCGTATACCCGCTGGGCGCTGATCGCAAGCGTAGCGGCGATCGCCGCCATCTCTCCCCTCGCCGCGGTCGCACCCGCGGGCACGGGCGGCGTGTCGGGCAGGGACCTCGCCGGCGGCTGCTTCGCGATCGAGCACGAGCCGGGCGGCTTCGTGGCGGTCGCCGGCGCCGGTTCGTACGGCTTCGCGCCGACGCGCGCCGAGGCGGCGGTGTTCCGCCTCCAGCCGTCGGGGCTCGGGACGTTCCTGCCGCTGGACCAGGACGGCGGCTTGCTGGCGGCGGGGGAAGCCGGGCAGATCGCGCGCGCCGCCGCGCCCGGGCCGGACACGGAGTGGTCGCTGCGCCGCCGCTCGCGGGGCTCCTTCCGCCTCGCGTCGACTGCCGGCGACGCCCGGATGCGGGTCTCACTGACGCCGGGCGCCGGGTGCGCGGTCTTTCCCGACGCCGAGGTCGGCGCCCGGGGCCGCCCGCCCGGCGGCGTCAACCCGGACGGGACGGTGTCCGGGTTCGCCGACGCCCACCTCCACGTCACCGCCGAGATGCGCGCCGGCGGCCGCGTCGTCCACGGCCAGAGCTTCCATCGCTTCGGGATCACCCACGCGCTCGGGTTCGACGAGGTCGACCACGGCGCCGACGGAAGCGACGACGTGACCGGGAACCTGCTGCGCACGGGGCTCCCGTTCGGGACCCACGACGTGCACGGCTGGCCGACGTTCGCGGGCTGGCCGACGAACGACACCAACACCCACCAGCAGATCTACTACGTGTGGCTGAAGCGGGCGTGGAAGGCGGGGCTGCGGCTCGCGGTCGCGCAGACGGTCGAGGACGAGCCGATGTGCCGGATCGAGCCGCGGCGGTCGCACCCGTGCGACGAGACGAAGGCGATGGAGCTCGAGGTCAAGCGCCTGCGCGCGCTACAGCGCTACGTCGACGCCCAAGCGGGCGGGCGGGGGCGGGGCTGGTTCCGGCTCACGTACGGCCCGCGGCAGGCGCGGCGGGTGATCGAGAGCGGAAGGCTCGCGGTCGTAATCGGGTTCGAGTCCTCGAACCTGTTCGGCTGCAGCGAGCTGATGGGCGAGCCGGGATGCCGCCGCGCCGATATCGACCGCGGGATCCGCACCGCAAAGCGGCTCGGGGTGCGAAGCCTCTTCGTGAGCCACTGGACGAACAACGCGCTTGGCGGGTCGGCGCTCGAGGGAGGGGCCAAGGGCGTGTTCATCAACATCTTCAACCGCTTCCAGACCGGCCGCTACTTCGACACCGGTGAGTGCCCGCACTCGGGCCAGGGCGAGGAGGTGACGACGCTCAGCCCCGGGGAGATGGGCGTCCTGGCCGAGTTCTTCCCCGCCACGCGCGAGCTGGTCGAGGAGGGCATGCCCGAATACCCGCCGGGCCGCCAGTGCAACACGAAGGGGCTGACGAAGCTCGGCGTGTATGCGATCCGGCGCCTGATGGCGAACGGGATGCTGATCGAGGCCGACCACATGAGCGAGCGGGCGCGGGCGGAGGTGCTGCGGATCGCCGAGCGGCGCGACTACCCGCTCGTCTCGAGCCACACTGGCACCGGTGGGGCGTGGACGCCGGGCCAGCTGCGGCGGCTGAACGAGATCGGCGGGTTCGCGACCGTGCACCCCGATGTCGCCCCGGAGCTGGCGGAGAACGTGCTCGAGTTCCGCCGCCACCGCGACCCCGATCGCTACTTCGGCGTCGGGCTGGGGACCGACACCGGCGGGTTCTCGACCCTGCCGGGGCCGCGCGACGACGCCGCGAGCGACCCGCTTCCGTACCCGTTCCGCTCCTACGACGGCGAGGTCGAGTTCACGCGCCAGCGCTCGGGCGAGCGGACGTTCGACCTCAACGCCGACGGCGTCGCCCATTACGGCCTGTTCGCCGACCTGCTCGCCGACACGCGGCGCCAGCCCGGCGGCGAGCGGGCGCTGCGGCTGCTGGCGCGCTCGGCCGAGGCCTACCTGCGAACGTGGCGGCGCGCCGCCGCCGGCGGCTAGTTCGATGGGCGGACCGATCGGCATCATCGGCGTTCCCACGAGCGCGGGCGCCTTCGCCCCGGGCCAGGAGAAGGCCCCCGGCGCGCTGCGCGACGCCCGACTCGTCGATCTGCTTCGCGAGGCCGGGCTCGACGTCCGAGACCACGGCGACCGCGAACCGTGGAGGTGGCGCCCCGACCGTGAGAACCCCAACGCGCAGAACATCGGAAGGGTGGTCGAGATCGTCGAGGACACCGCCCGCCGCGTCGCCGAAGCGACCGGCGCCGGCGAGGACACCGTGGTGCTGGGCGGCGACTGCACGGTCGGGATCGGGACCGTCGCCGGGCACGTGGCCACCGGGGAGCGGGTGGGCCTCGTCTACTTCGACCTCCACGCCGACCTCAACGTGCCCGACAGCGTGCCCCCCGGCGCGCTCGACTGGATGGGCGTCGCCCACATGCTCGGGGAGCGCGGCGCGCGGCCCGAGCTCGTTCGGGTCGGCCCCTCCACGCCTCTGCTCGAGTCCGAGCGGCTCGTGCTGGTTGGATGGGGGCCGGAAGAGGCTCAGCCGGGCGAACGCGAGACGATCGAGCGCGAGCGAATCGGAGCGGTGACCGTCGACGAGGTCCGGGCGGACCCGGAGGGGGCGGCCGCCCGGGCGCTCGAAGGGATCCAGGACCGGGTCGACCGGCTCGTGGTCCACTTCGACGTCGACGTGATCGACTTCACCGACACCCCGCTGTCGGAAAACCCGGGCCGCAACGAGGGAGTCGCCTACGACGACGCGATGCGGGCGCTCGCGGTGCTGTTCGGGGCGTCGAGGTTCGCCGGACTGACGGTGACCGAGCTCAACCCGGACCACGCCGAGGAGGGTGCCGGAAGCATCGAGCGGCTGGCGCGCGACCTCGCGCGGGCGCTGGCGGCCCGCTAGTCGCGCCCGCGAGGCGATTAGCGTCGGCCATGAGCGCCGCCGAGGCGTGGATCGAGGATTCCGGCGTCTCACGCGCGGCGATCGTCGACGCGATGACGAGGGTGTGGGTGGCGCGGTTGACCGAGCGGGCCTGACTATCGGCGCTTGACGCCTGTCTCGGCGAACGCGGCAAGCTCGGGGCCGGAGACGACGACGTCGCCCAGCGCGTCGTCGATCGCGTCGAGCACGTCCGCGGAGAGCTCGATGTCGGA
>DATAFB010000152.1:0-3760 GCA_036257695.1 Solirubrobacterales bacterium | reverse complement strand
GGCGCCGACCCCGACGGCCAGCTGAGCTGCATCTACGCGGAGGAGCTGCACTGGGGCTGCGCCGGGATCGCGCTTGCGATCACCGGGTCCACCCTCGCCGCCGCCGGGCTCGCCTCGAGCGGCACGCCGGAGCAGATCGCGAGGTGGGTCCCGCAGTGCTTCGGGATCGGCGACGAGGTAAAGCTCGGCGCGTACGCGGTCACCGAGCCGCAGGCCGGATCGGACGTCAAGAGTCTGCGCACGACCGCGAAGCTCGACGGTGACGAGTGGGTCCTCGACGGGACGAAGGTCTTCATCACCAACGGCGGGATCGCCGACGTGCACGTCGTCGTCGCGACCGTCGACCCCGAGCTCGGCCATCGCGGCCAGGCCTCGTTCGTGATCGGCAAGGACACGCCCGGCCTGCGCCAGGGCAAGAAGGAATCGAAGCTCGGGATCCGCGCCTCGCACACCGCCGAGGTCGTGCTCGAGGACTGTCGCATCCCGGTCGACAACCTGCTCGGCGGGATGGAGAAGCTGGAGCGCAAGCTCGAGCGCGCGCGGAGCGGCAAGTCGTCGGGGCGCGCCTCGGGGGCGCTGGCGACGTTCGAGCTCACCCGGCCCGTGGTCGGCGCGTCGGCGCTCGGGATCGCCCAGGCGGCGTACGAGTGGACGCTCGCCTACCTCGACAACGGCGGCTCGATCGACCCCGTCGAGGCGGCCCTCGACGAGAGCTCGTCGGCGGGCAGGCCGCCGCTCGAGCGCCAGTCCGTGCAGCAGGTCCTCGCCGACGTCGCGACCGAGATCGAGGCCGCGAGGCTGCTGGTCCAGCGCGCGTCGTGGATGGGCCGGACGGGGATCCCGCTCACCGGCGGCCAGGGCTCGATGTCGAAGCTCAAGGCCGGCGACGTGGCGATGTGGGCGACCCGGACGCTGATGGACCTCGTCGGGCCGTACACGTGGTCGAAGGAGTGCCCGCTCGAGAAGTGGTTCCGCGACGCGAAGATCTACCAGCTGTTCGAGGGCACCGCCGAGATCCAGCGGCTCGTGATCTCGCGCATGCAGGCGGACGAGTACCGTCAGCGGCTGGCCGAGGGCGCCGAGATCGCCGCCGCCGCCGTCGGAGGGACCGCCGCGGCGGTCGCCGACGCGAACGGCGAGCAGGCCGCCGGCGTGGGCGCCGCGACACGCGCCGCCGAAGCCGTGCGCCCGGGCAACGACGCCGGCGAGTCGACCAAGACGCCGGTGTAGCGACGGCGGTCTGACCGCGCGCCGGGCGGGTTAAGCTCGCCGGGTGGCGCACGCGCACCCCCACGGCGGCCGCGGATCGCTCGCCGACACCCTCGGCGCGCGCCGCGCCGACACGCGGCGCCGGCTGTGGATCGCGCTCGCGATCAACGTCGCGATGCTCGCCGCCGAGGCGATCGGCGGCGTGATCACGGGCTCGCTCGCCCTGCTCGCCGATGCGGGCCACGTGCTGTCCGACGTCGGCGCGATCGGGCTCGGCCTCGCGGCCGGCGGGCTCGCATCGCTTCCGGGCGGGCCGCGGCGCACGTTCGGCTACCAGCGCACCGAGGTCATCGCCGCGCTCGTCAACGGGATCGCGCTCGTCGTGATCGCGGTCCTCGTGGCGGCGGCGGCGATCGACCGGCTCGGCGACGCGCCCGAGGTCGAGGGGGCGGGGGTGCTCGCGCTGGGCGCCCTCGGGCTCGCCGGGAACGTCGCCGCGACGTGCGTGCTGGCGCGCGGCGAGCGCGAGGACCTCAACCTCGAGGGGGTGCTGAGGCATTCGGTCGCCGACGCGCTCGGATCGCTGGGCGTGATCGTCTCCGGGGCCGTGATCGTCGTGACGGGCTGGGACCCGATCGACCCCCTGGTCGGGCTCGCGATCGCGGCGCTGATCCTGGCCTCGTCGGCGCGCCTGATCGCGGAGCCGATCAACGTCCTGATGGAGGCGGCGCCGGCGGGCATGGACGCCGAGGCGCTCGCGCGCGAGATTTGCGAGCTCGAGGGAGTGCGCGCCGTCCACGACCTCCACGTGTGGACGGTGACCTCGGGCTTCGAGGCGCTGTCGGCGCACGTCGTCGTCTCTTCAGAGGTGGATCGAGACCTCGTCCGCCGCCAGCTCGAGGTGATGCTGCGCCGGCACCACGACATCGACCACACCACACTGCAGAACGAGGAGGAGGCGCCCCCGGAGCTCCTCGATGTCGAGGGAGGCTGACTTTTCCCTGCTTGCAAGCGTGGTTGCAGCCATGCACAAACTGTTAAGAAACGCTTGTAAACGTCGCTCGGACTGCTACGCTCTGGCGCGCTTTTCGCCGAGTCCGCGTGCGCGAGCGTGCGGGGCGGGGGACCCAGGAATCCGGGGCGAATCGGATCGACAGATTCGTAGCGCGAGCTCTTTCGGCGCGAGCCCGTCAGCTAACCCCGTAGGCAACGAAAGAGATGGACCAGACCGCCAAGCCAGCGCACGCGGACCGTCGCCGAGGGGTCGGCCTTGCGCTGACCGCGGCCATGGTCGCCTTCGTCGCCATCGGGACGACCGCGCTGGCCCAGGACCTGCAGGGCCAGCTCGACTCCAAGCAGGCCGAGCTCGACGCGGCGGAGTCGAAGCGCGGCGTGCTCAGCACCGAGATCGAGCGCTACACGAGCGAGATCGTCCAGCTCGAGGGCGAGGTCGCGACGCTTCGCAACCGCGAGGCGCTCGTCCAGGAGGAGCTCGATCAGAAGCAGGCCGAGCTCGATCGTGAGCGCGACCACCTCCAGGTGCTGCGCGAGCGGCTGCGGCAGTCGATCGACGTGCTCGAGGAGCGCCTGGTCGCGATATACAAGTCCGACTCGCCCGACGTGGTCACGGTGGTGCTCGAGTCCGACGGCTTCGCGGACCTGCTCGAGCGCTACGAGTACCTGAACCGGATCGAGTCCGAGGATTCCGACCTGATCGCGCGGGTCCGGGCGCTGCGCAACGAGACCAAGGAGACGGTCGAGCGGATCCGCGCGGCGCGCGACGAGATCGCCGCCAAGAAGCGCGAGCTGACTCGCACCCGGGTCGAGCTCGAGGCTCGCGAGGCCGACCTCGGCGCCGCCCGCGCCAGCCGCAAGGACACGGTCGCGCAGATCGACGTCCACATCGAACGGCTCGAGGGCGACATCGGCGACCTCGAGGGGCAGATCCAGCAGCAGCTGCAGGCGAGCGCCTCTCCGACCCTCCCCGCCGGGCCAATCCGCGGCGGCTCGGGCGACATGATCTGGCCCGTCGACGGGCCGGTCACCTCAGGGTTCGGGATGCGCTGGGGGAGGCTGCACGCCGGGATCGACATCGCGGTGCCGTCGGGCACGCCGATCCGCGCCGCGAAGGCGGGGTCGATCGCGCTCGCCGCGCCGACCGGCGGCTACGGGAACTACACCTGCATCGACCACGGCGGGGGGCAGTCGACGTGTTACGGGCACCAGTCGAGCTTCGCCAAGACCTCCGGCTCGGTCGGCCAGGGCGAGGTGATCGGCTATGTCGGCTGCACCGGGTCGTGCTTTGGCGACCACCTCCATTTCGAGGTCCGGATCAACGGCCAGCCGACGGACCCGCTCGGATACCTGTAGCCGCCGCGTTTCGTCCGCACATATAGTCGGTGGCGCGGAGGCGCACGAATGGGCTCGGCCGCATGAGGGTGGCTAAGGCGTAATTTGGCCGGAACCGGGGCGACGACCGCGCTGTTCGCAGCGGGGTTGATCTCGGTCCTGTCCCTTGCCGCGCCGGTCGCCGCGGCTCCCGTGGTGGCGG
>DATAFB010000150.1:0-5952 GCA_036257695.1 Solirubrobacterales bacterium | reverse complement strand
CGAGGTCGAGCTTCAGGTCGGCAACCTGACCGAGCTGAAGCTGTCACGGGACGTCGACGTCGTCTTCTCCAACGCCGTCTTCCACTGGATCCCCGACCACGACACACTCTTCGCGCGCCTGTACGCCGCCTTGAATCCCGGCGGGCGCCTCGTCGCCCAGTGCGGGGGGGAGGGCAACGTCGCGTCGGTCGCCGAGGCGATCGCCGAGGTCGGAGCTCGCGAGCCGTTCGCCCGCCACCTCGAGGGGTTCGAGCCGATCTGGAACTTCTCCTCGGCCGAGGACGCGGAGCGGCGGCTGCGCGACGCGGGATTCGAGGAGATCGAGTGCTGGCTCGAGAGCAAGCCGGTGACGCCCGAGGACCCGTTCGACTACGTCGCCACCGCGACGCTGGGGCCGATCATGGCGCTGATGCCCGCCGCCGACGCGCACGCGTTCGCCGAGGCCGTGGTCGAGCGCCTCGCCACGCCGCTGACGCTCGACTACGTGCGGCTCAACCTGCTCGCGCGCCGGCCCCGCTCGTGAAGTCGCTGGACTGGGACGCGGGGTCCTACGACCGGATCTCCGACATGCAGCTCGAGTCGGGGCGCGAGTTCCTGTCCACGGTCCCGCTCCGGGGCGACGAGCTCGCCGTCGACGCCGGCTGCGGCACCGGCCGGGTGACGCGCCTGCTGCTGGAGCGGCTGCCGCGCGGGCGCGTGATCGGCGTCGACGCGTCGCCGTCGATGGTCGAGCGCGCGAGAGAGAACCTCGACGGCGCGGCCGAGGTCGTGCTCTCCGACCTGCTCGAGTTCGAGCCGCCGGAGCCGGTCGACGTCGTGTTCTCGACCGCGACGTTCCACTGGATCCCGGACCACGACCGGCTGTTCCGCTCGATCCACGGCTGGCTGCGGCCTGGCGGGCGCCTCGACGCGCAGCTCGGCGGGAAGGGCAACGCCAGCAACGTGGTCGACGCCACGGTTCGGGTCGCCGCCATGGAGCCCTTCGCGGCGCACCTGCGCGGCGCCGAGCATCCGTGGAACTTTCCGTCGCCCGAGGAGGCGAGCGAGCGCTTGGTGCGGGCGGGATTCGTCGACGTGCGCTGCGAGCGAGCCGAGCGGCGGTTCGAGTTCGACGAGCCGCGTGAGTTCCAGCGCACCGTCGGGCTCGCGGTCCACCTCGACCGCCTCCCGGAGGAGCTCCGGGAGCCGTTCGTGGATACGGTGCTCGCGGAGACCGCCGACCCCTCGACCGTGCACCTGATCAGGACCAACATCCACGCCCGTCGGCCGGCGGCGGGAGAGGATCCGGAGTGACCGCCCGCGTCGTCGCACTCCCCGGTGACGGCATTGGGCCGGAGATTGTCGGCGCCGCGGAGCGGCTGCTCGACGCGCTCGGGGGATTCGAGGTCTCCGAGCACCTCGTCGGCGGGGCGTCGATCGACGCCCACGGCACCGCGCTCACCGACGAGGTCCTCGAGGCGTGCCGGTCGGCCGACGCCGTCCTGCTCGGGGCCGTCGGCGGCCCGAAATGGGACACGACCGACCCCGACGCCCCGCGGCCGGAGCAGGGCCTGCTCGGGCTCCGCACGGGCCTCGGCCTGTACGCGAACCTGCGCCCGGTTCGGCCCAGCCCCGCGCTCGTCCACGCCAGCCCGCTGCGCGAGGAACGGATCCGCGGCACCGACCTGCTCGTGGTCCGCGAGCTCACCGGGGGCATCTACTTCGGCGATCGCCGCCGCCACGAGACCGGCGCCTACGACACGTGCGAGTACTCGACCGACGAGGTCGAGCGGATCGCCCGCCGCGCGTTCTCATCGGCACGAGCCCGGGCAGAGAGTCGCAAGGCGGGCCCCCGCGTGACCTCGGTCGACAAGGCGAACGTGCTCGAAACCTCCCGCCTGTGGCGCGAGGTCGTCGTCCGGATCTCGGTCGAGTACGCCGATGTCGAGCTCGACCACATGCTGGTCGACAACGCCGCGATGCAGCTCGTCTCGGCGCCGTCGCGGTTCGACGTGATCCTGACCGAGAACATGTTCGGCGACATCCTCAGCGACGAGGCGGCGATGCTGACGGGGTCGCTGGGGATGCTTCCCTCGGCCAGCCTCGGCACCGACGGCCCGGGCCTGTTCGAGCCGGTGCACGGCTCGGCGCCCGATATCGCCGGCACCGGGACCGCGAACCCGCTCGCCACGTTGCTGTCGGTGGCGATGATGCTGCGCTACGGGCTCGGGCGCCCCGACGACGCGCAGCGCGTCGAGGACGCGGTCGAGGCGGCGCTGGCCAGGGGCCTGCGGACACCCGACCTGGCCTGGGTCGAGCCCGAGCAGCCGCCGATGGCCGACGTGCCCGCCGAGGTCGAGGTCGGCACCAAGGAGATGACCGACGCAGTGCTCCAGGAGCTCCGAGCCTGAACCTACCGCCAAGTTCGCTTGCGAACTTGGCGTCAGTCATACTTCGCTGACGCACAACCTCGAGGGCGGAGGAGCAGGTGGAGAAGGTCGAATTGATCTGGATGAACGGTGAGTTCGTCCCCTGGGACGACGCCAAGCTGCACGTCCTCAACCACGGCCTCCACTACGGCACCGGGGTGTTCGAGGGCATCCGTGCCTACGAGACCGACCACGGAACCGCCGTCTTCCGCCACCGCGAGCACCTCGAGCGGCTCGAGAAGTCGGCCCAGCTGTACTACCTCGAGCTACCGTACTCGTACGAGCAGCTTCGCGAGGCGACACACGAGTTGATCCGCCGCAACGGGCTCCGCAGCTGCTACATCCGCCCGCTCGCATGGCGCGGCTACGGCGAGATGGGGCTGCACGCGTCCGGCGCCCCGATCGAGGTGATGATCGCCGTGTGGCCGTGGGGCGCGTACCTCGGCGAGGGGGGCAAACGGAACGGGATCCGCGCCAAGGTGTCTTCGTGGCGCGCGCTGTCGGCCGAGAGCCTGATCCCCCATGCCAAGGCCTCGGGGCAGTACCTGAACTCGGTCCTCGCCAAGGAGGAGTCGATGAGGGCCGGCTACGACGAGGCGATCCTGCTCGACGACCAAGGGTGCGTCTCCGAGGGCTCGGGGGAGAACATCTTCGTAATTCGCGACGACCGCATCTGCACCCCGGGGCACACGTCGTCGATCCTCGACGGGATCACTCGCGCGTCGGTGATCCAGATCGCGCGCGACCTCGGCTACACGATCGAGGAGCGGGCGATCGCCCGCGCCGAGCTTTACCTCGCCGACGAGGTGTTCCTGACCGGGACCGCGGCCGAGCTGGTGCCGGTGCGGGAGATCGACGACCACCTGATCGGCGAGCCGGGGGAGATCACCCGTCACCTCCAGGGGAAGTTCGAGGACGCGCTGCACGGGCGCGCCGATGAGTACCGCGAGTGGCTGGACTTCGTCGACCAACCGAGCCAGGACCGAGCGAGTAAAGTCACCTCGTGATGGGCTCCCTCGTCGCATCAGTACGGATGACCTGCCTGTCGCCTCGCAGTCGAGCGCTTCTTGTTCGATGCTCGGCGGGCCATATCCGGCGAATTACGGGCACCGCAGCCGCGTAGCGCGGCCCGCGGTTCCCCATCGTCCGGTCCCACGAAGGCAGCGAGAGGACCCCGCTTTGGCACAGGTACAGCTCTACGACACGACCTTGCGCGACGGCATGGGCGGCCACGGCATGTCGTTGTCGGCGGCCGAGAAGGTGCGCGTCGTCGAGGCGCTCGATCGGCTCGGGGTTCACTTCATCGAGGCGGGCTTCCCGGCCTCGAACCCGAAGGAGGCGGAGCTGTTCGAGATGCTCGCCGGCGAGGAGCTCGACCAGGCGCTGATCTGCGCCTTCGGGATGACGCGGCGCCGCGACGCGAGTGCGGACGGCGATCCCGGCCTCGGCGTGCTCGTATCCGGCTTCGCCCCGGTGTGCACGCTGGTCGGCAAGACCTGGGCGCTGCACCTCGACAAGGTGACGCGGGTGTCGCGCGACGAGAACCTGGCGATGATCCGCGACTCGCTCGCGTTCCTCGTCGGCGAGGGCAAGCGCACCGTGTATGACGCGGAGCACTTCTTCGACGGGTGGGCGGCCGACAGCGAGTACGCGCTCGAGTGCTTGCATGCAGCCGTCGCCGGCGGGGCCGAGAACGTGACCCTGTGCGACACCAACGGCGCCACGCTGCCGGCGGCGGTGGCCGAGGCGACGGCGGCTGTGGTCGCCGCGCTCGGCGACAAGGTGGCCGTCGGGATCCACACCCACAACGACGCCGACTGCGCGGTCGCCAACTCGCTCGCCGCGGTCGGGGCCGGCGCAAGCCTCGTCCAGGCGACGGCGAACGGGTACGGCGAGCGGTGCGGGAACGCCAACCTGTTCTCGGTCCTTCCCGCGCTGCAGCTCAAGCTCGGGCACGAGTGCGTGTCCGACGAGCAGCTCGCCCGCCTAACCGAGACCGCTCACCTGACCGACGAGATCTGCAACATGACGCCGGACCCCGACCAGCCGTACGTGGGGCGCAACGCCTTCGCGCACAAGGCCGGCATGCACGCCGCCGGTGTTCAGTCCGACGCGCGGACGTTCGAGCACGTCGAGCCGGCGCTGGTCGGCAACGATCGTGACGTGTTGATCTCGGAGCTCGCCGGCAAGGGCTCGGTGCTGAGCCACGCCGAGCGGGCGGGGATCGGGCTCGACGACGACGCGGCGGCCCGCGCCGTCGATCGGCTCAAGGAGCGCGAGCACGCCGGCTACCAGTACGAGGCGGCCGACGCCTCGTTCGAGCTGCTGCTGCGCCGCGAGGCGGGCGAGTACGAGTCGCTGTTCAGGCTCGAGAGCTTCCGCGTCGTGACCGAGAAGCGCGCCAACGGAGCCGTCGAGACCGAGGCGACCGTGAAGATCTGGGTCGACGGGCAGCGCCTGCTGCGCACCGCCGAGGGCAACGGCCCCGTGAACGCGCTCGACCGGGCGCTGCGGGACGCGATCACCGAGCTGCACCCGCACCTCGCCGACATCGAGCTCACCAACTACAAGGTCAGGATCCTCGACGAGCGCCACGGCACCGGCGCGGTGACTCGGGTCCTGCTCGACTCGTCCGACGGGACCGACGAGTGGGGCTCGATCGGCGTCTCGGAGAACATCATCGAGGCGTCGTGGGAGGCACTCGTCGACTCGCTCGAGTTCGCCTTCCAGCCGCGCTCCGCCGCGGTCGGGTCCTCCGCCGACACCCGTGCCTGAGCCGATACCGCTCAGTCGTCCCGAGCTCGGGTCGCGGGAGGAGGAGCTGGTGCTCGAGGTGCTGCGGTCGGGGCGGCTGTCGCTGGGGCCGGTCCTGGAGCGGTTCGAGCGTGAGCTGGCGGCGTGGCTCGGGGTCGACGACGCGGTGGCGGCCTCGAGCGGGACCGCCGCGCTCCACCTCGCGGTCCGGGCGCAGGGCTGGGGACCGGGCGACGAGGTGATCACGACGCCGCTGAGCTTCGTCGCGTCGTCGAACTGCCTGCTGTACGAGGGGGCAACGCCGGCTTTCTGCGACGTCGATCCGGTGACGCTGAACCTCGACCCCGCCGCCGCCCGCGCCGCGGTCGGCGAGCGCACGGCCGGATTGCTTCCCGTCGACATCTTCGGCTACCCGGCCGCGCTCGGCGAGGCGACGGCGCTGGCGGCGCAGCGAGGGCTCGGGGTAGTCGAGGACGGCTGCCAGGCGCTCGGTGCGATCGACGCGGAGGGCGTCCGGGTCGGAGCGCGGGGGCACGCGTGCGCGTTCGCCTTCTACGCCAACAAGCAGCTGACGACCGGCGAGGGAGGGGCGCTGATACCGCCGAGCGCCGAGGTCGCGGAGCGAGTCCGAAGCGAGCGAAACCAGGGGCGCGCGCCCGACATGGGGCGGATCGAGCACGATCGGCTCGGGTTCAACTACCGGCTCACCGACGTCGGCGCGGCGATCGGCGTCGCACAGCTCGAGCGCGCGGACGAGCTGCTCGCCCGGCGCGCTGCGGTAGCGCGGATG
>DATAFB010000141.1:0-5322 GCA_036257695.1 Solirubrobacterales bacterium | reverse complement strand
GGAGATGAAGCTGAACGTGTTCGGCGCCGCCGGCCCGGGCGACGAGCTGGTCGCGACCGCCGAGCATCTCCACGCGGGGCGATCGACCCATGTCGTCGAGGTCAGGGTGACCAACGGCGACCGCCTCGTCGCCAACCTCGTCATCACCCAGTTCGTGCTCGCGCCGCGGTGACCAAAACCCGGCCGGTTCGACTCACGGCACCCGGTGGACCTCGAACAGATTCGTCCCTAGGCCCTGGGCCGGGAGCCCGGCGGTGATCCCGATCAGGTCGCCGGAGCGGGCCACGCCACACTCGGCGGCGAGCGTCGCGCACCGCCCCAGCAGCGCGCGGAGGCTGGTCCAGTCGTCCTCGAGCACGCATGTGACCCCGAACAGGAGGTTGAGCCGGCGCACCGTCTCCAGCCGGGGCGACAGCGCGAGCACCGGCACCCGCGGCCGGTGTGCGGACACGAGCCGCGCGGTTCGCCCGCTGGTCGTCGGCACGACCAGCGCCGCCAGCCCGAGCGTGTAGGTGGACCCGACCGCGGCCCGCGCGACCGAGGCCGCAACGTCGGTACGCTCGGTTGCGACGCGGTTGAACAGCCACTGGCTGTACGGCAGGTCGGGCTCGGTCTCGCACGCGATCTGGTCCATCACCCGGACGGCCTCCACCGGATGCCGGCCCACCGCGGTCTCCTCCGAAAGCATCACCGCGTCGGTGCCGTCGTAGATCGCGTTCGCGACGTCGGTCACCTCGGCCCGCGTCGGACGGTCGGCGTTGACCATCGTCGCGAGCATCTGCGTTGCCGTGATCGCCGGCTTCGAGCGCTTGCCCGCGAGCGCCAGGAGGCGCTTCTGGACCACTGGGACCGAGGCGATCGGGATCTCGATCCCGAGGTCCCCGCGCGCGACCATGATCCCGCTCAGGGCCGCCTCGACCAGCTCCTCGGCGTTCTCGGCGGCCTGGGGCTTCTCGATCTTGGCGATCAGGGGGATGTCGGCGCTGCGCTCGCGGAGCCGCTCCTCGACCGGCTCCAGGTCGGCGCGCGTGCGCACGAACGACACCGCGAGCAGGTCGACGCCCGCCTCGCACGCGAAGTCCACCCAGCCCAGGTCCTCCTCCCCGGCGGCGGGCAGCGGCAGGTGCGACTCGGGCAGGTTGATCCCCTGGTGGGACGCGACGCTGCCGCCGGCCTCGACCAGGCACCGCACCTCGGACTCGGTGCGGTCGATCACCCGCAGCCTCACCCTGCCGTCGGCGAGATAGACCGGCTCGCCCGGCTGAACGGCCCGCGGCAGCCCGTCCCACGACACCGACAGCTGCTCGGCGGTTCCGAGCCCCTCCTCGGTGGTGAGCACCAGCTCGCTTCCCGAGTGCAGGGTGACGACCCCGCCTCGGACGTCGTCGATTCGCAGCTTCGGGCCCGGGAGGTCGCCGAGGATCGCAACCTCGCGCCCGAGCGCCGCGGCCGCCTCGCGAACGTGGCTCACCATCTCGCCGTGCTCCTTGCGGCTCCCGTGGGAGAAGTTGAGCCGCAGCACGTCGGCGCCGGCGGCGAGCACCTGGCGCAGCACCGTCACCTCGCGGGTCGCCGGCCCGACGGTGGCGACGATCTTCGTGCGCCTCTGGGGCCCGGCCTGTCCCGTCTCCTCAGCGGCCATCGGTCCCGCCCGTCGCCGGGACCCCCGGCGACCGGCGCTCCTCGGTGGTCGGGGTGTGGGTGGCGCCGGGCACTCCCTCTTCATCCTGCTCGGGCGGCGACGGCCCCTCGGGCTCCTCGAGGCGCTGGATCAGCGGCAGCCGCCACACGATGCTGGCGAGCACGAGCCCGGCGGCCGCCGACAGCATCGACAGGAACCATTGCCCGGCGCTCAGGATCACGAGGTCGAAGAACTCCCGCACCGGCTCCGCCGCGAGCGCGAGCGCGAACAGCGCACCCAGCCCGGCGACCATCGCCAGCATGTAGCTCTGGATCGCTATGTGCTCGCGGCCGGGTCCGCGCTCGAGCAGCAGGATGAACCCCAGCCCGAGGATGATCAGGGTGGTCGTGGCCGCCGTGCGGCCCTCCTCGAGCGTGCCCCCGAACACCGTGTCGACGAGGAAGAACGACAGCAGCGAGCCGGCCCCGATCGCGAGCCCGGCCGGGACCGAGAACGCGGCCAGCGCACGCAGCAGTCGCCCCCTGTACAGCGGTCCCTCGCTGGGCGCGAGCGCGAGCACGAACGACGGGATCCCGATCGTCAACGCGGCCGCGATCGTCAGCTGGCGGGGCAGGAAGGGGAACGTGAAGCCGAAGATCGCCGCCGTGAGGATCAGGAACGCCGCGTAGATGGTCTTCGTCGTGTACAGGCGCGCCAGCCGGTGGATGTTGCGGGCGATGCGGCGACCCTCGGCGACGGCTCGGGGCAGCATCGAGAACTGGTCCTTGAGCAGGACGATGTCCGCGATCCCCTTCGTGATCTGGCTGCCCGAGCCGACCGCGACCGCGAGGCTCGCCCGCTTCAGCGCCGGGACGTCGTTCACCCCGTCGCCGATCATCGCAGTGAACCGGCCGCGCTCGGCGAGCGCCGCGACCAGCGCCTTCTTCTGCTCTGGGCGGATGCGGCAGAAGATCGTGTTCGCCTCGGCGGCGCGGGCGAGCTCGCGCGGCTCGCTCGGCAGCTCGGAGCCCTCGATCACGCCGGCGTCGGCCGGGACGCCGACCGCGCGCGCGACGGCGGTCACGGTCTGGCGGGCGTCGCCCGAGATCAGCTTCAGATCGACCTGTTGCTCGCGCATGAACTCGATCGTCTCGGCGGCGTCGGATCGCAGCTTCTCCTCGAGCACGATCAGCGCCTGCGCTTCGAGCCGCGGCGGCGGGTCCGCGGCCGGGTTCGACGGCAGCGTCCCTCCGGTGCGGCCGAAGGCGATGACGCGCCGGCCCGCGCCGGTGTGCTGGTCGAGCGCTCGCCGCAGCCCGGGCGGCAGCTCGAGCGCTCCCGCCTCGGCGAGCACGTCGGGCGCCCCGAGGACGTAGCTTCGCCTCCCGCCGCCGCCGTTCAGCGTCAGCCCGCTCCACTTCCACTCGGACGAGAACGGGACCTCCGCCTCGACGTGAGCGGGCGCGCCCGGATAGTTGTCGGCGATCGCCTCGAGGGTGCGGTTTCGCTCTCCGGCGCTGGCCGCGAAGCTGGCCAGCGCGCGGTGCGCGTGGCTCGGCTGCGAATCGTCGGCGACCTCGACCGCTACGAGCTCCAGCGTCCCGTCGGTGAGCGTGCCGGTCTTGTCGATGCACACCGTGTCGACCGCGGCCAGCGACTCGGTTGCCGCCATCTGCTGGACAAGCGTGTTCATCCGCGCCAGCCGCACCGCCGCAATCGCGAGCGTGACGCTCATCAGCAGCACCAGCCCCTCGGGGATCAGGGTGATCAGGCCGGCGGTCGAGGTCTGGGCGGCCTCGGTGAACTCGACGCTGCGCGCCGCGAGCCCGACCAGCAGCAGCACCGCGAGCGGGACCATCATGATCGTCGTCGCGCCGAGGATCCTGTTGACCTCGAGCTGGAGCGGGGAGGGGGGATGGCGGAACGCGCGCGCCTCGCCGGCGATCTTCTCGGCGTGGCTCTGCTCGCGCACCGCGTCGACCTCGTAGTAGCCGGAGCCGCTGATCACGAAGGCGCCCGACAGCACCCGGTCGCCCTCGCGCTTGCGGACTCCGTCGGACTCCCCGGTCAGCATCGACTCGTCGAGGGTCAGTCCCCGCGCGGCAACGACGACGCCGTCGGCGACGAGCTGGTCGCCGGGCTCGAGCCGCACGATGTCGTCCGGGACCACCTGGGTGGCGCGGAGCTCCTTCAGCTTGCCGTCGCGGGCGACCTTCGCCTTCGGGGCCACCAGCACCGCGAGCTCGTCGAGGATCCGCTTCGCGCGCAGCTCCTGGCGGATCCCGATCGCGCTGTTGACGATCGCGATCACCCCGAACAGCGCGTCCGCGAACAGCCCCAGCGAGAGGATGAGGACGAAGAACCCGGCGATGATCGCGTTGAACAGCGTCAGCACGTTGGCGGCGACGATGCTCGCCACCGAGCGACTGCTCGTCGGCTCCGGCGGCCCGAGCCGGGCGAGGCGCTTGGCCGCCTCGACGCTCGTCAGCCCCCGCGGATGTCCGCGTTCGTCCATCGGACCATTGATACAGCAGCGCGACTCCCTCCATGTCGAGGGCGGTAGGGTTCCGACGCCATGGCGCTGAAGCTGGGCCTCAACCTCGGCTACTGGGGCATCGGGCCCCAGGGAGACGAGGCGCTCGAGTACGTGCAGGCCGCCGAGCGCGCCGGGTACGACTCCGTGTGGGCGGCGGAGTCCTACGGCTCCGACGTCGTCAGCGTGCTCGCGTGGCTGGTGCCGCAGACCGAGACGATCAAGCTCGGGGCCGCGATCATGCAGGTCCCCGCGCGGGCGCCCGCCGCCGCGGCGATGGCCGGGTGCACGATCGACGCCTTGTCGGGGGGCCGCTTCATCTTCGGATTCGGCCCCTCGGGCCCCCAGGTCTCCGAGGGGTGGTACGGCGTCCCGTACGCGAAGCCGTGGGGGCGCACGCGCGAATACGTCGAGATCGTGCGCCAGATCGTCGCCCGCACGGGCCGACTCGAGTACGAGGGCAAGCACTTCCGGCTCCCGCTCGAGGGCGGCGAGGGCAAGGCGCTGAAGCTCAACATCCACCCGGTCCGCGACCGGATCCCGATCTTCCTCGGCGCGATCGGGCGCAAGTCGGTCGAGCTCACGGCCGAGATCGCCGACGGATGGATCCCGATCTTCTCCAGCCCCGACGCGTTCAGGGAGACGTGGTCGGAGCACGTCGAGGCGGGACTGGAGAGGGGCGGGCGGAGCCGCGAGGATCTCGAGATCTCGCCGACGCTCCAGGTGGCGATCGACGGCGACCTCGACGCCGCCCGCAACGTCGTCAAGGCGGGGCTGCTGCTGTACCTCGGCGGGATGGGGAGTCAGAAGACCAACTTCTACGTCGACCTCGCGTCGCGGATCGGGTTCGAGAGCGAGGCCAAGCAGGTCCAGTCGCTGTACCTGGACGGCGACCGCGAGAAGGCGTACGAGGCGATTCCCGACGAGCTCGTCGACGAGACCTCGCTCGTCGGCAGCGAGTCCGAGGTCGCGGAGCGCGTCCAGCGCTACGCGGACGCGGGGGCGGACCGGCTGATCGTGTCCCCAATCCACCTCGACGCGGGGCAGCGCCGGCACACGCTGGAGCGTCTCGCCGCGGTGGCGGGCGTCGGCGCGGCGGCCTGATCGATCCGGGTACCCTCTCGCGGCTTTGAAGATCGGCGTGCCCAAAGAATCCGCCGAGGGGGAG
>DATAFB010000137.1:0-5160 GCA_036257695.1 Solirubrobacterales bacterium | reverse complement strand
GACGCACGCGTGAGCGGCGTGCGCGCGTCGCCGTCCAGCCTCGTCAAGGCGGTCACCTACCATCGCCTCGAGATGGCCCCGGCCGATGGCACGTGGCGCGCCACGGTCGTCCTCGACGTCTGATCCTCGATGCCGCGGCCGCGCCAGATCGACGACGTCGTGTGGGAGATACCGGCGACCGAGCGAGCCGACATGCGGGTCCCGGCGCGGCTGTTCGCCGACCGCGAGATCCTCCACGCGGTCCGCGGCGACCGGTCGCTGGAGCAGCTCGAGAACGTCGCCACCCTGCCCGGCATCGTCGACGCGGCGATAGCGATGCCCGACATCCACCAGGGCTACGGCTTCCCGGTCGGCGGGCTTGCCGCCACCGAGCCTTCCGACGGCGTGGTGTCGCCGGGCGGAGTCGGCTACGACATCAACTGCGGCGTGCGGCTCCTGGTCCTCCCGTTGACCGCCAACGAGCTGGCACCCTGCAAGGAGACGCTCGTCCACGCGATCTCGCGATCGGCGCCGGCCGGCGCCGGCCGTGGCGGGGGCCTGACGCTCGGTCCCACCGAGCTCGACGCGGTCCTGCGCGATGGACCTGCCGCCCTGCTCGACCGAGGGATCGGTACGCCCGACGACGTCGCGCGGACCGAGTCCGGCGGCCGCCTCGAGGGGGCGGATCCGGACCAGGTCTCGCCGCGCGCCCGGCAGCGCGGCTCGGACCAGCTCGGCACCGTCGGGTCGGGCAACCACTTCGTCGAGGTCCAGCGCGTTGAGCGGGTGTTCGACGAGACCGCGGCGCGTGCATACGGGCTCGTCCCCGGATTGGTCACGGTGCTGATCCACTCCGGGTCGCGGGGACTGGGGCACCAGGTCTGCACCGATCACGTCAAGGCGATGGACCGGGCCCTGCCGCGGCACGGCATCGAGCTCCCCGACCGCCAGCTCGCGTGCGCCCCGATCGTGTCGGCGGAGGGTCGCGGCTACCTCGGTGCAATGGCCGCCGCGGCCAACTTCGCGTGGGCCAATCGTCATGCGATCGCGCACGTGGTGCGTGACGCGGTGCGCGAGGTGCTGGGCGCCGAGGCGGCGGACGACACGCGCGAGGTGTACGACGTCGCACACAACGTCGCCAAGCTCGAGCGCCACGAGGGCCGCGAGCTGTGCGTGCACCGCAAGGGGGCCACGCGGGCGTTCCCGCCCGGCCACGCGGAGATTCCGGCCGAGTACGGCGACGCGGGCCAGCCAGTCTTCATCCCCGGCAGCATGGGGACGTCGAGCTTCGTGCTTGCGGGGCGCGACGGCTCGATGCGGCGCTCGTTTGGGACCACCTGTCACGGAGCGGGCCGGGTGATGAGCCGCACCCGCGCGCGTAAGCAGATCGACGGCGGGGAGCTGCGCCGCCGGCTCGAGGCCGACGGGATCACCGTCCGCTGTCCCTCGAACAAGGGCCTCACCGAGGAGGCCCCGTTCGCGTACAAGGACGTCGAGGCGGTTGTCGACGTGGTCGAGCGCGCCGGGCTCGCCGCCCGGGTCGCTCAGCTGCGCCCGATCGGCGTCGTCAAGGGCTAGCCGAGGTGCTCGCGCATCCGCTCCAGCGCCTCGGTGAGCCGCTCGTCGGGCGTCGTCAGCGAGATGCGGAAGAAGCCCTCGCCGCTCGGCCCGTACATCGAGCCCGGTGAGACGACGACCGCGGCCTGCTCGAGGACGAGCTCCGAGAACGAGATCGACGTGTGTCCTTCGGGTACCGGGGCCCAGACGTAGATCGTTCCCTTGGGAGGATCGACGGCGACGCCGATGCCGCGCAGCGTGTCGACGACGAGGTCGCGGCGGCGGGCGTAGATTTCGTTCATCTCCTCGATCGGCTTGCGGGAGCCCGTCAGCGCCGCGGCTCCGGCGAGCTGGACCGCCTCGAACAGGCCCGAGTCGACGTTCGTCTTCAACCGCCAGTAGGTGGCGATCGCGTTGGCGTTGCCGACGATCGCCGCGCAGCGCCACCCGGTCATGTTGAAGCCCTTCGAGAGCGAGAGCACCTCCACGCCGACCTCCTTCGCCCCGGGGGTGGCGAGGAAGCTGGGCGCGACGTAGCCGTCGAACGTGGTCTCGGAGTAGGCGCTGTCGTGGACGACGAGCAGCTCGTGCTCGCGGGCGAGGTCGACGACCCGCTCGAAGAACCCGTCCGGCGCCACCGCGCCGGTGGGGTTGTTGGGGTAGTTGATGAACATCAGCCGCGCCCGGTCGAGCGTCCCGCCGGCCCGACGGTCGATCTCGTCGAGGTCGGGAGCGAATCCGAGCTTCGGCTCGAGCGGCATCAGCGCCGCCTCGGCCCCCGCCAGCACGGGCCCGCCCGTGTACACGGGGTAGCCGGGGTCGGCGGCCAGCGCCACGTCGCCGGGGTCGAGGAACGCGAAGCACAGGTTGTAGATGCACTCCTTGGCGCCGATCGCCGGCATCGCCTCCCGGTCGGGGTCGAGGTCGACTCCGAAGCGCGCGGAGTAGAACGACGCGACCGCGGCCCGGAACTCGCTGCGGCCGCGGTTGCTCGGATACGTGTGGGTCGATGAATCGCCGACCGCCCCGCGCATCGCCTCGACGATGTGGTCGAACGTGGGCCGGTCGGGATCACCGATCCCGAGGCTGATCACGTCGATCCCGGCCTCGCGCTTGTCGGCGACCCGCCGCTCGAGCTCGGCGAACATGTACGGCGGAATCGCCTCGAGCCGCTTCGATGGGTCGGTCAGCGCCATTGGGCCGCGCAGGCTACAGCGCCCGCATCGGCCGGGCGCGCCGACGCCGCCGGCCGCGGCGACGCCCGCGTTATCCGCCTTCCGCGTCCAGCTTGGCGAGCAGCTCCTGCGACAGCTCCCCCCTGTACACGGGCTCCGCGGAGCCGATCAGGACGACGTCGAGGTCCGGGCTCACCTCGACCTCGAGCTCGCCGCCGTCGAGCCGCACGGTGATCGGGCTTGCGGCGCCGCCCACCACCGCCGCGACCGCGGCGCCCGACGCCCCGGTCCCCGACGACAGCGTCTCCCCCGCCCCGCGCTCGAAGATTCGCGCCCGCACGGTGCTGCCGTCGACCCTGATGAAGGAGACGTTGGTGCGCTCCGGGAACAGCTCGTGGCTCTCGATCCCCGGGCCGACCGCGCCGAGGTCGAGCTCCTCGACCTCGTCGCCGACCTCGATCACGCACTGCGGGTTGCCGACGGAGACGTGCTGGAAGCTCCACCGCCGCCCGCCGGCGTCGAGCTCGCCCGTCCCCCCGGGCTCTCCCGACGGGAACGCGCCCGACGCCGTGCTCGCCCGCCCGATGGCCATCGCGCACGAGGTCTCGGACAGGATCCGCGGCCGGACCTCGCCAGCGGCAGTCAGGATCGTGAACTCGTCGTCCTTCGTCCACCCCCTGCGCCGCAGGTAGAGCGCCGCCTCGCGGGCGCCGTTGCCCGACAGCTCGGCCTCGGAGCCGTCGGGGTTGAAGATCCGCAGCTCCGCGACGTAGTCGTCCTCGGCTGGGGACAGCAGCAGGACCCCGTCCGAGCCGACCCCGAAGTGCGGCTCGCAGATCCGTCGCACCCGGTCCGGCGTGAGGTCCCACGGAAGCGCGTCGCGCTCGACGATCACGTAGTCGTTGCCGAGCGCCTGCCACTTCTCGAATTGCATCGGTGACGCAGCCTAGTCGCGGGCGAGGTCGGCGAGCGCGGTCCGCCGGCGCGCGTACATCCCGAGGCGCGTGACCCTGTTCTCGGGCACGGTCCACGCCTGGGTGATCGCGTCGCGCACGGTGATGCCGCTGCCCCGTCCCTGCGCCTCGATTGCGAGCCGGTAGACAATCGTGTCGTCGACCTCCTCCCAGCGCGTGAACTCGACCGCGTACGACTCCCACGGCTCGAGCCAGTTGCGCCAGAACTCGAGGAACCCGTCCCAGCCGTGGAACTCCTTCCCGACCATGAACGCGGCGTTGATGTCGTGCAGGTGCACGTGGACATCACGGTCGATCACCCCGGGCAGCAGGGTCGCGAGCGACGCCGCCCGCGGGCCGAGGTCGTCGAGGCTCTCGGCGTCGGCGAGCGCGTCGCGAAAGTCCCTGAAGTCGACCTCGCTGAAGCCCGTGGTCAGGGCGCGAACGATCCCCATCCGGCCCGTCACAGCAGCGACAGCATTTCGCGCGCGACGTCGAGGTCGTCGCGGCCGGTGCGGTCGATCGGCCGCACGTCGGGCGTCTTCCTGATCCACGTCAGCTGCCGGCGGGCGTAGCGGCGCTGCTCGCGCTTCATCGCCTCGATGTTGCCGGCCAGCAGCGCCTCGAACCCGATCGCGGCGCGGACCGTCCGAGTTGCGCCCGCCGCGTCTGCGCGCTGCGCCTCGTCGGCCGCCCCGTCAGCGACCATCGCGTCCACGCGAGCGCCGATTCGGCGGTCGAGCTCGTCGCGGTCGACCGTGATCCCGAAGATCGTCGTCGGGTGTCGCAGGTCGGCAGTCCACAGCTCGCCGCCGCCGGGCGGCGGGGGGGCGATCCCGGCCCGCTGCAGCTCGAGCGCCCTGGCGATCCGCTTGCGGTCGCGGGGATGGGTGTCGGCGGCAACGTCCGGCGCCAGCTCGCGATGCAGCGCCTCGGGCCCCCGGCGTTCGATCTCGGACTCGACGGCGGCGCGGACGCCCGGGTCCACCGGTGGGCGCAGCTCGATGTCCGCGAGCGCGGCGCGCATGTACAGGCCGGTTCCCCCGACGACGATCGGCCGCCGCCCCTGCGCCAGCAGCGAATCGATCTCGTCGCGCGCCAGCCGCGCAAACATGCCGGCGCTGAACTCCTCGTCGACGTCGGCGATCCCGATCAGGCGGTGCTCGAGTTGCGCGCGCTCGGACTCGCCCGGGGCGCCGGTCAGGGCCTCCACGCCGCGGTAGACCTGGAGCGCGTCGCAGCTCAGCGCGACCGGGTCCTCGCCGCGCTCCCGCAGCAGCTCGCCGACGGCGATCGCGACACCGGTCTTGCCGGCCGCGGTGGGGCCGCAGATCGCGAGGACTTGCAGGCCGGGGGGCGACAATGGCTTAGTCAAGCGGTTTACGAGGCCCGTGCGCCAGCCGTGCGCCAGTCTGTGCGCCAGTCACCGCGCCGTCTGCCGCCCGGGCGGCGTCCGCGGCCGCCTCCCGCTGGGCGGTGACGTAGCCGTCGAGCAG
>DATAFB010000136.1:0-4708 GCA_036257695.1 Solirubrobacterales bacterium | reverse complement strand
CCCTTCGAGGGGGCGCGGCGGGTGTTCGTGATCGAGGCCGCGGAGGCGATGGGCGACGAGAGCCAGAACGCGCTGCTGAAGACGCTCGAGGAGCCGCCGCCGTTCGCCCACCTGGTGCTGCTGAGCGCCGACCCCGGCGGGCTGCTGGAGACCGTGACCTCTCGCTGCCAGCCGGTTCGCTTCGTCGCGCTCTCGCCGGAGGCCGTCGAAGAGGAGCTGGCGCGGGCCGCGCCCGACGCCGCGCCCGACGAGCGGCAGGCCGCGGCGCGGCTGTGCGGGGGGGACGCGGAGCTGGCGCACTTCCTGCTCACCGACGGCGGGCGCGAGCTGCGCCGCGCGGCCGAGGCGAGCGCGCGGGCGGCGCGCGCCGACGAGCTCGGTGAGGCGCCGTGGCTGGCGCTGCTGGCGGTGGGGGAGACGGCGGGCGCCGACGCGGCGGCCGAGGCGTCGGCGCGGCGAGCCGAGCGCGAGGAGGCGCTGCGCGGCGAGCGCGGCCGCCGCCTGCGCGAGGTCGAGGATGCCGGCAGGCGCGCCGGCCGTCGCCGGCGGACCGAGGTGCTCGACTTCGCGCTCGCGCTGAGCGCGGCGTGGTTCCGCGACCTCGCCGCGGTCGGGGAGGGGGCGCCCGATGTGGTCATGAACGTGGATCGGGCCGCGGAGCTCGAGGCCGACGCGGCCGGGCTCGACCCCGCGGCCGCCCGCCGCGCGGCGGAGCTCGTCCTCGATACCCGCCGCCGGCTGCGCGTCAACGTGGCGGAGGAGCTGGCCCTGGAGGCGCTCTTCTACCGCGCGGCGTCGGTCCTGCGGTGAATCACGTCCTCCGTCCTGCCTGCGACCGCACGATCTGCTTGCAGATCGTGCGTTTTGTGAGTGCAGATCGGGCGTTTGTGTTACTAGATACACATGACGCCCGCCCTCCGTAAGTCG
Organism: Solirubrobacterales bacterium; assembly: GCA_036257695.1. Classification (GTDB taxonomy): domain Bacteria; phylum Actinomycetota; class Thermoleophilia; order Solirubrobacterales; family 70-9; genus DASPWW01. Next base: position 3,781 of record DATAFB010000136.1, on the reverse strand, counting down.
GAGGGGCCAGTTCGGCCCCAGCGCCGGGTAGGGGTGCGGCTGTGGCTCGGCCTCGCGTTTGCGGGCGTCGGGATCATCACCGGGGCGACGGTGTACGCGTTCGTCAGCGGCTCGAGCGAGGAGTCGGCCCAGGAGCGCTCGGTCGAGATCGCCGTCGGCCGCACGGTCCGGGTGGCGGACGAGCTCGGAAGCTTCGAGCGCGGCGCCTCCGAGGCCGTGCTCGAGGAGAACCGCAGCGAGGACTTCGTCGGGTGGGCGTTCGACCGCAAGGGCGAGCTGATCACGCCCCAGGTCGTGCTCGGGGTCGACCTCGAGGACGTGCGGCAGGCGCGGGACGCGGTGCGGATCGCGCTGCGCGGCGGGCGCTACGTCGACGAGCACTCATCGGGCACGACCGACGTCTCGGTGCCGGTGTTCCGCAGTGGGGAGATCGCCGGCTCGCTGCTGACCCGCGCCACGCGGCCGCCCGAGGTCGTGGGCGCGCTCGAGGCGGTCGAGGAGGACCGGCTGACGGCGCTGGCGATCGCGGTCGCGATCGCCGTCCTGATCGGCTCGATCGTCGCCAGCCTGTTCACGGTGCGGGTGAAGCGGCTCGCGTCGAGCGCCGGCCAGCTCGCCGAGGGCCGGCTCGATGTCCCGATCCCGGCTCGGGGCCGCGACGAGATCGGCGACCTGGGCCGGGCGCTCGACTCGATGCGCGCCGCATTGCGGGAGACGTTCCGGGTCCTGTCGAGCGAGCGCGACCGGCTGTCGGCGATCCTCGACGCCCTCGGCGAGGCGGTGATAGTCGTCTCCAAGCACGGCGCGGTGCGGTTCTCGAACCCGGCGGCGGCGCCGCTGATCGGCCGCGACGGGTCGCCGATCGACGCGCTCGGCCCGTGGCTTGGACGCGCGGCCCAGCACGGCGAGGCGTCGAGCGACGCGCTGCGGGTCAACGATCGCGTCTATGCGCTGCAGGCGCGCGAGCTGGCGGCCGAGGACGCGGTCCTGGTCGTGGTCCGCGATCGCACCCACGAGCTGCGGCGCGAGGTCGCCGAGCGGGAGTTCATCTCCAATGCCGCCCACGAGCTGCGCAACCCGATCGCGGGCATCTCCGGGGCGATCGAGGTGCTGCGGGCGGGCGCCAAGGACGACCCGGGCGCGCTGGAGCACTTCCTCCAGCGGCTGAACGAGGACGCCGACCGGATCAGCAGGCTGACCCACTCGCTCCTCACGCTGGCCCGGATCGAGGCCGTGGGCGAGAGCGAGCTCGAGGCGGTCGACGTCGCCGTCGTGGCCGAGGAGGCGGTGCAGGCGCTGGTCGCGCCCGAAGGGATCCAGATCGCGGTCGACGTCGACCCCGGAGTGTTCGCCGAGGGCGACCCGGCGCTGGTTCGCCAGACGCTGATCGCGCTGCTCACCAACGCGTACAAGAACACGCCACCCCGAGGGCGCGTTACCCTTCGCGCCCGCAGCGGGGGCTCGGCCCCCGGGGAGAGTTCCGCCGCCGGGGATGGACCCCCGCCGGAAGGCGATGTGGTGATCGAGGTGAGTGACACGGGCGCCGGGATCCCCCGCGAGGAGCGGGACCGGATCTTCGAGCGCTTCTACCGCGGGCGCAACGCGCTCGAGAAGGAGGGGTTCGGCCTCGGGCTGTCGATCGCCCGGCGGATGGTCCAGGTGATGGGCGGCGAGATCGGGGTCGAGTCCGAGGTCGGCGAGGGAAGCACGTTCTGGGTGCGGCTGAGGGTGGCGAAGACGGCCCCGACCGCGGTGGCATAGCGCGTGGATTAGGTGGAGCCTGCCGCGACAAACTCGAGGATTCTGATCGCGGACGACGAGCCGTCCGTTCGCGACTCGGTGGGGTACGCCCTGCGCCAGGAGGGGTTCGACGTGACGCTCGCGGTCGACGGCCACGACGCGGAGCAGAAGATCGGCGGTGACGCCCCGACGTTCGACCTGCTGATCCTCGACATCATGATGCCCGGCCGCAGCGGCCTCGACCTGTGCCGCGACGTCCGCAACCGCAGCCCCATCCCGATCATCCTGCTGACGGCGAAGGACGCCGAGGTGGACAAGGTCGTCGGGCTCGAGGTCGGCGCCGACGACTACGTCACGAAGCCGTTCTCGGTGCGCGAGCTGCTCGGCCGGGTGCGGGCGCAGCTGCGCCGCCGTGAGCTCGACCGCAGCTCGGCGACCGGCGAGACGGCGACGATCGAGGCCGGGGCAGTGCGGATCGACCTCGCCCGGCACCTCGTCACCGTGCGCGGCGAGCCGGTCAACCTGACCCGGTCGGAGTTCCAGGTCCTGCGGCTGCTCGCCGGGCGCCCGGGCCAGGTGTTCAGCCGCCAGGAGATCATGGAGGAGCTGTGGCAGAGCGAGTTCCGCGGCGACGTGCGCGCGTGCGACGTCCACATCTCCAACCTGCGGCAGAAGATCGAGCGCGACCCGCAGGAGCCCGAGCTCGTGCTGACCGTGCGCGGGGTCGGGTACAAGCTGGCCGAGTAGCGGTCGGCCGGGCTACCCGCGCTTGACCTGCGAGCCGCCGACGATCGCGTCGCGGCCGTCCGGGTACCGAACCCACGCCTTGTTGCCGCCGTCGTAGTCGGGCGCCCACAGCACCAGCGTCGCCTCGTCGCGGTGCTCGGCGTCCGGCGGCCCGACGGTGCACGGCTCCGACCCCTCCTCGTCGAGCCCGCGCCACACGCGCACGAACGGGTTCGACTCCCACTCCGCGCCGATCGTCGACGGGACGCGGTGGCCGGGGTGGATGCGGACCTCGGGGTCGAGCTTCATCAGCCGCTCCATGATCGAGCCGCGCAGCTGGTCGAACCCGTTCGGGCCCCCGCCGAGGGTCCCGCCCACGGTTCCCGCGAACAGCACGTCGGCGGTCAGGCAATCGGTGCCGTCGACGAGCAGCGCGAGGTGGTCGGGGCAGTGGCCCGGGGTGTGCATGGCCTCGATTCGCAGCTCGCCCGACTCGATCGCGTCTCCGTCGCCGATCGTCTCGGTCACCTTGCCGTCGAGCTGCTTCTTGCACAGCTCGTGCGCCACCACCGGGACCCCGAATCGCTCCACCAGCGAGTCGAGCTCGAAGACGTGGTCCCAGTGGTGGTGGGTCAGCAGGATGTGGGTGATCTCGGTGCCCTCGCGGTCGACCCGCTCGACGAGCGGCTCGGTGACGCCGTTGGAGTCGACCAGGACTCCGCTGCCGCCGGGGCGGTCGACGATCAGGTACGCATTCGACAGCCACTCGGCCCGCTCCACGCGCTGGAGGATCATTCGCTGCGGCTCTCCTTCCTCGTGTGCAGGCGATCCTATGCGGAGCGGCGTCGCGGCGGTCAGCGCCTAGAATCCTGCGTCGTAGCTTCGCCGGCGTAGCTCAGTTGGTAGAGCACGTCACTCGTAATGACGGGGTCCCCGGTTCGAGTCCGGGCGCCGGCTCTTGGCCCGTCTCTCGGTCGTCGTGGTCACGTACAACTGCCGGGGGGCGGTGGGTCGCTCGCTGCCGCCGCTGGTCGACCAGCTTCGCGACGGCGACGAGCTCGTCGTCGTCGACAACGCTTCCGCCGACGGCACCGCCGACGCCGTGCGCGAGCTCGCGCCCGATGCGACCGTGATCGAGGCCGGGAGCAACCTCGGGTTCGCGGCCGGGTGCGACGCCGGGGCCGAGCAGGCGTCGGGCGAGCTGCTGCTGTTCCTCAACCCGGACGCCACCGTCGCGCCCGGGTTCCGCGACGCGATCGAGCGCCCGCTCGCCGACCGGCGCGGGTGGGCGGCGTGGATGGGGCTGGTGACGGCG
>DATAFB010000133.1:0-7261 GCA_036257695.1 Solirubrobacterales bacterium | reverse complement strand
GCGACCGGGCGCGGGCGGCCGGCGTCGCCGACAGGGTCCACTTCCTCGGCTCGGTGCCGCACCCGCGGCTTCCCGGCGTGCTGCGGGCCGCGGACCTGATCCTGCTGACGACCGAGCCCCCGGAGTCGTTCGGGATCGTGCTGATCGAGGCGATGGCTTCCGGCCTGCCGGCGGTCGCGACCGAGTACCCCGGGGTGCGGGCGGTGGTCGAGCCCGGCGTCAACGGCGAGCTCGCACCGCCGGGCAACGCCGCGGCGGTCGCCGAGGCTCTACGCACGATCGCGGAGATGGGGCCCGAGGGACGGCGGCGGCTCGGCGAGGCGGGGCGGGAGAAGGCGGTGCGCGAGTGGTCGTGGCCGCGGCTGCTCGACCGCATGGAGGATGCGTACCGCGGCGCGATCGAGCGCCGTCGCGGGGGAGCGACGTCGTGAGCCGCTCGATCCTCTTCAGCGCGTACTTCTATCCCCCGTGCCTCGACGCGGGCGCCCACCGCCCCGCGGCGATGGTCAAGTACCTGCGCCGCCTGGGCCACCGCGTGACGGTTCTGACGACGGCCGCGTACGGCCGCGCGGAGGACGATGGGGACGACGTGATCAGGACCGCGGACCTGCAGCTCGTGCGCGCCCGGATCCGCGGCAAGGACCGCGTCCAGGCGATGTACGAGGGAGACACCTACTCGCCGCGGCCGCATCCTTTCAGCCGCGTCCTCGTCCCCGAGCCGCTCGTGCTCGCGTGGGTGCCGTTCGCGCTCCCCCGCGCGCTGCGGCTCCACCGGTCCGAGCGGTTCGACGCGGTGATCACGACCTCGCCGCCCGAGTCGGCGCATCTGATCGGCCGCGCGCTCCAGCGCCGCGGCGCTGCGTGGGTCGCCGACGTCCGCGACGCGTGGAACTTCGAGCCCCTGCGGCCCGGCTTTCCGACCGCCGCCCAGCGACACCTCGACGAACGCCTCGAGCGCCGTCTGCTCGGCGCCGCCAACGTCGTCACAGCCGTCAGCCGTCCCGCGGCGGACGACCTCCGCGACCGGGTCGGCGCGACGGTCGAGCTCGTTCCCAACGGCTGGGACCCCGAGCTCGCGCCGCCGCTCGACGGCGCCGCGCGCGACGAAGCGCGGCGGATGCTGGATCCCGAGCGCACCTCGATCGTCTACACGGGCAGGTTCGGCAGCTACGGGCGCGACCCGCGGCCGCTGGTCGACGCGCTCCGCCGCCTCTCCGCCTCCGACCCCGAGCTCGCGGGGAGGCTCGAGCTCGTGATCGCGGGACCGTGCACCGACGACGAGCTCGCGCTGCTTCGAACCGACGTCTCGCCGGCGCGGATCACCGTCGTTGGGAGCCTGCCGCGCGACCGCGCGCTGGCGCTGCAGCGCGCCGCCGACGCGCTGCTGCTGATCGCGGCGCCGGGTCGCTCCCAGCTCGCCAACCTGAAGCTGTTCGAGTACCTCGCGGCGGAGCGCCCGATCCTCGCGCTCGCGGGCGGCACCGAGGCGGGCCGGATCGTCGCCGAGACCGGTGGCGAGGAGGTCGTGCGCTCCGATGACGGATCGGCCATCGCCGCCGCGCTCGCGCGGCTGGCTGGCGGGGCAGCCGACGCTCCGGCCGCAGAGCGGGTGCGGGAGTACTCGTACCCCGCTCCCGCCGAGCGCATGGGCGAGGCGGTCGATCGCGCGGTCGAAGCGTCGAAGCTAGGGTCTGCGCTTCGATGATCGCTTTCGGATGCTCGATCACGGACCAGGACTTGTATGAGAAGTACGCCCAGCCCGGGTTGCGGCTGGCATCCGAGCGCGACTCCGAGCTCCTGGTGCAGGGGAACGCGGGGTCGCTGTTCCGCAGCTACAACCTCCTGCTCGACCTGGCGAGGGAGCTCAATGGCCTCGAGGCCCTCGTCCTGGTGCACCAGGACGCCGAGATCGTCGATCCGGACTTCTGCGTCAAGCTCCGCGATGCGCTCGCTGCCCCCGATGTCGCGCTGGTCGGCTCGGGTGGCGCTGTCGGGGTGCGGAGCATCGCCTGGTGGGAAGGGAGCGTGACGTGGGCCTCGTTCACCACGCGGTTCGAAGAGTTCGGCGGCGGTGAGGTCCCGGGGCTGAGCTGGGACCCGGACAGGATCCCTCCGTTCGCGCGCACAGGGGAGGTCGACTCGATAGACGGCTTCGTGATCGGGATGTCCCCGTGGGCGGTGCGGGAGCTGCGCTTCGACGAGGCGCTCGGCCAAATTCACGGCTATGACTTCGACCTCTGCTGCCAGGCTCGCGCGGCGGGCCGCAAGGTGGTGACCGCGGACCTCCGCGTCATCCACCACCACTCCCTCGATCTGATCGGCGACATCGAGGGCTGGGTCGCCGCTCACATCGCGGTCGCGGAGAAGTGGGAGGGCCAGCTTCCAGGCGTGGGCGTCGAGGGAGGGGACTGGCGCCAGCGGGCTCGCCGCGCGGAGGCCCGGGCGGCTGCGGCCCAGCTGATCGCCGACCTCGGCACAAACCACTGGGCGCCGCGGGCGCAGGCCCTCGAGGCCGAGCTGAAGCGAATCAAGGCGAGCAGGAGCTGGCGCCTCGCCGCGATGCTGCAAAGGATCAGGAACCCGGTCCGACTGCGTCGGAACTAGTCAGTCGGCTCGCCGAGAGCCCGCCTGACCTGCTCACGCGAGAACACGGGGCGCCCGCCCTTGCGCAGCCGCGACAGCGACTCTCCCCACGCGAACGCGCGCGAGCCAAGCATCGCCCGCAGGAGCCGCTCCTGCTCGGCGTGTCGCGCGCGTTCGGACCGCATCGCCGCGATCTCCTCCAGCTCCTGGGCCTGCCGGCTGCGCTCGACCACGTTCGCGACCCGATGCTGCTCGAGCCTGGCGAGGAGCGGATTGCGGTCCCACGGCATCACCGCAGCCAACACGGTGTCGGCCCATGGGGCATCGGCCTCCCATAGCACCGCGAGGCCGAAGAACGCGGGGACGACCGCCAGTCGCAGGCGATCGCGCTCCGCGACGAAGTCCTCGACCGCCGTCAGCACGCCGTTCCGCGGTCCGCCTTCACGGGCGGCGGCCCACCGGTAGCGGAGGCCGGCATGCGACACGCCGGGCTCACCCGGCGCCAGAGCGGCGTTCTCGACCATCGGCTGTCGATAACGCTCCGGAATCCGCTCGGGCGCGTAGTAGGTGTCGCGGCGGGCGTGAGGCCATCCGACGTCGTGCAGGAGCAACAATGGAAGTCCCGTCCCGCGCGAGCGGTCCGCGGCTATCCGCAGCTCCTCGCTCACGGTGTAGTAGTTGTGATCGCCGTCGACGATCAACGCGTCGGGCACCTCGATCCGCCGCAGCGCGTCGAGGCTCGTCTCGGGGATCAGCTCCAGCTCCGGTCGCCGCGCCGCAAGCTCCTCGAGCTCGAGCTCGGGCGAAGGCTCGATCGCCGCCACAGTTCCGCCCCGGACGACAGCCCGCGCCGCCAGCTCCCTGGTGAGCTCCCCCGCACGGCCGCCGATCTCAACCACCGATGCCGCCTCGCGGGCGTCCAGGCACGCGCTCACCAGCTCCCACATGTGCGAGAGCGACTGACCCGACTGATCGAAGCCGCTCTGCCCCCCGGACGCCGGTTTCATGCGCGGAGCGTAGACAACGGCGCTCGCCGCGCCCGCTGCCCCCACCGGCGCCTATCCTTCGACCCGATGGCCACCAGGCCGACCGAGAAGCCGGCCGCGGGCGCCGACGGTGAGCAGGCGGATGCCGATCGCGCGGTGTCCGAGGACCTGCACCGCTTCGTGGCCCCGGTCGTCGGGGCGGACGACGAGCATCGCTACACGGACTCGGGGATCGACGTCAAGCGCGTCTACGACGAGGACGACGTCGCGCCCGGGCTCGAGGAGCGGCTCGGCGAGCCCGGGGATTACCCGTACACGCGCGGAATCCACCCCGGGATGTACCGCGACCGGCTGTGGACGATGCGCCAGTACGCCGGCTACGCGACCGCCGAGGAGACCAACCGCCGCTACCGCTACCTGATCGAGCACGGGTCGACGGGGCTGTCGATGGCGTTCGACCTGCCGACCCAGCTCGGCCGCGACTCGGACGACCCGCTGTGCCGGGGCGAGGTCGGGCGCACCGGGGTGGCGATCGACACGATCGAGGACATGCGGATCTGCTTCGAGGCGATCCCGCTCGACGAGGTCTCGACGTCGATGACGATCAACGCGCCTGCGGCGATCCTCCTGCTGCTGTACGAGCTCGTCGCCGAGGAGCAGGGCGTCGCCGCCGACCAGCTGCGCGGGACGGTCCAGAACGACGTCCTCAAGGAGTACGTGGCGCGCGGCAACTACATCTACCCGCCGGAGCCGACGATGCGGCTGACGACGGACATCTTCGCCTACTGCCGCGAGCGGGTCCCGAAGTGGAACACGATCTCGATCTCCGGCTACCACATCCGCGAGAAGGGGTGCTCGGCCGTGCAGGAGGTCGCATTCACGCTCTCGAACGCGATCGCCTACGTCGAGGCCGCGCTCGCGGCGGGGCTGAAGGTGGACGAGTTCGGCCCCCGGCTGGCGTTCTTCTTCAACTGCCACAACAACGTGTTCCAGGAGGTGGCGAAGTTCCGCGCCGTGCGACGGATGTGGGCGAAGATCATGCGCGAGCGGTTCGAGGCCACGAGCGAGGCGGCGATGAAGATCCGCTTCCACACCCAGACCGGCGGTGTGACGCTGCAGGCCCAGCAGCCCGAGGTCAACATCATCCGCGTCGCGCTGCAGGGGTTCGCCGCGATCGCCGGGGGCACGCAGTCGCTGCACACGAACGGGTTCGACGAGGCGCTCGCGCTCCCGACCGAGCGCTCGGCCCGGATCGCGCTGCGCACCCAGCAGGTGCTGGCGCACGAGTCGGGCGCCGCCGACAGCGTCGACCCGTTCGCGGGCTCGTACTTCATCGAGGCGCTGACCGACGAGATCGAGTCGCGCTCGTGGGCGCTGATGGGGAAGGTCGAGCAGCTCGGCGGGTCTGTGAACGCGCTCGAGTTCATCCAGCGTGAGATCGAGGAGTCGGCGCTGTCCTACCACGAGCGCTACCGCACCGGCCAGGACATCATCGTCGGCGTCAACAAGTACGTCACCGAGACCACCGACGACGTCGAGGTCCTGAAGGTGGACCCGGAGTCCGAGCGCCGCCAGCTCGAGCGGCTCGAGGCGTTCAAGTCGGCGCGCGACCAGGCCGCCGTCGACGAGCGGCTGGAGGCGCTGCGCGAGGCGACCCGCAGCGAGGGAAACCTGCTGCACCCGATCCGCGACGCGCTGCGCGACGGCGCGTCGATCGGCGAGGTGTGCGGGGCGATGCGCGACGTGTTCGGGGAGTACCAGGGCGGATCGTTCTTCTGAACGCTGTTTCCCATCGGCAATTCGGGCAGGAGTGCAACGGGTGGGGCTAGAAGTGCGAGGCCGTGCCAACGATCGAAAAGACCCTGGTCAAGTCGCCGCCGGAGCTGTGGGAGCTGGTCGACGACCGGGACCTGATGCGGCGCTGGTCCGCGGCCCTGACGGGGGGCGCGGGCGAGGTGAACGTGCTCGAGCGCGAACCGGGCGAGCGCCTGGCTTGGGAGGCCGTGGGCACGGACGCGCGGGTCGAGCTCGTCCTGTCCGAGAAGGGATGGGGCACGAGCGTCTCGATCCACATCGCCGGCGGCGGCGTGGCGGGCGACCCGGTCACCGCCCTGGACGACCTCGTCGATGAGCTCGGATCGCCCCAGCGGCGCCCGTTCAGCCGCGCCTGAGCCCGATCCCGAGATCCTCCTCGACGCGCTCGCCGACCGCGTGACGGGTGCGCGCGGACACGCCGACGCGACGGCGTCGTACGCGTTCGCGACCGCCGTCGAGCTCGGGCTCGACGGAGACTTCTGCGCCACCATCCGGACGGCCGCGCGCCTGCATGAGATCGGCAAGCTGTACGTGCGGCGCGAGCTCCTGGCGCGTCCAGATGACGAGCTGTCGCGGCGGGCGCGGGCCGAGCTCGAGGCGCACCACTCCGCCGGGGCGCAGCTCGCCCAAGGCGCGGGATTTCCCGACCCCGTGTGCGAGCTGGTCCTGCACAGCGGGGACCGGTTCGACGCCGCCGAGGACGACGACGCCTCCGGCACGCCGCTCGGCTCGCGGATCGTGGCCGCAGCGTGCGAGTACGACCGCCAGCTCGCGCGGCACACGGCGCCCGACGGAGCGGGACGGCGGTGGGCGCTGATCGGCCTCGTGGAGCAGAGCGGGTCGAAGCTCGATCCGCTCGTCGTCGACGCGCTCGCGCGGGTGGTCGAGCGGGCGCAGGGCGCCGCCGGCTGAGATCCGATTAGGATCCGCTCATAAAGCGCGGCTGACCGGCGCGCGCCGCCGCCTGCATTTAGCATCGCCGCGTGGACGACGCACACCGTGACGCCGGCACGGCCCTCGCGGTCGAGTTCCGCGCCGTCACGAAGCGCTACGCCGGCGCCGACGACCTCGCCGTCCGCGAGCTAACGCTCGACGTCCCGGCGGGCGAGATCTGCGTCCTCGTCGGGCCCTCCGGGTGCGGCAAGACGACTGCGATGCGAATGGTCAACCGCATGGTCGAGATCACCGACGGCGACATCCTCGTCGGCGGCCGCACCGTCCGCGAGCGCAGCCCGGCGGAGCTGCGGCGCGAGATCGGGTACGTGATCCAGCAGATCGGCCTGTTCCCGCACCGCACGATCGCCGACAACGTCGCCACGGTCCCGAGGCTGCTCGGCTGGGAGCGCGAGCGGATCGACGCCCGCGTCGCCGAGCTGCTCGGCGTCGTCGGCCTCGACGGCGACATCGCCGGCCGGTTCCCCGCCCAGCTGTCCGGCGGCCAGCAGCAGCGGGTGGGCGTCGCCCGCGCGCTGGCGGCGAACCCGGGTGTGATGCTGATGGACGAGCCGTTCGGGGCCGTCGACCCGATCAACCGCGAGCGGCTCCAGAACGAGTTCCTGCGCCTCCAGGCGGAGCTGCGCAAGACGATCCTGTTCGTCACCCACGACATCGACGAGGCGATCAAGATGGGCGACCGGATCGCGGTCCTGCGCCAGGGCGGCCGGCTGGCCCAGTACGCGACCCCGGCCGAGCTGCTGATGGCGCCCGCCGACGACTTCGTCGAGGACTTCGTCGGCGCCGACCGGGCGCTGAAGCGGCTCGCGCTGATGCGCGTCGCCGACATCGATCTGTGGGAGGCGCCGCTCGCGTTCCCCGGCCAGTCGACCGGGGAGGTGCGGGCGAAGCTCGACGGCGCCGAGGTGCCGTACGCCCTCGTC
>DATAFB010000126.1:0-11679 GCA_036257695.1 Solirubrobacterales bacterium | reverse complement strand
ACGGCCTTGCGGACGCCGCCCGAGCGCCCGGCGTAGACGTCGCCGAAGCGGTCGACGAGGAAGTTGTAGCCGATGTCGTTCCAGCCGTTCCCGTTGCGGTGGAAGCGGCAGATCCCGAGCACGATCCCCGGCGCCTCGGCGCGCGGGTAGGCGTTCGCGGTCACCGTGTGGTGGACGGTCGCCGCCTTGACCTCGCCGTACGTCGGGCCGCCGCGTGGCCGACAGCCTCCATCCGCCCACGACTTGCGCGACACGATGGCCGGCTGCGCCGGCTCGGCTGCCGCCGGCGCCACCGAGGCGACCGAGATCAGGGCCGAGTTGACGGCCTCGCGGGCGCCGGTGAGCACGCGGCCGGCGAGCGTCTGGCTCCCCGACACGTTGACGTAGTGCAGCGTCCCATCCGGCCGCGCGCCGCGGCTGCGGAGCTGGAGCTCGTCCGCGCCGCCGAAGTACACCGGGTCCCCGTTCGCGGTCTCGACCCACTCGCTCCACTCGCTGCCTGAGGCGCGGGCGCGGTACTCGACCGGCCGCAACTCGCCGCCGATGCCGACGAGGTCGAACCGGGCCGGTGCGTCGATCACTCCCGAGCGGAAGCGGACCGACCCCTCGTCGGCACCGTGAGCGGCCGACGCGCGCAGCTGCTGCGGCCCCTCCACGCGGGCGACCGAGGGGACTCGCTGCTCGAAGTCGACCGCCTCCGGCGCGTACGGGGTCAGCGACAGGGCCGGGGCGACTGCCCACAGCAGCGTCGCGGCCACGCCGGCGGGCACGCCGAGCGCGAGAAGACGTTTGAGCGCCCGCACTTACCCCGTAACACCTACCACCAGCCAACGATTCGCCTGCAAAGAACGGTTTGGATGAATACGTCCCTGCAGGGACCCGCCCGCGGCGGAGTCGGAGCGAGCGAGCAGCGAGCGGAGACGAGTACGTGGGCGGCCTTAAATTGGGACTGGTTCCGGTCCCTGGCCGCGGAAGGTGTCGCGGAAGGCGCGGATCGCGTCGAGCGTCGCGGCGCCCTCGTAGGTGTCGCAGCCGAGCAGGTTCGTCCACGCCGCCGCGGCGACCTCGTACTTCATGTCGGGGTTGGGGAACATGATCATCCCGTTGGCGTCCTCGTCGAACACGCCCTTGATCGCGACTTGGTCCTCCTCGGACAGGTCGGGGCTGTACTCGATCTCGATCCGCCCGTGCTCGAGCGAGTGCACCGCCCTGCTGAGTGGGGGCGTGTCGATGTAGGCGCCGTCGGCGAGGGCGCCGGACCCGTTCTCGTTCACGACCCCGTAGTGATCGCCCGAGGTCGGCGGGCTGGTGTCGTACTTTCCCTCGCTCTCGTCGCTGAGGTGGTCGTTGCCCTCGTCGGGAAGGTCGAGCTGGAGGTCGCAGTTCGCCGCCTTGGCGGCTTGCTGGAGCCGCGCCTGCTGGACCGGAGGCGGCGAGGTTCCCTCGCGGCCGTCGGGCTCGCCTGCGGCGACGCCGCTCGTCGGGTCGATGAAGGCGTTCTCGGGCGCGTCCTCGGCGCTGCCGCCGCCGTCCCCGCTGCCGCTCGCGATCACGATGACGATCCCGACCACGACCGCGGCCGCGAGCAGCCCAGCGACCACGTAGCCGACGAGCAGCCGCTGGCGGCCGGAGCTCGCGGCGCGGCGCTCGGCCGCCAGGCGCTGCTGTCGCAGGCGCTCCTTCTCTTCCTTGCGACTCGCCATCGCGGCCCGCGAGCGTACCGAAAACGGCTTTCGCCAAGCTAAGGGTGCGGGCGAGCCGCGGATAGACTCGGCGCTGGTGCCGGGGCCCAAGAACAGCATCTACTGGTGGGAGACCGAGCCGGTGACGCCGGGCCCGCCGCTCGAGGGCTCCGATCGGGCCGACGTGTGCATCGTCGGCGGCGGGTACACGGGCCTGTGGACGGCGCACTTCCTCAAGCAGGCCGACCCGTCGCTCGACGTCGCGGTGGTCGAGCGCAGCTGGGCCGGCTCGGGCGCGTCGGGCCACAACGACGGCTATGCGATGACCGTGCTCGACATGAGCCTCCACCACCTCGTCGAGCGTCACGGCCCCGAGCGCGCCGGCGCCGCGCACGAGGCGGTCGCGCGCTCGGTCGTCGAGATCGGGGAGTTCTGCTCCGAGCACGACCTCGACGCCGAGTACGAGCTCAACGGCTTCGTCGCGATCGCGGTCAACGACGGCCAGATGTGGCGCCTCGAGCGCGATCTCGAGGCGGCCCAGCGGATCGGCGCCGAGGGCGACTTCACGCTGCTCGAGGGGGACGCCGCGCGCTCGGTCATCTCGTCGTCGCGGATCCGCGCGCTGCTGAGGGAAGGGCGGGGGGCGATCCTCAACCCGCACAAGCTCGTCCGCGGGCTGGCCCGGGCGTGCGCCGACGCGGGCGTGCGCATACACGAGCGCTCGCCGGCTACCGAGGTCGCGGCGGGCGTCGTCCGCACCGAGCTGGGCGAGGTGGCGGCCCCGCGAATCGTCGTCGCCACGAACGCCTACCAGCACGCTTTCCCGCAGTTCGCGCACAAGGTGCTCCCGCTGTGGAGCTACGCGATGACGACCGAGCCGCTGACCGACGAGCAGCGAGACCGGGTCGCGTGGGATGGACGCGAGGGGTTCGAGGACAAGCGCAACTTCATCACCATCGGCCGCCCGACTGCCGACGGCCGCATCCTGTGGGGCGGGCGCCTGGCGCCGTACTTCTACGGCAACGACATGGACCTGCGCCACCTGGGCAACGAGCACGTGTTCGCGGAGCTGCGCGACGCGTGGCGGGACCTGTTCCCGATGTGGGATGACGTGCGGTTCTCGCACGCGTACGGCGGCTGCGTCGCGATCACCGGCAGCTTCCTCCCCTACGTCGGGTCGCTCGGCGAGGGGATCTACTACGGCTACGGCTACAACGGCCACGGCGTGGCCCCGAGCCACACCGTCGGCCGCGCGCTGTGCGACCTTGTGCTCGAGCGCGACGGCGACCACACCGAGCTCGTGTTCGTGGACCAGGACACGGAGCCGTCGATCCCGCCCGAGCCGCTGCGCTTCCTCGGCACCAGGCTGACGACCGCGCTGCTCGATCGCCAGGACCGCCGCATGGACCGCGGCGGCGGGGTGGGCGAGATGGACCCGCTGCTGCTGCGGATCATCAACCGGCTCTAGGCGGGCTCAGGAGGCGGCGGTTCTCGCCTCGGCGGCCGGCTCTGCCTGCGCCCACACCTCGTCCAGGAACGCGGCGAGCTCGTCGTTGAGGCGCTCGGGATTGGTTCGCCACTCGAGGATCGAGGAGGCGTTGACGAGGCGGGCGTTCGGCATCTCGTCGACGAGCTCGTCGGCGTCGTTGAAGGGGTGCAGCGGATCGGCGGGATGGCCGAACACGAGCGCCGGCGCCTCGATCCGCATCCGGTCCTCCTGCGGCGGCGCCGACCGGCCCAGCAGCAGTCCCTCCAGCACCGCCACCGACGGCTCGGGGTCCTGGCGGATCCAGTCGAGGACCAGGTCGAGGAAGTAGTTCGTGCGCGGGATCCGGCTGGTCACACGGGCCACCGCCCGGAACACCGGGGCCCCGAACCGGAGGCTGGCGAGGATCGGGGCGAAGATAACCGCGACCGCCGTGAGAGCGTCCTCGAGCACCGGCATCTCGACGAACAGGCCCTTGACGCGGTCGGGGTGCCAGGCGGCGAACTCGAGGCCCACGTTGGCGCCGAGCGACGTGCCGCCGATCACCGCCTGTTCCAGCTCGAGGTGGTCGAGCAGGGCCAGCGTCTGGTCGGCGAACGCGGTCATCGAGTACAGCCGCGGGTCGTCGGGGCGATCGGAGCGACCGTGCCCGAGCAGGTCGAGGCAGATGACGCGATTCCCGCGCGCAACCATCTCCGGCGCCAGGCGCTCGTACATCCGGCGGTTCATCAGCAGCCCGTGCGTGAGCACGAGCACGCGGTCTCCGTCGCCGTAGACGTCGTAGCTCAGCGAGTGCTGGCCGTGGTAGCGGAACGACCCCATTCCGCGGTGAGTGTATTCGCCCGCTCCCACGGCTTCGCCGCACGCAGCGCGCCGAGGATCGCCCTCGTCGCCGGCGCCTTGTTGAGGGTGTAGAAGTGGAGCCCGGGGACTCCCCCGGCCAGCAGTTCTTCGCACTGCCGCGCCGCGTACGCGACGCCGAGCTCGAACTCAGCCTGCTCGTCGCCGCCGAGGGCCTCCATCGCGTCGGCGAGCGGCTTCGGGATCGTCGCCTGGCAGATGTCGCAGAAGCGGCGGATCTGGGCGTAGCTGGTGATCGGCATCACACCGGGGATGACCGGGACGTCGATGCCCGCGCTGCGCGCGGCGGGCAGCCACTCGAAGAACACCTGGTTGTCGAAGAACAGCTGCGTGATCACGAAGCTCACGCCGGCGTCGAGCTTCGTGCGCAGGAACGCCAGGTCGGCCGCCAGGTCCGCCGCCTCGGGATGCACCTCGGGGAACCCGGCGCCGCCAAGCGCGAAGTCGTGGCGCTCGGCGATGAACGCCGCCAGCTCCGCCGAGGAGGACAGGCCGCCCTCCGGGCGCTGGAACTCCGGCTCGCCGCGCGGCGGGTCGCCGCGCAGCGCGAGCACGTTCTCGAGCCCCGCGGCGGCGATCCGGTCGAGGATCTGCTCCAGCCCCTCGCGCGTCTCCCCGACGCAGCTCAGGTGGGCCATCGTCTCGATCCCGAACTCGCGCTTGATCGTGCCCGAGATCTCGACCGTCCCCTCGCGCGTGGCGCCTCCGGCGCCGTACGTGACCGAAACGAACCCCGGCCGCAGGGGCTCGAGGACCCGGATCGTGTCGTACAGCGCCTCGACTCCCTCCGGCGTCTTCGGCGGAAAGAACTCGAACGAGAAGCACGGCTGTTCGGCTGGGATGATCGCGTCGATCCGCATGGTCGGAGGATGGTAAGCGGGTTACCGCCGAGTAAGCCGGTTGCTGAGCTCGTGCAGGCGACGTCGCGCCTCGGGGTCGTAGGTCTGGGGGTGAGCGCGGGCCTCGCGCTCGCCATCGTAGTAGCGGCCCGTGACCCCGTCGAGGCCCGGGTCGGCGACGAGGCGCACGGTCGCGCGCACGCCCTGCTCGAGCGGGCTCGCGGGGCTGACGCCGGCGTGGGTGACCATCTTCGTCGGCATGTAGGTCGCGGGATGGAGGCATGTCGCGGTTACGCCCGCGTCGCCGAGCTCGCCGGCGAGGTCGAGCGTCAGCATCACCTGGGCGAGCTTCGACTGACAGTAGGCCTGGACCCCGTTGTAGGAGCGCTCGAGCATCACGTCGTCGAAGTCGATCGGCGCCTGGCCCGCGGAACTGACGTTGACGATCCGCGCCGGTGCCGAGTCCCGGATCAGCGGCAGCAGCCGGCGGATCAGCGCGAAGTGGGCGAGGTAGTTGACCGCGAACCGCAGCTCGTACCCGTCGCGGCTCTCGATCCGCTCGCCGTCGCCGGGCAGGGTCACTCCGATCCCGGCGTTGGCGACGAGCGCGTCGAGCCGCTGCTCGCGCTCCAGCGCCTCGTCGGCCATCGCGCCGACCTCGTCGAGCGCGGCGAAATCGGCGCGGTAGCGGCGCAGCGCGTCGCTCCCGGTCGCCTCGCCGATCTCCTCGCTCGCCGCCGCTGCACGCTCGTCGTCGCGGCCGTGAACGAGCACCGTGGCGCCGTCGCGCGCGAGCTCGGTCGCCACCGCCCTGCCGAGCCCGTCGGTGGCCCCGGTGACGAGGATCGTCTGCTCGGCGAGCGGCTTCATCCCCTGGGCCCAAGGTAGCGTCATCGCACCGACCGAACACGACCGCGGAGGAACACGATGATCACCCTCGACATCCGGCGCCTGGAGAGCCCCGACGAGACGCGCCACTTCGAGCTCGGCCGCTTCGAGGTGGTGACGCTCGGGGGGATGACGGTTGGCCGGGCGACGTACGAGCCGGGGTGGAAGTGGTCGACCCACGTCGGAGGGTCGCCGGACGCCCGGTGCGAGGTCGAGCACGTCGGGATGGTCGTCTCCGGCCGCGCCGCGGTGCTGATGAACGACGGCACCGAGATCGTCATGGAGCCCGGGGATCTCTTTCACGTGCCCCCCGGCCACGACAGCTGGGTGGTCGGCGACGAGCCCTACATCTCGCTGCACTTCGGCGGCGCCGGCGCGTACGCGACGGACTAGCCGGTCACCGGCTCGCCCGTCTCGGCGAGCCGCGCGACGAGGGCGGCGGCGCACTCGTTTCCGGGATCGGCCTGAAGGCGCGCCGCAATCGCGTCGAGCCGCTCGCGGAGCGCAGCGTCGCCCAGCAGCCGGTCGAGCGCCGCGGTCATCTCGGCGGCCTCGAACCCGTACGTGTCGAGCCGCGAGCCGTACCCGGTCTCTTCCATGCGCTGGGCGTTGTCGTGCTGGTCCCAGAACAACGGCAGCACGATCGTCGGGCGGCCGAAGTGCAGCGCCTCGGTGATCGTGTTGTTGCCGCCGTGAGTGATCACGAGGTCGACGAGGGGGAGGATCGACGTCTGCGGGAGGAACTCCTCTCCCGCCATGTTGTCGGCGAGCTCGTACTCGGCGTGCTGGGGGCCCTTGGAGACGATGAACCGGTGCGGCGTGGCGCCGAGGACCTCTACCAGCCGCTCCATCAGCGGCACGTCCCCCGAGCCCAGCGAGCCGAGGCTGAGGTAGATCAGCGCGCCGTCGCCGTCCGCGAGCTCGGCCGGAGGCGACCACTGGGGATCGGTCGTGCGGACGCTGGAGCCGAGGTTGTGCCACATGGGGCCAAGCGGCCGACCGCGGCGGTAGTCGACCTCCTGGGGATAGATGTAGAGGTTGAGGAACTCCGACTCGTGGATGAACTCGCCGTCGGGCAGCCCCGGCGCGCCACGGTCGCGGCAGTACTCGTCGAATCCCTTCCACAGCTCCGCGCTGGCGCGTTGGTACTCGTCGCGGAACGACTTCCACTCGGACCGATCGTCGGCCGGAAGGCCGGAGAAGGTCGGCGGCAGCTCGGCGTCCTTGAGTTCGAGCGGGTTGCACGACACGATCCGCACCCACGGGATCCCGCTCGCAGGGATCGCCGGGAACGCGCACACGTTGTCCTCGACGATCACGTGCGGCTCGAGCTCGTCGAAGATCTCCCGCAGGCGGTCGTCGACGAAGCGCGCCCCGTCGAGCAGCGCCTCCCACGTCGGGACGATGAACTCGGACAGCTGCTCGAAGGTGCTCTTGCGGAACACCGGCGCGGTCTCGCGGATGAAGTCCTTCCAGAACTGGCCCGGCTCCTCGGGCTCCTCCGGCGCCGGCGCGAGCCGCATCAGCCGCTCCTCGAACCCCTTGTCGGCGAGCGTGCCGGCGAACGACTCCTCGATGATGAACACGACCCGGTGGCCCTGTCGCCGCAGCACGTCCCCGATGCCGACGCAGTTGTTGGTCGGCCCGTACGCGCCCTCGGGGAAGAACACGAAGGTGCTCACGCGGGCGATTCTCCCCGATCCGACGTCACGTGATCTCGAGGCGCTCCTCCTCGAGGTCGAGCTCGCGCTCGATCTGGCGCATGACGTCGTCGGCGATCTCCCCCTCGTTGCGGAGGTCCACGATCGCGCGGTGCTGCGCGGCGATCACCGCCTGCACGACGCGCTGGTAGGCGAGCGAGCGGTCCTCGTAGCCGTCGTCGGGGAGCTTCCCGGCGCGGGCGCCGAAGCGGCGCGCGCGGTAGTCGTACATGCCCCGCATGCGCTCGATCGTGTCATCGCGGGTCCACTGCGCTTCGACCAGCTCGTCGAGCGCGGCGAGCGCCGCTTCGGCGGCTACGAGGCGGGCGCGGATCTCCTCCTGCTCGCGATCGCGGCCGTCGTCTCGAATCCCCAGCGCCCGGATCAGCGCCGGAAGGGTGAGGCCCTGGAGCACGAGCGTCGCGAGGATCACCGCGAAGGTCAGGAACAGGATCAGGTCGCGCTGGGGCAGCGGCGCTCCCGCGTCGGTCTCGAGCGGCAGCGCCAGCGCCGCGGCGAGCGAGACCGCGCCGCGTATCCCGCTCCACGCCACGACCATCCGCGCCGCGGCTCCGACCCGCCGCTCGCGCTGGCTCTGCCGCCGGTCGAGCGCCCGGATCACGTACGGCGTGGTGAACGTCCACACGATTCGCATCGCGATCACCGTGCCGACGACCACCACGGCATAGCCGATCAGCTCGCCCGTGGAGTACCCCGACAGGCCATCGAGGATCGAGTTGAGCTGCAGCCCGATCAGCAGGAACAGCGTCGCGTTGAGCAGGAAGGTCAACACGTCCCATGTAGCGAAGCCCTGGATGCGCATCCGGCCGCTGCTGATCTCGGGCGACACGCGGCCGATGTAGAGACCGGCGGTGACGGCCGCAAGAACGCCGGAGAGCCCGAGCGCCTCAGCCGGCACGTAGGCGGCGTAGCCGGTCAGCAGCGAGACGGTGATCTCCACCGGCGGGTCGTCGAGCCGCTTGCGCACCTCACCGATCACCCACGCCACGGCGAGTCCGACGGCGACCCCGCCTACGGAGGCGACCACGAACTCGAGCGACGCTTCGGACAGCGAGAAACTGCCGCCGATCGCGGCGGCGACGGCGACCCGGTAGGCAATCAGCGCCGAGGCGTCGTTGACGAGGCTCTCTCCCTCGACGACCGTGACGATGCGTCTCGGCACGCCGAGCCGGCGCATGATCGCCGTCGCCGCGACCGGATCGGTGGGCGAGACGATCGCGCCGAGGGCGAACGCCATCGCCCACGGCATCCCGTCGATCGCCTCGTGGGCGATCACGGCCACTGCGCACGTGGTGAGCAGTACGAGGCCGATGGATGTGAGCGAGATCGCTCGTGCGTCGGCGCGCAGATCCCGCCACGACGACTGGAACGCGGCGTAGAACAACAGCGGCGGCAGGAAGATCACCAGCACGAGGTCGGGCTCGAGCTCGATCTCGGGCAGCCCCGGGATCAAGCCCAGCACCAGCCCGCCGACGACCAGCAGGATCGGGTACGGGATCGAGAGCCGGCGCGCGAGCGTGCTGAGGCCGGCCACCGCCACGAACAGCCCGATCAGGAAGACCTCGAGGTGCTCCATCGGCCTATTTTCCCCGCAGATTGCGAACTTTCGACTGGCGGTGTGGCGGCGGACGCGATAGGTTCGCGTCCGCAACCGGGAGAGAGAGGAACCCACGAAAGCCAAGTGGGAACCACTCTCGAAGGTGACGACAAAGCTTCTTTCGTACGCAGGCTACGTACGGGGCAGGCGAAGCGTCACCACCGGTTGCTTTTCGTGGCCGAGGGAGGGCCGTCCGGCGCGACGCCTAAGTTTGCGCCGCGGCGAACGCCGCCGGCCGGGGGTCACCTGCCATCCGCGGTCGTGCGACCGGGGCGCAAGCGTGGGAGCAGGGCGTCGCGGGCCCCACCCCGGGGCCGGGCTCGTGGCTAGCCCGCCCGCTCCCGACGAGTCGTGCCGCTAGCTCGGGGGTCCCCAACACCACGCGTCGATGAAGTCGTCGTACGTCTTGCCGGCGGGCTGACGAGCTGTGACACTTTCTATGCGCGCCTTGCCACATGCGCAGGTACGCCGGGCGTTGGCCCGAATACGCCGTCGAACACGGGTGATGACGGTGCTCAAGGATCGACTGACAGTCATCGTCCCGGCCTACAACGAGGCCGAGACGCTTGGGGACACCCTGCGCTCGCTGCGGCGGCAGACGCTGCCGCCGGCCGAGATCGTGGTCGTCGACGACTGCTCGACCGACGGAACCGGCTATATCGCGGGGTCGTTTGGGGTAACGGTGCTGCGCCCGCCCGTCAACACCGGCTCGAAGGCCGGCGCGCAGACCTTCGCTCTCGACCAGGTGGCGACGGACCTAGTGATGGCCGTCGACGCCGACACCACGCTCGCGTCGGACACGATCGAGCTCCTGCTTGCCGCGTTCGACGATCCCGAGGTCGCGGCCGCTTGCGGGTTGGTCCTCCCGCGACGGGTCATGACCGTGTGGGAGCGCGGCCGCTACGTCGAGTACCTGCTCGCTTTCAGCCTCTTCAAGCGGATCCAGGACCAATACGGCAAGCCGCTGATCTCGTCGGGCTGCTTCTCGATCTACCGAACCGCGGAGCTGCGCGCGATCGGCGGCTGGTCGAGCCGCACGTTGGCGGAGGACGTGGACCTCACGTGGACGCTCTACGCCACGGACCGCAAGGTCCGCTTCGTGCCGGAAGCGATCGGCTACCCGATCGAGCCGCACAACCTCGAGTTCCTCGGCAAGCAGCTGCGGCGCTGGTCGCACGGCTTCATCCAGAACGTGCGGCTGCACTGGCGCTCGGTGCTGCACCTCGGATACCTGCGCTCCGTCGTCGCGGTCGTGTTGTGGGACGCGCTTCTGGCCTCGCTCGCGTACGTGGTGCTGATCCCCGTGTTGGCGGTCGCCGTAGATCCGCTCGTGCTGCTCGCCTACCTCATTGATGCGCCCGTCGTTCTCGTGCCCGTGCTGTGGCAGGCGTTCGGCCAGCGCGAGACCGGACAAGCGCTCGTCAGCTTCCCGAGCTTCCTCTTGCTCCGGCTCGTCAACGCACTGTTCATGCTGCGGGCGGTGTGGCGCGAGCTGATCGTGCGGCGCCCTCTGCTCGAGTACGAGAAGGGGCACTGAGTTGTCGCCCGGACTTCCCGTAATCGGTCTTGGCGCTCTCTTTTGCGTCATCTCGGCGCTGGCGGCGCCGATCTTGGAACTCGTGCGTGCTGCGCGGGGTCAGACCAGCGTCGCCAGCTGGCTTCAGGTTGGGAGGCAGTTCGCCCTTGCCGTGGCGATGATCGCGACGTTCTACGTCACGCTGCGGCTCGTCTACACGCTTGTCGCCGGGGCCGGGCCTTCCGAGTTGTCGCCAGGCGGCGGGCTGGCGTTGCCGTCCGCGCTGATCGGAATGAGCGTCGCGGTGCTCGCGGCCCTCTTGGCCGCTGCAATGGGAGTGGCGCTTGTGCAGCGGACCCGCACCGGCCACCTGGCCCCACCTGCGGCCCGGCCGAGGATGCTTCTGCGACGATCGCTCCTGCACGGCGTCGGCGTCCTCGCGGCTGCGTGGATCCCGCTGCTCGTATTCGGGGCGGCGGGGCTCAGCCCGCTCTCTGACGGCGTGGTCGCCCGTGGCCCGGATCGCGCGGTGGAGCACTCCGCCAGGGCGGACGTCGCGAGACCGTTTTCAGCGCGCAAGCGCGGCGTCGACTCCCCTCGGGACGAGCCAGCACGCGAAGCCAGCGTTGCTCCGATCGCGGATGGAAGCGACGGGTCCTCGCCCGCGCTGTCGAGCAGCACCGAGGGGGCCAGTGCCGTTGCCCCCCCATCGTTGCCCGAAGACGAACTCGTCGAACAGGCGCCAGAGTATGGGGCGGCGCCTGAAGACGACACCGCCGCGACCGCTACGGTCCCGAGCACGGGCGGGGTGGCAGCACCCTCGAAATAGCCGACCGCCGTTAGAACCCCGATCTCGGGTCGAGCCACAGTCGGCGTATGCCAGGCGGACCGAGTTCCACGTTCTCCTCCGACCTCGCCTACTCCTCGAGCCCGGCGGCTTCGAGGGCTTCGGCTCTCGACTGGTAAAGCTTGACGCTCCGGGCCTTGCCCTCCCTGATCGTCCACAGCTGAGCGCCCACGGCGTCCACCCCGACGCCGCTCTCGTGACCGCGCATCCGGACGTGGTTTACGACGATCACCCGCGACTCG
>DATAFB010000108.1:0-9647 GCA_036257695.1 Solirubrobacterales bacterium | reverse complement strand
TCGTTGAACTCCACCACCCGCGTCGTCTCCGCGAGGTCGACCGGCGGCCCGACGCTGCCCTCGCGGGCGACGACGCTCCCGTCGGGCGCCAGCGTCGCGAACGTCTCGTCGACGCTGCCGTGGTAGCAGTGGTTGAAGACGAGGATCCGCGGGCGCCCGGTGGCCTGGCGGCAGAGCCGGATCGCGAACCGGTTCGCGTCCGTCGCCGACAGCGTGAACTGCCAGTGCCGCAGCCCGAACCGCCGCGCCATCTCGTCGCCGACGGGGGCCGCGTCCTCGCTCGGCAGCATCGTCGTGATCCCGCGGCCGAGGCGCTCGCTCGCGGCGGCGACGGTGGGCGCCGGCGAGTGTCCTGTCATCGCGCCGGTGTCGCCGAGGCACAGGTCCGCGTACTCGATCCCGTCGACGTCGACGATCCGCGCTCCGTGCGCCTCGGAGAAGTAGATCGGGAACCGGCCCGGCCACCGGGTCATCCAGTTCATCGGCACCCCCGACAGCAGCGCCCCGTCGAGGGCGCGCTCGTGCAGCTCGCGGGAGCGCGGGTGGGCGCCGGCAAACCGCTCTTGCTCGCGCTCCATCAGCTCCGCGACGCGCTCGCGAGCAATTACGGCCTCCGTGCCATGCGGGGTCATCAGGTCGATACTTGCAGCTACTACTTTGCGATCGCAGCAATCGTGATCACCATCGTGGGGGCTACTGCAGTCGGCGTGTGGGCCGAGCGGCGCTACGGCGGGCGCGCCGGCCTCGCGGCTGGTCGTTGCGCCGTCGCTGCTCTACCTGCTCGCGCTGCCGCTCATCGACCTCCCGGACACCTACCTGCTGCTGGCGGCGATGCCGTCGGGGATCAACTCGATGATCGTCACCCACGCCTACGGCCTCGACCTGCGGATCTCCGCCGGGGCGGTCGCGTGGTCGACCGCGATCGCGGTCGCGGCGATCGTGCCGCTCTCGATCCTCACATGAGATCACGAAAACGGAGACCTGCCCCTCGTCTCGCAGTCGGGCGCTTCGCGCCCGATGCTCGCCGCCCACGTCACTCGTGGAATCCTTCCGGCGTGCTCCACCACGTCTCGCTCGAGGTCGAGCCCGAACACGTCGATCGCACCGTGGAGCTGTTCGCGCTGCTGGGGTTCGAGCGCGTGCCCGCGCCGGACCCGATCGCGGCGTTCGTGACCTGGGTCGAGCGCGACGGCACCCAGATCCACCTCATCCATACCCCGGAAGCGACCACCCCGGCGCTCGGCCACGCGGCCGTCGTCGCCCCCGACTTCGGCGCCTCGGTGGAGCGGCTGCGCCAGGCCGGGTTCGAGGTCGAGGGCGCCGACGAGCTTTGGGGCGAGCAGCGCGCCTTCGCGCTGCTGCCCGGCGGCGGCCGCGTCGAGGTGATGGCCGCTCCGCCGCCGTCGACGGCCTAGCCACCTCCGTCGCGTATCCTCGCCGCGTGACCGAGTTCGGCACGGTTCGGGTGGCCGCGATCCAGGCGACGCCGGTGATCCTCGACGCCGACGCGACGGTCGACAAGGCTGTTCGCCTGCTCGCGGACGCCGCCGGCGACGGCGCCGAGCTGGCCGTGCTCCCCGAGGCCTTCGTCCCCCTCTACCCGTCGGGGGCGTGGGCTGCGGGCGCGGCCGAGTTCGGCGGCTGGGACGAGCTCTGGGAGCGGCTGTGGGAGAACTCGGTCGATGTCCCCGGGCCGCTCGTCGACCGGATCGCGGACGCGTGCCGCGAGCACGGGATCCACTGCGCGATCGGCGTCAACGAGCGCGAGTCCGAGCGCCCCGGGACCCTCTACAACACCCTGCTCGTGGTCGGCCCCGAGGGAGTCGAGTGGAAGCACCGCAAGCTGATGCCGACGATGCACGAGCGGATCTTCCACGGGATCGGCGCCGGCGACGACCTCGGGGTCGTCGACACGCCCGTGGGCCGCGTCGGCGGCCTGATCTGCTGGGAGAACCGGATGCCGCTGGCGCGCTACGCGGTCTACCGCGGCGGCCCGCAGATCTGGGTCGCGCCGACCGCCGACGACACCGACGGGTGGCTCGCCTCGATGCGCCACATCGCGATCGAGTCGGGGGCGTTCGTGGTCTCGGTCCCGCAGTACATTTCCGCGTCGGCGTTCCCGGACGACTTCCCGGCCCCGCTGCCCGAGGGCGAGGAGGTGTTCGGCCGCGGCGGCGCGGCGATCGTCGAGCCGCTGATGGGCAACGTGATCGCCGGCCCGCTGTACGACGAGGAGGGAATCGTCTCCGCCGACTGCGACCTGAGGGCCGGGCTGCGCGCGAAACGGTGGTTCGACTCGGTCGGGCACTACAGCCGCGCCGAGGTGCTGGCCGGGCCGCAGGATGCGCCGGCGACCGAGGGGGGCAAGTTCGAGGCGGAGGCGGACGGCCACTAGCACGCCGGTCCGGTGGCTAGGATCGAGTGATCTTGGCGCCGAGCAGAGCGGCCGAAGGCCGCGAGTGCGAGGCGACAGGCAGGTCGATGTACTGATTCATGCGCTACCCGGTCGAGAGCTTCACCGACGAGGAGCGGGCGCTCCTCGCCCCCCACTTCACGAACCTCGACCGGCCCGTGTTCGCGCTCGTCAACCTGCCCGAGACCGTCAAAGGGGCGCTGTTCGCGCGCTACTCGCGCTACCCGGGAACGCTGCGGCGGCTGTTCCTGGACGAGTTCGCGGCCGACATCCCCGAGGGGGGGCGCCCGCTCGACGGCGAGGAGGGAGAGCGGGCCGCGGGACTGTACGAGCGCGTGTTCTCGGGCTTCGGCGACGACTCGATCGCCCAGCTCGGCGGCGCGCACGTGGCCTGCGAGTGGGTGTCCAACGTGCTCACCAAGCAGCTCCAGCGCGGCCGGCTCGCGGCCTACCTCGAGCAGTCCACCCGCTACATCCCGTACGACCAGCCGCTCCCCGACGGCGGCTACCGCTACTTCGCGGACGACGAGCTCGGCGCCCGGTACCGCGAGTCGATGGACGAGCTGTTCGCGATCTACTCGCGCAGCCTCGAGACGGTCCAGGCGTGGGCGGCGGAGAAGTGGCCGCGGGGGGACGAGCCCGAGGCGGCGTGGCGGCGCTCGATCAAGGCCAAGGCCCTCGACCTGCTGCGGGGCCTGCTTCCCGCCGCGACCCTGAGCCACGTCGGGATCTTCGCCACCGGCCAGGCCTACGAGGGGCTGCTGATGCGGCTGGTGGCGTCGCCGCTGCCCGAGGCGCGCCACTTCGGCGAGATGATGCTCGAGGAGCTCAAGCTGGTGGTCCCGAGCTTCGTCGCGAGGATCGAGCGGCCCGACCGCGGCGGCGAGTGGATCGAGTACCTGCGCCGGCGGCGCGAGACCGCCGAGCGCTGGGTCGCGCGGCTGGGCCTCGACCGCCGTGCGCCCGGTGAGGGCCCCGAGGTCGAGCTCGTGCACATCGACGGCACCGAGGAGGACCTCCTCGCCTCGTCGCTGTACGAGCAGGCCGGCGTCCCCGAGGACGAGATCCGATCACGCGTCGAGGCGCTCGACCCGCGCGAGCGCGAGCTGATGCTGAGCGAGCTGGCCGGCGAGCGCCGCAACCGCCGCCACCGGCCGGGGCGCGGCTGGGAGGCGGTGCGGTACCGGTTCGAGATCGTGTCCGACTACGGCGGCTTCCGCGACCTCCAGCGCCACCGGCTGCTGACGTGTCAGTGGCAGCGGCTGTCGCCCGACCTCGGCGCCGGGATTCCGGACGAGGTCGACGAGGCCGGTGTCGGCGACCAGTACCGGAGCGCGCTCGACATCTCGCGCCGCGAGTTCGCCCGGCTCGAGGCAGCGGAGCTGCCGGAGGCGGCGCCGTACGCGCTGTGCCTCGGCTACCGGATCCGCTACAGCCTCGATCTCAACGCCAGGGAGGCGATGCACATCTGCGAGCTGCGCTCGGCCCGCGAGGGCCATCCCACCTACCGCGCGGTGGCCCAGGCCATGCACGAGCAGATCTCCGCCGTGCACCCGGCGATCGGGCGGGCCATGCACCACGTCGACACCTCGCGCGAGCCGCGGCTGGAGCGCATCCTGAGCGAGATCCGGACGCACAGGAAGCGCGGGCAGGCGGGCGCCCCTGCCGCCTAGCGCGCGGATCGATACGCCGCCGCGGTACGATCGCAACATGCGGGGGGTCACGCTGCTCGCGGGACTCGCACTTCTCGGCTCGCTCGCCGTCCCTGCCGGGCTGCTGGCGAGCGAGCAGGCGGCGGACCCGGTGACGGGCGAGGTCGTGCCGGCGGCGCCCGACGCCGCGCCTGACGGCACCGAGGCGCCGGACCCGGTGACGGGCGAGGTCGTGCCGGCGGCGCCCGACGCCGCGCCCGACGGCGCCGAGGCCCCGTACGAGCCGACGCCGCAGTTCGCGCGCGAGCAAAAGGCGATTGCCGCGGCGACGCGCACGGTCGTGATGGAGGACATCGAGTTCCAGCCGCGCAAGGTGACGATCGACCCCGGGGACACCGTGCGGTGGGAGAATCGCGACGCGGAGCGCCACGACGCAATCGGCGAGGACGGGACCTTCGAGACGCCGGTCATCTCCCAGGGTGAGTCGAGCTCGCACACGTTCGACAGGGAGGGGAAGTTCCCGTACTTCTGCTCGATCCACCAGGGGATGACCGGGACGATCCAGGTCGGCAGCTCAAGCGGCGGAGGCGGAGGCAGCGGGGGCGGCGGCTCGGGCGGCACGACCGGCTCGGGCGGCGGCGGCAGCGGCTTCGGCTCGGTGAGCTCGAGCGGCACTACGAGCTTGGGCGGCAGCAGCGGCTTCGGCTCGGTGAGCTCGAGCGGCGGCAGCTCGAGCCTGGCGTCGACCGGCTCCGAGCTGCTGTGGCTCGGCCTGATCGGCTACGGCCTGATCGCCCTCGGGGCGTTCGCCAGGCTCGCCGCGATCGGCCG
This sequence comes from Solirubrobacterales bacterium, assembly GCA_036257695.1. GTDB lineage: Bacteria > Actinomycetota > Thermoleophilia > Solirubrobacterales > 70-9 > DASPWW01. Next base: position 4,751 of record DATAFB010000108.1, on the reverse strand, counting down.
CTAGCTAGGCGGCGGTTACGACGCGGCCGCCGGCTCGGCGGCTCCGATCGCGAGCCCGATCGCGGCGCGCATGAACGCCGGCAGGTCGTCGGGCCGGCGCGAGGAGACGAGGTTCCCGTCGACGACGACCTCGGTGTCCTCCCACTCGGCGCCGGCGTTGCGGAGGTCGTCCGCGATCGCCGGGTGCGACGTCACCCGGCGGCCGGCGACGATCCCCGCCGAGACCGGAACCCAGCCGGCGTGGCAGATGAACGCGATCGGCTTGCCGGCGTCGTCCATCTCCCGGACCAGCTTCTGCACCCCGGCGTCCATCCGCAGCTTGTCGGGCCCGTAGCCGCCGGCGACCACGAGCAGATCGAGGTCATCCGCGATCAGGTCGGCGGCGGCGTTCTCGGTCCGCAGCTCCTCCCCCTTCTTGCCGCGTAGCACCTCGTCTCCCCTGGCGCCGATCAGCTCCACCGTCGCGCCCGCCTCGCGCAGCCGGTGGTAGGGATACGTCGCCTCGACGTCCTCGAACAGCGGCCCGATCATCACCGCCGCCCGCTTGCCGTCGAGGGGCTGCTCCGCATGGTGCGCCATCACGTCGATGGTATCTACAGCCGCCGCGAAGAGCGCGAGCACGAACACGATCCCGCCATCGCGCCGATCCCCGCCGATCGCTTCACGGCCCGATCGTGGCCCCGGTGGTGCATTGCGACCGCCGCCGGCGGGTAGGTAGGTTGTAGTCGCGCGTCGCGGATCATCAAAGGAGGAGCGATGTCCGACCGAACCGACGGTGGCAGCGGGGGCGCCGAGCTCGACGTCCTCCTTAGCACCGAGCAGACGTTTCCTCCCCCGCCCGAGTTCGCCGCCCAGGCAAACGCCTCCGACCCCGAGATCTACGAGCGGGCCGACGCGGACCCCGAGACGTGGTGGGCGTCGTGGGCCGAGAAGCTCGAGTGGACGAAGCCGTGGAGCGAGGTGCTCGACTGGTCCGAGCCGCCGTTCGCGAAGTGGTTCGTCGGCGGGACGCTGAACGCGTCGGCAAACTGCCTCGACCGCCACGTGGACGCCGCGGACGGCGATCGGGTGGCGTTCCACTGGGAGGGGGAGGACGGGACCCGCCGCGACGTGACCTACGCCGACCTGCTCGCCGAGACGCAGCGGTTCGCCAACGCGCTGCGCGGGCTCGGCGTCGAGAAGGGCGACGTCGTCGGGATCTTCATGCCGATGCTGCCCGAGGCGGTCGTCGCGATGCTCGCCTGCGCCCGGATCGGCGCGATCCACAACGTCGTCTTCGGCGGCTTCTCCGCCGAGGCGGTGAAGGAGCGGATGGCTTTCTCCGACGCGAAGATCCTCATCACCGCCGACGCGACGCTGCGACGCGGCAAGCCGGTGCCGATGAAGCCGGCCGTCGACGACATCCTCGGCGAACTGCCGAAGATGGAGCACGTGGTGGTGGTCGACCGCTGCGGGACGAACCCGCCGATGGCCGACGGCCGCGACGTCTTCTGGCACGACGTCGTCGAGGAAGCCGATCCCGAGTGCCCGCCAGAGCCGATGGACTCCGAGGACCCGCTGTACATCCTCTACACGTCGGGCTCGACCGCGAAGCCGAAGGGGATCCTCCACACCACCGGCGGCTACCTGACCCAGGTGACCGCGACCCACAAGCTCGTCTTCGACCACAAGCCGGACGACGTGTACTGGTGCGGGGCGGACATCGGCTGGGTCACCGGGCACAGCTACATCGTCTACGGGCCGCTGGCCAACGGCGCCACGAGCGTGATGTACGAGGGCGCCCCCAACTACCCCGCCGAGGATCGGTGGTGGGAGATCATCGAGCGCTACGGGGTGACGATCTTCTACACCGCGCCGACCGCGATCCGGGCGTGCATGAAGTGGGGGGTCGAGCATCCGCAGAAGCACGACCTGTCGTCGCTGCGCCTGCTCGGCAGCGTCGGCGAGCCGATCAACCCGCGCGCGTGGCTGTGGTACCACGAGCACATCGGCGGCAGGCATTGCCCGATCGTCGACACCTGGTGGCAGACCGAGACCGGGGCGATCATGATCACGCCGCTGCCCGGCCTGACCACGACCAAGCCGGGCTCGGCGACGGTGCCGTTCCCGGGGATCGAGGCGAGGATCTACGACTCCGAGGGCAACGAGATCGAAGAGGGCGCGGGGATGCTGGTGCTGACGCGCCCGTGGCCGTCGATGGCCCGGACCCTGTACAAGGAGCCTGAGCGCTTCGTCGAGACGTACTGGGAGCGGTACGGCCGCGACACGTACCTGGTCGGGGACGCCGCGCGCCGCGACGAGGACGGCTACTTCTGGATCGTCGGCCGGATCGACGACGTGATCAACGTCTCCGGCCACCGCCTGTCGACGATGGAGGTCGAATCGGCCCTCGTCTCCCACGTCAAGGTCGCCGAGGCCGCGGTGATCGGCGAGCAGGACGAGACCACGGGACAGGCGATCTGCGCGTTCGTGACGCTCGAGAGCGGCAACGAGCCGAGCGACGAGCTGGTGGTTGAGCTGCGCGAGCACGTCGCGGTGAAGATCGGCAAGCTCGCGCGGCCGAAGCGGATCATCTGGGCCGACGACCTGCCGAAGACCAGGTCCGGCAAGATCATGCGCCGGCTGCTGCGGGACATCGCCTCGGGGGACGAGCTGGGCGACGTCACCACCCTGCGCGACCCGACGGTGATGGAGGCGCTGAAGGAGAAGGTCGCCGAGGACCAGGCCGCCGGCAAGGGCGAGTAGCGGCCCTCAGGCCTCCACACCCGACGGCACCGCGAGCGTCTCGCGCGCCCACGCGACGATCTCGCCGGCGAAGGTGTCCAGCGCCTCGATCGGGAGCAGGTGCGCGGCGCCGGCGAGCTTGCGGTACGTCGTCCGCGGCGGCGCCGAGCGCTCGAGCACGCGCTCCACGTACTCCGGGGTGGTCATCCGGTCCTCGGCCCCTACCACGACCAGGGTCGGGATCTCGACCCCGCTCCAGTCGACCGGGGGCCGAAACTCGAACAGCCCCGCGACCGTTCGCGCCGTGTTGCGGAAGCAGTACAGGCCGTCCACCTCGTCGGCCCAATAGGCGCGCACCTCCGGGTCCTCGGCGACCGCCCCGAAGTCGGCGACCTGCTTGACCGGGACCGGTGCGGACGGCGCGACCCGCGCCAGTGCGCGTAGCGGCCCCAGCTTCAGCCGCGTCGCGGCGTCCGGGTAGAGGGCGGGGTGGCCGACGAAGTGGCAGAACGCGCCGTCGACGTCGGGCTCGCGCGTGATCGCATACCAGGCGAGGATCCCGCCGAGGCTCGAGCCTCCGAGCACGACCGGGCCCGCGTACCGGGACCGCGCCCACCGCACCGCCGCCTCGAGCACGTCGAGCGCCCGCTCGACGGGGCAGTCGCCGCGCCGGCCCTCGGACAGGCCGTGTCCGGGGCGATCGACGACGACCGCGTTGAACCCGGCCTCCCGCAGCCGCGCGGCGAGCGGGGTGTAGAGGCGCGCGTGGGCGCCGATCCCGTGCGTGAGGACGACGGTCGGATCGCCCGGCCCCGCTTCGTGGACCTCGAGCTGGACCCGGGTGCGGCGGTGCGAGATGAACTCGTGCCCGGCCGCCGCGATCGCGGCGTCGACGTCGATCCCCGCCATCCCCGGGACCCGCTGCGACCACGTCCGCAGGGCGTCGGTCATGACCTCCAACGCGTGCTCGAGCACCTCGCGCCGCGGCGGGCCGTCGAGGTAGCGGACGGGGCGCCCGCGCTGGAGCAGCAGCGCGTACGCGGACTCGCGGCTGGTCGCCGTCGGCTCCCAGCCGAGCACGTCGCGCGCGCGCCCCAGCCGGCCGACGCGGTCGCCCGACACCGCCCACTCGCTCGACACCGGAGCGAGCCGCAGCGCGTGCGCGGCGTCGAGCGCGACCTCGGTCGCGCGGACCGGGACCCGGACCACGCGGCCGCCGGAGATCTCGGCGAAGTCCTCCTGCGCGATCGAGTCGTCTGTGACGAGCAGGAACGGCCCGGGGACGTCGCGGAACACCGCCTTGCAGAACGCGCGCGCGAGGTCGTTTTGATGGATGAGCTGGGTGCGGCCGTCGTCGTCGGGCAGCACCGCGAGCGGCGAGCCCATCAGCGCCAGCGCGGGATTGTCGAAGTCGGGGCCGTAGACGAACCCCGGCCGCATGCGGGTGATCGTCAGCGGCGAGTCGGGGTGCGCGCGCTCCCACCAGTCGAGCAGGTGCTCGACCTGGGCCTTCTCGCGAAAGTAGAACCGCTCCGGGGTCCCGGCCGGGAACGCGTCCTCGTCGACGGGGTCCAGCCCGGGCTCGGGCGCCCCGTATGCGGACAGGCTGGATGCGACGACGAGCCGGGCCGCGCCCGCGGCCGCGCTCGCCTCGAGCACGTTCCGTGACCCCTCGAGGTTGACCTCATGCGCGGCGCGCAGGTCGCGCCCCGGGACGAGCACGAACGCGAGGTGGACGACCGCCTCGGCGCCGTCGAGGTGCTCCCGCACCGCGGGCGCGCGCACGTCGCAGCGCTCGGCTCGGAGCTTGTCGTGCTCGAGCCTCGGCGGCACGACGTCGATGCCGACCACCTCGTCCACTCGGTCGTCGGGTAGCAGGCGGCGCAGGATCGCCGTGCCGAAGTCCCCGCCGGCGCCGCTGACCACGACCTTCATCGCTACTGGCGGCGCTTGCGCTTGCGCGGCGTCTCGCTCGGCGAGCCCGCGTCGGACGGGGGTTGCGACGGATCGGGATTCGCTTGCTCGGG
>DATAFB010000081.1:0-17769 GCA_036257695.1 Solirubrobacterales bacterium | reverse complement strand
CCGCCGCGGCGAGCACAATTCCGTATCGGTTGTGCGGCTGGCGCCGCCACAGGTACAGCCCCACGCCCAGCGCGGCGAGCGCCATGATCGATCGCACGACCGCGTTCGCCGCGGGAGTCTCGGCGGCGTTGTCCAACACGTACAGCGCCGCCGCCACGGTGACGGCCACGCCCGCGGCCGCGACCGCGATGCTCGGCCACCAGCGCGTGGCCGGCGTCGTCACCGCGGCTGTGCCGCGCCTGCCGCTTGCCGTCTCCGTGGCTCCCGACATCTCCCCTTCCCTATCCCAAAGTGAATTCCGGAACTTTACCCGTTAGGCGTCGGCAGCGCGAACGGCAACCTGACGTATCGCCGCGCGGGCGGTGAGCGGTCAGGTTCAGTCCGGCAGCACCTCGACGTCGGAGGCGAGCTTTGTCTCACCCCGCAGGCGGTACTCGACGTCGACGACCTCGTGCTTGCGGTAGGTGCCGAATAGGCCCAGCAGCATCGCCAGCCACCGGATCCCGCCGACCTTGCCCTCCTTGACGATCGGGCGCGCGAAAACGACCTCGCGCCCCCTGAGGCGGTAGTCCTTGCCCTCGGCCTGGCGCACCCCGTTGACGAACACGGCGTAGGGCGGCTCCGAGCCGCGGGGCAGGCGAACGCGGCGGCCGACCTCGACCCCCTCGTCGGTGCGGCCGATCTCGATCCGCTTGTCGCCCATCAGGCCGAGAGTGCGGCGCGCACCGCGTCGTAGGCGCTCTCGCCCCGCTCGGGCTCGAGCTCGCGCCGCAAGATCGCGCCCCGGTACGGGACGAGGCGCCCGTTCCCCATGACGTCGACGCCGGCCTCGGGGCGGCGCAGCCGACCCGGCCCGGTGATCTCGATCCGGGCCGCGACCCGCTTCTCGGGCCCGTAGGTGCGGAACATCTCCACCTCGCCGAGCGGCCCCTCGGCACGGATCTCCTCGGCCCGGCGCTGCAGCTCCGCGATCGCCTCGTCGAGGCTGCCGAGCTGCTCCCGTTTCACGTTCGAGCCGTGGCGGACAGTGAGCCGCCAGCTCACGCCCCGCGGCGGGGGCGCTTTGGGCGCCGCGCCGGCGGCCCGACGATCTTCTCCGGCCCCTCGCGCTTGTCGATCGGCACGTACTCGCGCTCGCGCTCGCCGATGTACACCTGGCGCGGGCGAGCGATCTTCTGCTCGGAATCGTCGTTGAGCTCCATCCACTGCGCCACCCATCCCGCGGTGCGCGGGATCGCGAAGATCACGGTGAACATCGAGGTCGGGATCCCGAGCGCCTCGTAGATGATCCCGGAGTAGAAGTCGACGTTCGGGTACAACTTGCGCGAGGTGAAGAAGTCGTCGTCGAGCGCCCGCTTCTCGAGTTCGGTGGCGATCTCGACCAGGTGGTTGTCCTCGGTCGCCTCGAGCACCTCGTCGACGTTCTTCTTGATGATCCGCGCCCGCGGGTCGTAGTTCTTGTACACGCGGTGGCCGAACCCCATCAGCCGCTCCTCGCGCTTCTTGACCCCCTCGAGGAAGTCGGGAATGTTTTCCGGGCTCTCGATCCGGCGCAGCATTCCCAGGACCGCCTCGTTGGCGCCGCCGTGCAGCGGGCCGTACAGGGCCGCGACCCCGGCGGCGACCGCCGAGTAGGGGTCGACCTGCGACGAGCCGACCCCGCGGACCGCGTTCGTGGAGCAGTTCTGCTCGTGGTCGGCGTGGAGGATGAAGAGAACGTCGAGCGCCCGCTGGAGCCGCGGGTCGGGCTCGTAGTGGGACTCCGTCAGTCCCATCTTGAACATCATCGACAGGAAGTTGCCCGGGTAGCTGAGCTCGTTGTCCGGGTACACGTACGGCAGACCCATGTTGTGGCGGTAGGCGAACGCCGCCATCGTCGGCATCTTGGCGATCAGCCGGATCGCCGCCATGTAGCGCTCCTCGGGGTCGTCGATGTCCTTGGCGTCCGGATAGAAGGTCGACAGCGCGCCGACCGACGCCAGCAGCATCCCCATCGGGTGGGCGTCGTAGCGGAAGCCCTGCAGGAACTGCTTGATGTCCTCGTGGACGAACGTGTGGTGGGTGACGTCGTACACCCAGCGGTCGAGCTGCGGCTTCGTCGGCAGCTCGCCGAAGATCAGCAGGTAGGCGACCTCGAGGTAGCTCGAGTGCTCGCACAGCTGCTCGATCGAGTACCCGCGATGCTCGAGCACCCCCGCCTCGCCGTCGATGAACGTGATCGCCGACCGGCACGACGCCGTGTTGGTGAACGCCGGGTCGTAGGACATCAGCCCGAAGTCGTCCTCGGAGACCTTGATCTGGCGCAGGTCCATCGCCCGTACCGTGCCGTCGGTGACCGGCACCTCGTATGTCTCGCCGGTGCGGTTGTCGGTGATCGTCAGGCTGTCACCGGGCCGACCGTCGCCCTCGACCGACGGTTTCGTGGTCTGCTGCTCGGTCGCCATCGGACACCTCCTCGGCCGTGTGGGGACTCTCCGTTGCCGCGAAACCCCTGCTGTGCAGTATCGCAGCTTGGACTCTCCAGCCCGCGCGAATGTAAACGTCCGGTGGCCGCCTATCGGCCGGTCTCGGGGAGCTCCGCGGGCTCCTCGAAGTGCGTAAGCCGCTTGAAGTCCTTCAGCCGCGCCTCGACCTCGTCGACGGTCAGGTCCTGGATCCGCTCCGTCCCGAACCCCTCGACGTTGAACGAGGCGAGCACCGAGCCGTACGCCATCGCACGGCGCAGGTCGGGCTCGGGTGCTCCCTCTGTCCCAGCGCCGACCCCGTCGAGGTAGCCGAGGAAGCCGCCGGCGAAGCTGTCCCCGGCGCCGGTCGGGTCGCGGACATCCTCGAGCAGGTAGCCGGGGATCGCGAAGAAGCTCTCGGCGGTGAACAGCGCCGCGCCGTACTCGCCGCGCTTTGCGACGACGATTCCCGGCCCCATCTCGATCGCCACCCGCGCCGCGCGGGCTAGGTTCGGCTCCTCGGTCAGCATTCGCAGCTCGGCGTCGTTGAGCAGCAGGCAGTCGACCTCCGAGATCGCCTCCGCGAGCGCGTCGCGGGTCGTCTCGATCCACAGGTTCATCGAGTCGAGAGCGACGAGCCCGGCGGAGGACTGCGCGCGAACCCGCCGCTGCAGCTCCGGCTGGATGTTGCCGAGGAACAGCAGCTCGGCCTCGCGCGACGCGGGCGACAGCTTCGGCTCGAAGTCGCCGAACACGTTGAGCTGGGTGTCGTCGGTGTGGGCGACGTTGAGGTCGTGCTCGTAGTGGCCGCGCCACAAGAACGTCTCCCCGCCCTCCACGTGCTCGATGTCGTCGGTCTGCACGCCCCGCCCCCGCAGGACCTCGAGCTCGGCGCCCCCGAAGTCGCTGCCGACCGGGCCGACCACCCGTACCGTGGTGAAGAAACTGGCGGCGAGCGCGAAGTGCACGGCCGAGCCGCCGAGCATGCGGTCGCGCTCCCCGAACGGCGTCCGCACGGAGTCGAACGCGATTGAGCCGACGACGGTCAGCGACATGTCCGCGGGATCCTAACCGCGGTGGCGACCGCGGCCGCGACGCCGCAAGCCCGCCGTTTGCGCCACACTTCGCGGCCGATGCGCGCGATCCAGATCACCGAGTTCGGGGGCCCGGAGGTCCTCCAGCACACCGAGCTGCCCGACCCCGAGCCCGCCGACGGCGAGGTCGTCGTCCGCGTGGCGCGCTCGGGGATCAACTTCGCCGACACCCATCAGCGCCGCGACGACTACCTCGCCCCGGCGCAGCTTCCGCTGATCCCGGGTGGCGAGGTGAGCGGCACCACCCCCGACGGGACGCGGGTCGCGGCGCTGGTCGCCGGCGGCGGCTACGCGGAGCTGATCGCGGTCCCGGAGGCCCACCTCGTGCCGGTGCCGGACGAGGTCTCCGACGACCAGGCGGCTGCGCTGCTGCTCCAGGGGCTGACCGCGTGGACGACGCTCAAGGTGTCAGCGCATCTCGAGCCTGGCGAGAGCGTCCTCGTCCACGCCGCGGCGGGCGGGGTCGGCACCCTCGCAGTCCAGCTCGCGAAGCGCATGGGCGCCGGACGCGTGATCGGCCTCGCGTCGACGCCCGAGAAGCGCGAGCTCGTCGCGCGCCTCGGCGCCGACGCGACGATCGACTCGACTGCCGACGACCTCGAGGCGGCGATCCTCGACGCGAACGAGGGCAAGCCGGTCGACGTCGTGCTCGAGATGGCGGGCGGCAAGGCGTTCGAGGCCAGCTACGCGGCGCTGGCGCCGTTCGGGCGCCTGGTCACCTACGGGATCGCGTCGCGGGAGCCGAACACGGTCCACACGGGCGACCTGATGCGGTCGACGCGCGGGGTGATCGGGTTCTGGCTCGTGCAGATGTTCGCCCACCGCCAGGATCTGATGCGCGAGGGGATCGCCGAGCTGCTCAGCGCGGTGTCCGCGGGGGACCTCGAGGTCGTGGTCGGCGAGGTGTACCCGCTGAGCGACGCGCCACGCGCCCACGAGGACATGCAGGCGCGGCGCACGCAGGGCAAGCTGCTGCTGGACCCGACGAAGTGACGGCATTTCGCGACCTCGGGCTGTCGCCCGAGATCCAGCTCGCGCTCGACGAGCTCGGCTACGAGGAGCCGACCGCGATCCAGGAGCAGGCGATCCCGGAGCTGCTCGCCGGCCACGACGTGATCGGGCAGGCACAGACCGGAACGGGCAAGACGGCGGCGTTCGGCCTCCCGCTGCTCCAGTACCTCGATCCCGCGAGCGACGAGGTGCAGGCGTTCGTGCTGACGCCGACGAGGGAGCTGTGCATCCAGGTCACGCAGGCGCTGCGCGCCTACGCCGAGCACCTCGACGTCGAGGTGGTGGCGGTGTTCGGCGGCGCCCCGATCCGCTCCCAGCAGGCACAGCTGCGAAAGGGCGCGCAGATCGTCGTCGCCACCGTGGGGCGGATGATGGACCTGATGTCGCGGCAGTCGCTGGTCCTGACCTCGGCCCGGTACGTCGTCCTCGACGAGGCCGACGAGATGCTCGACCTCGGCTTCATCGAGGACGTCGAGCGGATCCTGCGCATGTGCCCGTCGGGCCGCCAGACGGGGCTGTTCTCGGCGACGATTCCACCGCCGATCGCGCGCCTCGCGGAGCGCTACATGTACGACCCGGTGACGATCCGCGTCACCCCGAAGCAGCTCACGGTCGACGCGATTGAGCAGGCGTACGTCGAGGTGCCCGGCAGGCAGAAGACCGATCGCCTGGTCGCGGTCCTGCGGGCCGAGGAGCCCGAGCAGGCGATCATCTTCTGCCGCACGAAGGTTGGCGCCGCGAGGCTCGATCGCACGCTGAGGGACCGCGGCCTGAACGTGAAGGCGCTCCACGGGGACATGACCCAGGGGGCGCGCGACGGGGTGATGATCTCGTTCAAGGAACACCGCCTGCCGCTGCTGGTGGCGACCGACGTCGCGGCGCGTGGGCTCGACATCGAGCACGTCACCCACGTCATCAACTACGACGTCCCCGACACCACCGGGGGGTACGTGCACAGGATCGGCCGCACGGGGCGCGTCGGCCGCACCGGCCGCGCGATCACCTTCGTCACGCCCTCCCAGCGCCGCGAGGTGTCCCGGATCGAGCGCGAGGCGAAGGTCTCGATCGGGGCGTGGGAGCCGCCGGAGGAGCGCCTCGAGCACGCGCCGCGCCCGCGCCGGCGGGCCGAGGCCGAGCACGCCGCACCCGTCGACGGCGCGGTGAAGCTGTTCGTGAACCGCGGCCGGCGCAGCGGGATCGGCGAGGACGACCTGCGCTGGGCGCTCAACGAGGGGGCGGTGATCCCCGACGACGCGATCGAGGCGATCCGCGTCCTGGAGCGGTTCTCGTTCGTCGAGCTCGACGCCGAGCACGCCGAGCGCGCGGTCGAGCGCCTCGACGGCACCAAGCTCAAGGGCCGCCAGCTGCGGGTCGAGCTCGCCCGGGGCTAACGCTCCTTCTCACCCGCCGAGCGGCGTATTCGGTCGGCTGGCCAAAGGTCAGGTCGGCCTTTCGGTCGCCGCGCGCCCCTCGCGCAGCAGCCGGCGCCAGTCGGTGATCCGGAACACCGCGGCCAGCGACACGAACCCGAGCACAACCGCCCACACCGCGACGGCCAGCCCCTGGCCGACCGAGAACGACAGCACCGCGGCGGCGGACGGGCCCTTGAGCGTGGCCACGAGCAGCGCCTGCTGGGCGCCCGCGCCTCCCGGTGTGAACGGGAGCGCCTTCGCGACCGACTCGACCGCCATCACGATCAGCACGTTCTGCGCCGATCCGTCGAGGTTGAACGCCTCGAGGAAGAACCAGAACGAGCCGAACCTGCACAGCCACCCGACCATCTGCCATGCGGCGACCTCGCGCAGGTAGCGGCGCGGCGTGGCGAGGATGACGACGCCCTGCTTGAGCTTGTTCCAGAACGCCTCGGCGCGGCGGGAGAGGACGACGAACAGGACCACCGCTCCGATCCACACGACGGTGAGGAAGAACATCAGCAGCTCGGGGTGCTCGGCCCAGAACGCGATGTCGAAGGCCGGCAGCTCGGGCACCTTCGGCAGCGCCGGGAGCAGCCCGAGCGTGAGGGCGTAGATCAGCACGCAGATCCCGATCGTCGTGTCGAACGGCGCCAGGACCGCGAACGAAGACGCGACGGCCGGATACGAGGCGCCGGGGATGCTCTTCTTGGCGAGGAAGACCTTGATCGCGTCGCCGGCGTGCGCCGGCATGATCGCGTTGAACCCCGCGCCGGCGAGGAACGCCGCGGTGATGAAGCGTTCGTCGACACGCGAGCTCGGGTACGCGGCGCGCAGCACGTTGGCCCATCCGTGGGCGCGCGCGATCAGCATCCCGGCCCACAGGAACAGCGCGGCGGCGAACGCACCCCACTGGATCGCGGTCAGGTTGTCGAAGAACGCCTCCGCCGCGCGCAGGAAGCTGTCGACGTTCGACGCGAGGTCGGCGGGGGGCATGTCCATAAGCTAGTCCGATGCTCGGGGTGGCCCTGGCGCTGGCGGCAAGCGTCTCGTGGGGGCTCTCGGACTTTCTCGCCGGGATCCAGACGCGCCGCTTCTCGGCCCTGTCGGTGCTGCTGGTCAGCCAGCCCGTGGGCCTGGTGCTCGCGTTCGCCGTCGCGCTGGTGCTCGGGGGCGAGCCGCTCCCCCTGGGCGTCTTCCTGATCGCCTGCGCCGCGGGCGCCACCGTCGTCGTGGCGCTGGGCGCGTTCTACCGCGCGATGGCGCTTGGCTCGATGAGCGTCGCCACGACCGTGGGGGCGCTCGGCATCCTCGTGCCGGTCGTCGCCGGGCTCCTGATGGGGGAGGCGCCCGCCGGGATCCAGGCGGTCGGCGCCGCGATCGCCGTTCCCGCGGTGGTCCTCGTGGCCCGGGAACCCGACCCCGAGTGGCGCCGCGCGAGCCGCCGCAGCGTCGGGCTGGCGGGGGCCGCCGCGCTCGGCTTCGGGACGTTCTTCCTGCTGATCGACCTCGCGGCCGAGCGCGACCCGGCGTGGACGATCGCGGCCGCGCGCGTCGGCGGGGTCATCCTGCTCGGCGCCGCGGCGCTGTACGCCCGGCCGAAGCTGCCCCAGGCCCGCGGCCGGGTGCTGGCCGCGCTGCTGGTGATCGGCATCTTCGACGTCACCGCCAACTCGCTGTACGCGGTCGCGACCACCCACGGGATCCTCCCGCTCGTGGCGGTGGCGGGGTCGCTGTACGCGGCCGTGACCGTGCTGCTGGCGCGGTTCGTACTCGGGGAGCGCCTGGGGCCGTCGCAGCGGGCCGGGTTCGTGCTCGCGATCACGGGGGTGGCCCTGATCGCGGCCGGCGGCTAGCCGGAACCGTGATCCCGAGCAGCTCCTCGAGCCTCGCGACGGTCGCCTCGGGAGCGCGGTGGAGGATCGCGGTCATCCCCACCTCCTCGGCCCCGTGCACGTTCTCGCGCAGGTCGTCGACGAACACGCACGTGCGCGGCTCGACTCCGAGCCGCTCCGCCGCGAGCAGGTAGATCTCGGCCTGGGGCTTGTGCAGCCCCACCTCGCCGGAGATGATCGCGACGTCGAACAGGCCGTCGAGCGCGTCGGGGTCGTAGATCGCCGTACCCCACGAGTTCGAGATCAAGCCGGTGCGCACCCCGCTCTCGCTAGCCGCCCGCACGGCGGCGATCAGCCGCTCCTCGGGGCCGACGGCGGCGAACATCCGCGCGATCAGGCCCTCGGCGCGCTCGATCCCGAGCCGCGGCGCGAAGCGGCGCTCGAACTTCTCCGGCTCGAGCTCGCCCGTCTCCAGCAGCCGCAGGTCGGCGAGCGCCTCGGGCTCGTGCTTGAACAGGCTCATGACGCTGCCGGGCTCGATGCCCTCGGCGCGGCAGAACGCGTCGAACCCTTCCCACATGTTCGTCGTCAGGACGCCGCCGAAGTCGACCAGCAACGCCTCGTGGCCCCCGTCTGCGCGCTCCCGCTCGGGCACGCGCGGAGCATATGCTTCGCGGCCGAATGGCGGAGGAGGCCCCCGAGGGGATCGACCGCGGCGGCGTCGAGGGCTGGTTCGAGGCCAACGTCCCCGAGGCCGAGCCGCCGCTGTCGTTCGAGCGCATCTCCGGCGGGCGCTCGAACCTCACCTTTGCGGTCACCGACGCGGCCGGGCGGCGGTGGGCGCTGCGCCGTCCCCCGCTGGGGAAGGGGCTCGCATCGGCGCACGACATGGGGCGCGAGCACAAGGTCATCTCCGCGCTCGGGCCGACCCCCGTCCCCGTCCCGCCGACGCTGGGGCTGTGCGAGGACGAGGCGGTCAATGCGGCGCCGTTCTTCGTCATGGGGTTCGTCGACGGGCCGATCCTCCGCACGCAGAAGGATGCGATCAACGCGTTCGGCGACGAGGACCGTCGCGCGATCGGGGAGCGGGTGGTGGACGCGCTGGTCGCGATCCACGCCGTCGACCCGGACGCGGCCGGGATCGGTGACCTGGGAAAGAAGCAGGACTACGTCGCGCGCCAGCTCCACCGCTGGCACGGGCAATGGGAGAAGTCGAAGACCCACGACGTGCCGCTGATCGACGACGTGCACGAGCGGCTCGCCGCGCGGATCCCCGACCAGGGCCCGGCGACGATCGTCCACGGCGACTACCGGCTCGACAACATGATCCTCACCCCCGAAGGCGAGATCGCAGCCGTCGTCGACTGGGAGCTGTGCACGCTCGGCGACCCGCTCGCGGACGTCGGGATGCTGATCGTGTACTGGGCCGAGCGCGGAGACGAGCTGATCCCGCTCGCCGACATGCCGACCACCGCCCCTGGCTTCCCGACCCGCGAGGAGATCAGGGAGCGCTACGCCGACCGCTCCGGCCGCGACCTGTCCGAGATCGACTTCTACGTCGCGCTCGCCTACTGGAAGCTCGGGATCATCCTTCAGGGGATCATCTACCGCGTCACCGCCGGCCAGTACGGAAAGGCCGAGGGGGTCGACCGCGATAGCGTCGCGGTCGTCGAGCAGCTCGCCCACGCCGCCGACGAAGCCGAGCATCGGCTGGGGTAGTCAGGCACCCGGCCCCGCGCACCCACCGCGAGTGCTCCCTCAGGTACGCGATAGACCCCCGGAGGGAGCAGTCGGTGAGCCGGGGTCCTCGGTCAGCGCGCAGCGGGGGCCGGCTCGGGGGCCTGAGCCCCCTCGGCCACATCGTCCGCCTGGCCGCGCTTCGCGGCCCAGTTGAGCTCGCGGCGGGCGATGACCATCTTGTGGACCTCGTCGGGGCCGTCGGCGACCTTGAGCATGCGGCTGAAGCGCCACATGCCGGCGAGCGGGGTGTCGTCGGACATGCCGAGTGCGCCGTGGACCTGGATCGCGCGGTCGAGCACGTCCATGACGACGGTCGCGGCGACGACCTTGATCATCGAGATCTCCTGACGCGCCGCCCGCTTGCCGGCGGTGTCCATCTTCCACGCCGCGTGCAGGGTCAGCAGCCGGGCCTGGTCGACCTCCATCCGCGACAGGGCGATGAAGTCCTGGATGAACTGCTTGTCGGCGAGCTTCTCGCCAAACGTCTCGCGCGAGTTGGCGCGGTCGCACATCATCTCGATCGCCCGCTCGGCGGTCCCGATCGCCCGCATGCAGTGGTGGATGCGGCCGGGGCCGAGCCGGTCCTGCGCGATCACGAACCCGGCGCCGCGCTCGCCGAGCAGGCTCGCCTCGGGGACGCGGCAGTCCTCGTAGCGGACCTCGCAGTGTCCCGGGCCGCCGTTATGGCCCATCACCGGAACGGGGCGCACGAGGTCGAAGCCGGGATTGTCGACCGGCACCAGGATCATGCTCGCGCGCGCGTACGGGTGCGCGTCGGGATCGGTCACGCACATCACGATCGCGACGTCGGCGCCGACCGCTCCCGACGTGAACCACTTGTGCCCGTTGATCACCCACTCGCCGTCCTCGAGCTCGGCGCGGGTCCGCAGCGTCGTCGGGTCCGACCCCGACACCTCGGGCTCGGTCATCGAGAAGCAGCTGCGGATCTCGCCCTCGAGCAGCGGCTCCAGCCACCGCTCGCGCTGCCCGTCGCTGCCGTGCTCGGCGAGGATCTCCATGTTCCCGGTGTCCGGGGCGGAGCAGTTGAAGGCCATCGGCGCCACCGCCGGGCTGCGTCCCATCACCTCGCACAGGACCCCGTACTCCGCGTTCGACAGGCCGGCGCCGTAGCGCTCGTCGGGCATGAACAGGTTCCACAGCCCCTCCGACTTCGCGCGCTCGCGGATCTCGACGAGGATCTCCGGGTAGGGAACTCCGGGGCGGACCTCGGCGTCGAGCGCGCGCAGAACCTCGGCCTCGGCCGGGTACACGTGCTCGTCCATGAACGCCCCGACGCGGTCGCGCAGCTCCTCGATGCGGGGGCTGAGCTCGAAGTCCATCGAACGGAGCCTAGTTGTTCCTACTGCGTCGCGGGGCCGGTGCGGGCGCGGGAGGTGCGGGTGGTGATGATCTGGGCCGCGAACAGCGCGCCGACCATCAACCCGGCGACGATGATCGCCGGCACGACGACCTCGGCTGTGCCCTCCTTGACCACGAGCGTGGTCCCGGACGCGATCAGGACGACCGCCAGCGCGTTGCGGAGGAAGCGCTGCGGCGCCTTCACCGCCAGCATCCCGCCCAGCAGTACGCCCGGAACCGAGCCGATGAGGATGTTGCCCGCGAGCACGAAGTCGACGTTGCCGCCGATCCAGTGCGCGATCCCCGCCGCCCACAGCAGGATCGCGGCGTGGAAGATGTCGGTACCGACGACTCGCTGGGGGACGAGCCGGAAGATCGCGATCAGCCCGACGGCGATCAGGGTCCCCGACCCCGCCGACGTGAGCCCGATGACGAACCCGGTCATCATCCCCAGGACGACCGCGGCGACGATGTGGCGCGCGTACAGATGCATCGCGTAGCGCTCCTGGATCACGTGCGAGAGGAAGACGGATCGCAGCAGCGTCGCGGCGCCGACGACGAGCAGGGCGCCGCCCAGCATCCCCAGCACGAGCTGGTCGAGGTCGTCGCCGTAGCGCCGCTGCAGCAGCTCGATCACCCACACCCCGAGCAGCGCCGAGGGCACGCTCCCGACCGCGAGCCAGAACGCGAGCCCGCGATGGACCGTCTTCATCCGCAGGTGCTGGACCCCGCCGACGGACTTCGTGATCGCGGCGTAGAAGATGTCGGTGCCGATTGCGGTCACGGGGGAGATCCCGAACACGATGATCAGCATCGGCGTCATCAGCGACGCGCCGCCCATGCCGGTCATGCCGACGAGCAGGCCGATGCCCAAGCCGAAGAAGATGATCGCGGGATCCATGCGTGGCGACCGAGTGGTACGAGGATCTAGGCGACTTTGTTGACTAAGTCACTCAGAAGACGCGGCCAGAAATGGTAGCTACCGGTGTACCCATGCGTCCGGGTCCTCGGTCAGCTCCCTGACCTCGTCCGGCAGCTCGCCGGACGTGAGGTCCGCGAGCGTCACCCTCTCGAGCACCGCCCGCAGGTTCGCCCGCACGGCGATCCACACCTCGCGCAGCGGCTCGGCCGGCCCCGGATAGCTCGTGTCCTCCGGCGCGGAGTCCTGGATGTTCGCCAGCGGCCCCTCGACCGCGCGGATCACGTCGGCGAGGGTGATCTCCTCCGGGGGGCGGGCGAGCCAGTAGCCGCCGTGCACGCCGCGCTTCGTCCTGATGATCCGCGCGTGCTTGAGCTCGAGCAGGATGTGCTCGAGGAATTGGAGCGGGATGTCCTGCGCCTCGGACAGGCGCTCGCCCTTGATCGGCTCCCCGTCCTCCACGGACGCCAGCTCGAGCGCGGCCCGGACGGCATAGTCCGCTTTCGCCGTGATCCGCATCTACACTCCTCGGTCTCCTTGACCCTGATCGACCTTCAAGCTCATTCGACCGTATCGGACGGACAGCTCGAGCCGGGCGACGTCGCCCGCGCGGCCGTCGACGCGGGCGTGACGACGATGTCGCTCACCGACCACGACGGCATCGCCGGAGTCGCCGCCGCGACCGCCGTCGCCGAGGACGCCGGGATCGTCAACGTCCCCGGAGTCGAGATGTCGTGCGTCCACCGCTATTCGGAGGACCTTCACATCTGCGGCTACTGGATCGACATCGAGCGCATCGCGCCCGCTTGCGAGCGCGCCCAGCAGGAGCGGGTCGACCGCGCGCGCGAGATCATCGCGAAGCTCAACGAGCACGGAGTCGAGGTCCGGTTCGAGGACGCGGTCGCCGAGGCCGGGACGGCCGACGCGATCGGCCGCCCGCACATCGCCCGCGCCGCGGGCGCCGGCCCCGACCTCGGCCCGTTCTTCGAGGAGTACCTCGTGCCGGGCGCGAAGGCGTTCGTGTCGCGCCGGTGGCCGAGCGCCGAGCAGGCCGTGACCCTGATCCACGACGCCGGCGGCGTCGCCGTCGTCGCCCATCCGTACTGGGACGTCAGCGACCCCGAGCAGGTCCGCGACCTCGTCTCCAGCCTCGTCCGCGACGTCGGCCTCGACGGGATCGAGGCGTTCTACCCGCCGCACACGGCCGACCAGACGCGGCACCTGCTCGAGCTGTGCGACGAGTTCGAGCTGGTGCCGACCGCGTCGTCCGACTTCCACGGCCCCACGCACAAGCAGTTCTCCCGCTTCGGGGCCTACGGCACGTACGGGCTCGGCGAGCCCCGGGTCCCGCCCCGGCCGGGCGCCTAGCCGGCGTCGCCCTTCGGGGCGATGAAGCGGTGGTCCTCGAGGTAGGCGATGATCCTGCCCGCCGACTCCTCGGGCGTCTCGCTCTCGGTGTCTAGCACCAGCTCCGGGTTCTCCGGCGCCTCGTAGGGGTCCGAGACCCCTGTGAACTCCTTGATCTCGCCCGAACGGGCCTTCGCGTACAGGCCCTTTACGTCGCGGCGCTCGCACTCCTCGACCGAGGCCTTGACGTACGCCTCGATGAAGCGGCCGTCCATCTGGGCGCGAGCCTCGTCGCGGATCTCGCGGTACGGGGAGATCGCCGCGGTG
The DNA here is from genome assembly GCA_036257695.1 of Solirubrobacterales bacterium. Lineage (GTDB taxonomy): Bacteria > Actinomycetota > Thermoleophilia > Solirubrobacterales > 70-9 > DASPWW01. The sequence goes on along the minus strand of DATAFB010000081.1, from coordinate 4,281 downwards.
ATCACCGGGACGCCGTTGCGCGACAGCAGATCCGCAACGAATGCAACCCGGCGGATGTTCGTGTCCCGGTCCTCCTTCGAGAACCCGAGGCCCTTGGAGAGATTCTGACGCACGATGTCGCCATCCAGGATCTCGACCTTGGAGCCGCGAGCTTCTAGCTCGTCACGGACGATGTGCGTGATCGTCGTCTTTCCGGATCCGGAGAGCCCTGTGAACCACAGGGTGAATCCCTGCTCACCAGCCATGTCTAGTCCGACTCCTCTCTATACGCGTTGATCAGGATCTCCGCAACCTCTTCTCTCGTGAACTCATGCGGTGGCGTCTCGCCCGCCGCAAGCATCTCACGCACCTTCGTCCCCGACAGGAACAGGTGCGCGTCCTCGGGATGGGGGCACGTCTTGTTCGACGCCATCCCCTCGCAGCTCCGGCACCAGAACGTGTGCTCGAAGAACAGCGGCTCGATGCCCAGCTCGCCGAGGTCGACCTCGTCGAAGATCTGCTGGGCGTCGTAGGTCCCGTAGTAGTCGCCGACACCCGCGTGGTCGCGGCCAACGATGAAGTGCGTTGCGCCGTAGTTGCGGCGCACGATCGCGTGGAAGATCGCCTCGCGCGGACCCGCGTAGCGCATCGCCGCCGGGTTGACCCCGAGCATGGTGCGGTCCTGCGGGTAGTAGCGCTCGAGCAGGATCTCGTAGCACCGCATCCGCACCTCGGCCGGGATGTCGCCCTTCTTCGTCTCGCCGATGATCGGGTGCAGGAACAGCCCGTCGGAGATCTCGAGCGCCGCCTTGGTCAGGTACTCGTGGGCGCGGTGGATCGGGTTCCGCGTCTGGAACGCAACCACGCGCTTCCAGCCTCGATCGGCGAACGCCTTGCGTGACTCCTCGGGCGACAGGAGCCGCTTCTGGAACGCCTCGTCGTGCTGGGGCAGCGCGTCGGCTTCGATCGGCCCCGCGAGGCAGCGGTTGCCCTCGCCGTAGATCGCCGCGACGCCCGGATGCGCGTCCTCCTTGGTCCGGTAGACCATCTCTGCCTCGCGCTCGACGTCGCGGTCGAAGACCTCCTCGACCGTGAGCCGGCCGAGGGCCTTGCCGTCGTCGGCGGCGAGCTCGACGACGTCACCCGGTGCGGCGTCTAGGTCGGTCGCGAGCACGATCGGGATCGACCAGATGTCGCCGCCGCTCAGCCTCATCGTCTCGACCACCGAGCGCCAGTCCTCGGCGTCCATGAACCCGGTCAGCGGGGCGAACCCGCCGTTGGCCAGCAGCTCGAAGTCCGCGGTCTGGCGGGCGGACAGGGTGAGGGACAGGGCTTGTTCGGTCTTCGCTTGTGGCATGGCCTCTGGCTGGGGGTCGGATTGCGGCGCTCAGCTCACGCGGCGCGCGCGGCGCGCGTGGCGATCGAGGCGCCCTAGTTCAGCCCGCACTCGGTCTTCTCCGCGTTCGCCCAGCGACCGTCGCGCGGGCCCACGCCGTTTCCGGGCGAGCGCGTGCAGTGGGTGCAGCCGATCGATGGATAGCCGGCATCGTGCAGGGGGTTGTACGGGACATGGTGCTCGTGGATGTGGTTCCAGACTTCCTCGTCAGACCAGTCCGCCAGGGGATTCAGCTTCCACAGCCCGAAGCGCATGTCCCATCCGAACTTCGCCGCTCCGGCCCGGGTCCGGGAGTCCGCGCGGCGAATCCCCGACACCCAGCAGTCGAAGCCGGCGAGAGCATCCCGCATCGGCTCTACCTTGCGAATCCCACAACAGGCGTCCGGCTGACGCTCCCACAGCTTATCGCCGTACAGCCGAGCCTGCTGGTCGACGCTGATGTTGTGGTAGCGGTCGAACTCGATCCCGTACCGCGCCGAGAGCGCGTCCCGGGCGAGGTAGGTCTGCTCGAACAGCAGGTCGGTGTCGAGGTAGAAGAACCGCGTCGAGGGATCGACGCGCTGCGCGAGGTCGATGATCACCGAGGTCGTCTTCTGGAACGAGCACGCGAAGTAGAGGCTCGGATGGAAGCTCTCGACCGCCCACGCGATCACCTCCTCGGCGTCCAGCGACTCGAGGCGCTCGTTCACCTCCCGCGGATCGATCGGCTCGCCGTTGATCCGCGGCGGGGCGGGTGGTGCCGCTACACCGCGCACTCGCCCTCGCCGCGCTCGACCTTGTACGGCTCCTTGCGCTCCCAGTCGACGAAGTGCATCAGGTTCTCGACCGAGAATTCGACCGGCATCGAGAGGTCCTTGACCAGCTCCTGGAAGCGCTTCGCGCCGACGCGGGCGACGAAGGCGTTGAAGACCTCGCCGTCCTCGCGATCCTGCTCGTAGAAGCGGATCCAACGCTCGACCGCGTCGGGGACCCGCTTCGCCGGCAGACGCGACTTGAGCCGCTCGCCGTACGCCACCTCCCCGCCCTCGTACTGGCCGCCGACGTGGGGGATGTACGCGGGGACCTGGCGGTCGCCAACCTTCAGCGACGCGCCGTAGAAGCCGATGTTGGCGATGTGGTGCTGGCTGCAGCCGTTGGGGCAGCCGCTCATCTTGATGTGGATCCGCTTCGTCAGCGGGTCGTCGATCTGCATCTCGGCGAGTCGCTCGTGGATCGCCGTGTTCAGCCCCATCGAGCTGGTTATCCCGAGCTTGCAGCTGTCGGTGCCGGGGCAGCTGACGACGTCGCCGATCTCGTCCGCCCCCGGGTCGGCGAGGTCGAGCTCGCGCAGCCGCTCCCAGACGTCGTAGACGGCCTCGTCGCGGGCCCAGCGCAGGACCATGTTCTGGTGCACGCTCGTGCGCGCGTAGCCGCCCGTGTATTCGCGCATGATTGCCGCCAGGCCGCGAAACTGCTCCGGCGACAGGTCGCCACGGAAGGCCTTGACCTGGATCGTCGAGAATCCTTGCTGGCGCTGCGCGCGGACGTTGGTCTCGACGAAGCGGTCGAACTCGGTGCGGTCGCCGTTCGGCGAGCCGTGACTCGCCGGGGGCGCGGGGACGTTCGCCTCCTCGTCGTGCTCGAACCTCATCCGCTCGAGGTCGGCCGTGTAGTCGTGCTCCGTCGCCCACTCGCCCTCGAGCTCCTCGTCGACCATGTCGCGGAACTGCTCGATCCCGATCTTGTCGACGAGCACCTTGATCCGCGCCCGGGCGCGGTTCTTGCGCAGCCAGTCCTGGCGGTCGAAGATCCTCAGCGCGGCCTCGGCGACGCGCAGGTACTCGCCGCTGTCCGCCTCCGCGAACTCGGTCAGTGTCGGCGCGATGCGGGGCATGATCGAGGTACCCCCGCCGACCCGCATCTCGAAGCCACGGACCTCGACGCCGTCCACCTCGTGGACCTTGGGGACGAACCCGAGGTCGTGGATCCCGGTGATCGCGCGGTCCTCGTCCGAGGCCGAGAACGCGGTCTTGAACTTGCGCGGCATCAGCTGGGTGACCGGATGGCGCACGAAGTAGCGCGCGTAGGCGGCCGCGTACGCGGTGATGTCGAACGGCTCGTCGTCGCACACCCCGGCCCACGGGTCTCCGGTCACGTTGCGGACGGTGTTCCCGCACGCCTCGCGCGTCGACAGCCCGGCGTCGCCGATCATCCTGATCGCCTTCGCCGCGTCGGCGAGCGGGACGTGGTGGAACTGGAAGTTCTGGCGCGTCGTGATGTGGCCCTTGCGCAGCGGCGCGTACGTCTCGGCGAGGTCCGCGAACGCCTCCATCTGCTCCGGCGTGACGCCGCCGAACGGCAGCTTGACCCGGATCATCTGGACGTCGGGCTGGCGCTGGCCGTACACCCCCTGCTTGAGGCGGAAGCCGATGAACTTCTCCTCCTCGATGTCGCCGCGGAGGAACTTCTTCGCCTCGGTGTCGAAGTCGTCGAACTCGCGCTCGATGATCGGCAGCACGTGCCCCGGGACGTCGTCGTACACCTCGGGGTTCTCGAGCGAGCCGACGCGGCCCTTGGCGCGCTGCGCCTTGCCCGTGTCCTGCTCCAGCTCGGAGGGGTGGGGCAGCTTCTTCTCGTCGGTCTTCGCGTCGCTCTTTGGCTCGACCGAGACTGGCTCCATCGGAACGACTCCTCGCGGCTCGCCGGCAATGCCTGCGAGGAAACTAGCAAATCCCGACTGGAATTAAGCTAATTCCGCCCTAGCGGGCGCGGACCTCAGTCGACGTCGGTCCCTTCGACGAGGAAGGCCACGCGGACGTGAGCCCGGAACTCGTCCAGGTTCTCGCCCCGGATCCCCGTGCTGACGATGTCCAGGGCGCGGATGTTGCGAAGCGAGGACTGCGCCTGCTTGAGCGCCTGCTGGGCGG
>DATAFB010000074.1:0-5329 GCA_036257695.1 Solirubrobacterales bacterium | reverse complement strand
GATGCCCTGATCGATCGGGAGCAGCAGCAGCGTCCCGTTGCCCGGGCCGAACTCGAACAGCAGCCTGCGTAGCCGCGTGCGCTTGCCGGTGTCGAGAACCTGGAGGAGTGATTTCTGCTCGGGGACGGACTTGATTTCCATATCTGGGGCTCCTTCGGTCGGGGCCGCTCGAGTATAGGTCTGCGCGGCATGCCCGGGATCGGGGAAAAACCCCCTCCGGACCCGTGTCTACCATGCGCCGCGCCCGGGAAAACCCCGGTTTCGCCGTGCTCGAACACTCATTCAACGGGCCGCCGTTCACGATCGGCATCGAGGAGGAGCTGATGCTGATCGACGCCGAGAGTCTCGATCTTGCGCAGGAGGTCGAGGCGATCCTCGCCGCGGTCCCGGAGGACATCCCCGGTTACGTCAAGCCGGAGCTGATGCAGTCGGTGCTCGAGGTCGCGACGAAGCCGTGCGAGGACGTCGCGAGCGCGGGCGAGCAGCTGCGTGCCCTTCGGCTCGAGGTCGCGCGGATCGCGGAGGAGCGGGGCGTGCTGATCGGCGCGGCGGGGACGCACCCGTTCGCGCGCTGGGAGGACCAGAAGATCGTCGAGCGGCCGCGCTACCAGCAGCTCGTCGAGGAGCTCGGATACGTCGCCCGCCAGGAGCTGATCTTCGGCACGCACGTGCACGTCGCCATCGAGGGGCCCGACAAGGCGATCTACGTCGCCGACGGGGTGCGACGCTACCTCCCACTGCTGCTGGCGCTGTCCTCGAACTCGCCCTTCTGGCGCGGCTACGACACCGGGATGATGTCCGCCCGCACGCCGGTCTTCCGGGCCTTCCCGCGAAACGGGATCCCACCGCACTACGGGACGTGGGAGATCTACTCGCGGCGCGTCGAGCTGATGATGGAAAGCGGCGCGATCGAGGACTACACGTACCTGTGGTGGGACGTCCGCCCGCACCCCAGGCTGGGCACCGTCGAGACGCGGGTGTTCGACCAGCAGACGCGGCTCGACGCGACGCTGGCGCTCACCGCGCTGACAGCGGCGCTCGCCCACAGGCTGTCGTCGCTGTTCGATCGCGAGGAGCCGATGGTCGAGTACCCGAGCGAGCTGATCGACGACAACAAGGTCCGCGCCGCGGTCCGCGGGATCGAGGGCGAGCTGATCGACTTCCGCGAGGGCAGGCAGGTGCCGGCGCGCGAGATGGTGCGGCGGATGCTCGACGAGCTCGCCGAGCACGCCCAGGAGCTGGGCTGCGAAGCGGAGCTGGCGGGCGTCGACGACCTGGTCGAGAACGGGACCGGCGCCCGCCGCCAGCTCGGAATGCACGCCCGCAACGGGAACCTCACCGAGCTTGCGCGGGAGATCGCCGACCACACCCGCCCGTAGGCGAGGCTATCCCCCAAGTATTCTCGGGGCTGTGGCATCGCCGGAGTTGAGCGTCGTCTGCAAGAGCTGCGGGTCCGAGGTCAGCCCATACGTCACCGAGTGCCCGTACTGCGGCACGCGCCTCCGCAAGCGGGCGCCGAAGCTCGAGCGGCGCGGCGACGAGATCACCCCGCGCGAGCCGCGCCGGCGTCTGCGCAGACCCAGGATCCCGAAGGTGGCGGTCGCAGAACGACCGTACGCGACGATCGCCGCGATCCTTGGGCCGGCGGTTCTGCTGCTGGTCCAGCGTGCCGCCGACCTGTTCCCGAGCGAGGTCGGGGCGATCGTCGGCCCGGTCGGCTCGGAGTGGTGGCGCTACCTGGCGGCGCCGTTCGTGTACGACGACCTCGGGTACCTGTTCGTGGTCGCCGTCGCCGTCGCCGTGTTCGTTCCCCCGCTGGAGCGGCGGCTGGGCACGGTCGCGGCGGTGCTGCTGATGCTGGCGTGCGGCGCGCTCGGGATGCTGGGCGCGAGCGCGATGCACTCGATCGGGCTCGACGCCGGCACCCTGGTGGCCGCGGGAGGAAACGGGCTCGCGCTGGGCGCGGTCGGGGCGTGGTTCGCGGTCCGCTACATGGAGAGCCGCAGGTACCCGGACGAGGACTACGACCTGATCGGGGTCACGGTGTGCGCCGCGGTGCTGCTCGCGCTGCCGCTCGTCGAGGACTTCGCCAGCGTATGGGCCGGGCTCGCCGGAGGCGCCGTCGGCCTGCTCGCCGGGTTCGCGGCCCGGCCGGGCGAAGCGCGCGCCCCGTGACGCCGAAGTACACGGCGCTCACCGACGAGCTCCACGCCTACCTGGTCGAGCACGGATCGCGCCAGGACGACGTCCTGCGACGCCTCCAGGCCGAGACGGAGGCGCTGGGCGACGTCTCCGTGATGCAGATCGCGCCCGACCAGGGAGCGTTGATGGCCCTGCTCACGCGCGCGATCGGCGCCCGCGACGCGCTCGAGCTCGGGACCTTCACCGGCTACTCGGCGATCTGCATCGTCCGCGGGCTCGCCGAGGGCGGGCGTCTGCTGACGTGCGACGTCAGCGAGGAGTGGACCGGAATCGCGCGGCGATACTTCCGCGAGGCCGGGGTCGAGGACCGGATCGAGCTTCGCATCGGACCCGCGCTCGAGACCCTGCTGGCGCTGCCCGCCGACGAGCGCTTCGACTTCGCGTTCGTCGACGCCGACAAGGAGGAGTACCTCGACTACTACGAGGAGGTCCTGTCGCGCCTGCGGGGCGGGGGCCTGATGATGATCGACAACGTGCTGCGCGGCGGCTCCGTGCTGGACGCCGACGACGCCTCCCCCGCAAACGTCGCGGTCAGGGAGCTGAACGAGCGCGTCGCCACCGACGAGCGGGTCGACGTCGCGATGCTCGGCGTCGCAGACGGCCTCACGCTCGCGCTCAAGCGGTGAGCGCGAGGCTCATGTCAGGATCCCGCCCTGGGCGGGGAATTTGATGCCGGGCCGAGCGCGAACATCTGATTCGGGGTGGGAGTCGAGCGAGTGGCTGCGGCGCATGCACCGCAGCATGACGGCGGCGTGGCGCGCGCTCGGCGGCGGGTCCGAAAGCGGGGGGCTGATCGAGCGCGACGGGGTGCTCGCCGCCGTCGAGCCGGCGGTTCCCGGGCGGTCGGTATTCAACTCGGTCCTGTACGACACGCCGGAACACCTCGCCGCGGTCCGGGACGAGCTCGCGCGCGAGTACGACGCTGCGGGCGTATTCGCGTGGACGGTCTGGGTGCCGGAGGTCGATGCCGCGTCCGCCGAGCTGCTCGCGTCGGCGGGCCACAAGCTCGACGCCACCCCGCGCGCGATGGTGCTCGAGCTCGACAACCTGCCACGCCACGCCCCCGGCGACCTCGACTGGTCGCGGGCCGAGGCGGTCACCGAGCTGACGCGGGTCAACGACGCCGCGTACGGCGACGCCCCCGGGACCTTCGCGCTCGGGATCGGGGACCCGCCCCCTGGCACGTGGCGCGTGTACGAGGCGCGGCTCGACGGACGGGTGGCCTCGGTCCTCGCCACCACCGAGACCGACGGGGACTGCGGCGTGTGGTGGGTGGCCACGATCCCCGAGGCGCGCGGTCGCGGGCTGTCCCACGACCTGCTGCGGACGGCGCTCGACGACGCCCGCGAGCGCGGGATGCGCACCTCGACCCTGCAGGCGACGAAGATGGGGTTCCCGGTCTACGAGCGGATCGGGTACCGCGACATCGGCGGGCTGCAGATGTGGGAGTATCGCCAGCCGCTGTAGGGTCTTAGCGTCCACGATCACGAGGAGGAGACGATGGCACCGCAGACATCCACGTCCGGCGTCGGCCGCGCGCGCGAGGCGGCGATGAAGCGCACCAAGGACTCGCTCAGCGCCGCGGAGAAGCGCGCCAAGTCGCTGCAGAAGGACGTCAGCGCCCGCGGCAAGGACGCGCAGCGCGACCTCGAGCGGATGATCGCGAAGGCCCGCAAGGACCTGACGCGGCTCGAACAGTCGGTCCGCAAGGACTTCACGCAGCTCCAGAAGCGGGTCTCGGGCGGTGGCCGCGCCAAGCCCGCCGCTCGCAGGTCGTCCTCTGCGCGCAAGTCGACGGCCCGCAAGCGCTCGACGTCGACGGCCAAGAAGCGCTCCACGGGGACCCGCAAGCGGGCCACCGGGACGCGCAGCCGCTCCACCAGCAGGTCTTCGGCGCGGCGCTGAGCCCGCGATATGTTGGCGGCGTGCCACGGCACATGTACTCGGACGAGCAGCTCGAGGCGGCGATCGACGCGCTGACGGAGCCGGGCCGGTTCCGCGAGGCGGAGTCGACGGTGACGAGCGCCGCCCCGAAGCTGCAACGGGTGCTGACGGAGGCGATGCAGGCGGGCGGGTGGTTCGGCGAGGCCCACGAGGCCGAGGTGCTGAAGGCGGCGACCGAGCCCGAGCCCGACCGCCGCATCACCGCCGTCCGCACGCTGCTCGCCGAGGAGGCGCGAATGGGCATGCTCGTCGGCGTCGCGGTTGGATGGGCCTTGGCTGAAGAGCTATCGAAGGAGGATTGAATGGCAGAGGTCGAGTTCGAGGCGAACGGCAGCAAGGCCACCGGATACCTGGCCGAGCCGGAGGGCGAGGGCCCCGGACTCGTCGTGCTGCAGGAGTGGTGGGGCGTGGAGGCGATGAACATGGACGAGGCCGAGAAGGAGATGCGGGGCGCCGTCGACTATGTCGCCACCCACCCCAAGATGCCGCACGGCAAGCCCGACTTCTCGAAGCCCGAGGGCACGCCCGTGCTGGGCCACTTCGGAGACAACGACGACTTCATCTCCACCGACGGGGCGAACGCGCTCCAGGACGAGCTCAACCAGGCCGGCGCCCACTTCTACGAGGTGCCGGGCACGCGTTCTTCACCGACCTCAACCGGCTCGGGACCCACCATCCCGAGCACGCGGAGGACGCCTGGGACCGCACGGTCGACTTCTTCAAGCGCCACCTGGACGGGGGCGATCCCGAGATCGAGCGGGTCGAGTAGGCAGTGATGTCGGCGCGGAGCAGAGCGGGCGAAGCGCGCGAGTGCGACGCGAGCAGCAGGTGGATGTTTTTCTGATGGAAGTTCGGTACCTCGGCCACGCCGCGTTCGAGCTCGCCGACCGCGAGACGCGGATTCTGATCGACCCGTTCCTGTCCCCCGACAACCCGGCGGGAGCGGTACCGCCCGACGAGCTCGAGCCCACCGACATCCTGCTGACCCACGGCCACGCGGACCACATAAGCCACGCGGTCGAGATCGCGAAGCGGACCGGGGCGCGGTGCGTGGCGATCGTCGAGCTCGCGCGGTGGCTCTCCGAGCAGGGGGTCGAGGACGTCGCCGACCCCAACCTGGGCGGGACCGTCGAGCGCGAGTGGGGGTGGGTCAAGCTCGTCCCCGCCTTCCACACGAACACGC
>DATAFB010000057.1:0-4249 GCA_036257695.1 Solirubrobacterales bacterium | reverse complement strand
CGCGAACCGACTGGGACAACGCCGACGTCGGCGGGATCGGCGGCACGCTGGCCGGCAACGCGCTGTCGCTCGCGGCCGTGCGGGCGACGCTGACCGAGGTGCTGACCGACGACGCGTTCGAGCGCATGATCGCGCTCGCCGAGCGCTTCGAATCCGCCGTCTCCGCGACGATCGACGAGCGCCGCCTGCCGTGGCAGGTGACCCGGCTCGGATGCCGCGCCGAGTACATGTTCGCGCCCGAGCGCCCCCGCACCGGCGCCGAGGCGAGCGCGGAGTTCGACCCCGAGCTCGACGCGCTGATGCACCTCTACATGCTCAACCGAGGCGTGCTGATGACGCCGTTCCACATGATGGCCCTGATGTCGCCCGCCACGACGGAGGCAGACGTCGACCGCCACAGCGAGGCGTTCGCCGAGGCCGCGGCGGAGCTCGCCCCGAGTTGACGATCCTCCTCGCCCTCGTCGCGGCGCTCGCCTACAGGAACGGGGGCGCCAGCGACTCGCCGGCGGCCGAGGCCCAGTCGACGAGCGGGTCCGGATAGACGCCGAAGGCCACCGTCGCGGCGGCGGCGAGGATCGTCGGGACGACGATCATCAGGCACCGGGTGCCGGGCGGGCGCTCGGCGTCGGCATCCGGCGAGCCGCCGGCGATCGCCGGAGCGGGCGCGGGCCGCATCCACACCGCCGCGACGACGCGCAGGTAGTACACGAGCGAGATCATCGTCCCGACGACGATCGCGACCCCGAGCCACGTGTAATCGCCCTCGACCGCGGCCTCGATCAGGAACAGCTTGCCGATGAACCCCGTCGTCCCGGGCAGCCCCGCAAGCGCCAGCATCGAGATCGTCAGCGGCCACGCCAGCGCCGGCCGCTCGGCCCCGAGCCCCTCGACCGCCCGGATGTCGTCGCCGAACACCGTCTCGCGCTCGCGCACGACGACGACCGCGAACGCGGCCAGGTTCATCAGCATGTACGCGACGAGGTAGAAGACGAGCGCCTCGACCCCGGTCTGCGACGCGACCACGATGCCGACGAGGATGTAGCCCGCCTGCGCGACCCCGGAATACCCGAGCAGGCGCTTGAGCGAGTCCTGGCCCAGCGCGCCGATGTTGCCGACGGCGATCGACACCGCCGCCACCGCGGCGAGCGCCGGCTGCCAGTCGTCCACCGTGGGGCCGAGCGCGACCTCGAACAGGCGCACGAAGACGCAGAACGCGGCGGCCTTCGTCGCCACCGCCATGAACGCGGTCACCGGGGTCGGTGCGCCCTGGTAGACGTCGGGCGTCCACTGGTGGAACGGGGCGAGCGAGACCTTGAACGCGAGCCCGGTCGCCGCGAGCGCGACCCCGATCAGGAGCAGCGTGTCGCCGGCAACACCGCTCGACCGGATGCCCTCGGCGATCGCCGGGAAGTCGGTCGAGCCCGACGCCCCGTAGATGAACGCGAGCCCGTACAGCAGCGTCGCTGAGCCGACCGAGCCGACGATCAGGTACTTGAGCCCCGACTCGAGCGACTCCGCGCGGCGCACCGCCGAGCCGCACAGCACGTACAGCGGCACCGACAGCAGCTCGATCGCGACGAACAGCGTGACCAGGTTCTGCGCCTGGGCCAGCAGGACCATGCCGAGCGTCGAGCACACGAGCAGCGCCTGGAGTTCGCCGTGGCGATCGTCCCCCGCGGCCGGCTCGCGCAGCGTCAGCGGGACGACGAACGCCGCCGCCGCGACGACGATCAGCGAGATCGCGATCGCGAGGTCGTCGAGCCGCAGCGCGCCCTCGATCAGGTCCTTGCTCTCGCCCCACTGCCAGATCAGCAGGCCGGCCGTGGTGGCGAGCACGACGATCGTCAGCGCGCTGACGACGAATCGCTGCCGCCCGCCGGCCCCGAACACTCCGGCGAGCAGCACCACGCACAGGCCCGCGGTCAGCGCGATCACCGGCGACAGCCCGGCGTAGTCGATGTGCGGGGCGTCGAAGGTCATTCGATCGCCGCGACCTCCGGTTGCACGGCCTGCCCGACGGAGTCCTCACCGCGTTCGAGGATTAACCCCGGGTACAGCGCAAGGGCGACGATGCAGGCGACGAGGGGGACGATCACGAGGCCCTCGCGCCACGTGATCTCGCGCGACTCGACGCCCTCGGGGAGGCGGTTGTGCATCGTGCGCTGGTACAGGCGGATCGCGTAGAAGGCCGCGAAGGCGATCCCGATCGTCGCGATCAGCGCGTACGCGATCTTCGACTGGAAGGCCCCGATCAGGATGTAGAACTCGCCGACGAAGTTCGCCGACCCCGGCATCGCGAGCGTTGCCAGGGTGACGATCAGGAACAGCGCCGCGAGGATCGGCGCCCGGAACGCCATCCCGCCCATCTCGCGCAGGTCCTCGGTCCCGGCGCGTGCGGCGAGCACGCCGATGATGAAGAACGTCGGCGCGACGACGAGCCCGTGGTTGACCATCTGCAGCACGGCGCCGTCGGCCCCGTCGGGTCGCAGGGAGAAGATCCCGAGGGTGATGAAGCCGAGCTGGGCCAGCGACGAGAACCCGGCGACGAGCCGGACGTTCGTCTGCGTGAACGCCATCGCGCCGCCGTAGACGATCCCGGCGACGGCGATCACGAGCAGAACCTCCTGGAACCGAATCGCCGCGTCCGGGTACAGCGGCAGCGCGACGCGCAGGAAGCCGTATGCGCCGACCTTCGACAGCACCCCCGACAGCACCGCGACGACCGCGATCGGCGCCGCGCGGTAAGCGTCCGGCATCCACCCGTGGACGAGGAAGGCGGGCATCTTGACCAGGAACGCGGCGGCGAAGAACCAGAAGATCCAGTCCTGGCTGCCCTCGCTGAGGACGTTGGCGCTGAGGTCGGCGAGCGAGAAGCTGACCTCGCCGCCGTCGGCGGCGATGACCGCCGTCGCGATCGCCCCGACCAGCATCAGCAGCGACCCGACCAGGGTGTAGACCATCATCTTCGTCGTCGCCGCGATCCTGTTCTCGCCGCCCCACGCCCCGATCAGGAAGTAGAACGGGATCAGCATCAGGTCGAAGAAGAGGACGAACAGCAGCAGGTCCTGGGCGAGGAAGGCGCCCAGCGCTCCGGTCTCGGCGACCCCGAGCATGAAGAAGTAGATGCGCGGCCGCTCCGGCTGGTTGAAGGCCGAGTACAGGGTCGCGGCCGCCCACAGCACCGTCGTCAGCAGGACGAGGAAGACGCTGATCCCGTCGATCCCGAGCTCGTAGCGGACCCCGAGGTCGGGGATCCAGCTCTCGTCGACGACGTGCTGGAGCCCCGGCTCGCCCTGGTCGAAGCCCGCGACGACGATCGCCGCCAGGACGACCGCGACCAGCGCCCCGATCACGGGCACGATCCGGATCCCGTTCCGCGGCACGACGAAGGTCAGCAGGCCGACGACCGCGGGGACCCAGAGCAGGAAGTTGATCACCGGCGCCCCTCCATCAGCTGCTCGCGAGCAGGAAGTAGAGGCCAAGGGCGGCGAAGCCGCCGACGAGGAGCGTCGCGTAGCCGCGCACGAAGCCGGTCTGGGCGCCGCGGACGACGACGTTGAACCCGCGCACCAGCCCGACGGCGCCGGCGACGAGCCCCTGGACGACGTAGCGCTCGAACACCACGTTGGCGAAGCGCCCGAACCCGATCACCGGCCTGTACACGAGCGCGTCCTGGAGCTCGTCGAAGTACCACTTGTTGACGAAGAACGCGTGCAGCGCGCGGGCGCGCGCGATCAGCCTCGCCGTCGTCCCCGGGTTGGCGACGTAGAGGTAGTACGCGATCCCGATCCCGATGATCGAGATCACGCCGCCGACGCCGAGCCCGATCCACGCCGACGAGGTCGGCTCGTGGATCGCCTCGAACGGCGAGTCCTCGAGCGTCGGCACGAGGAGCTCGGTGATCAGCTCGTCGACGCCCGGGACCTGGACGTAGCCGCCGACCACGGACAGCACGCCGAGGACAGACATCGCCGCGGCCATCGGCCACGCGCGCTCGGCGATCCAGTGGTGGCCGGGGAAGCCGACGTCCGTGTCCTCCTTCTCGCCCGTCGCGGGGTTGACGGGGTCGGCGTGGTACGGCTCGCCGCCCTCGAGCGAGCGCGCCTCGGGGCACGGCTCGCCGAAGAAGACGCGGAAGATGATCCGGAACGCGTAGATCCCGGTCAGCAGCGCGCCGAGGTAGCCGCCGACGACGATGATCCAGAACGAGCCGCCGCGCTCGGCGGCGAAGCCGAGGATCTCGTCCTTG
>DATAFB010000054.1:0-16217 GCA_036257695.1 Solirubrobacterales bacterium | reverse complement strand
GGGGGCAACTGGCTCGTGATCGTCCGCAACGACGACCACAACACCTTCGATCACGTCGCGACCACGCTCGCCCGCGTGATCCCGGGAATCAGCGTAGATCGCGGCTACCGGATCGCGGACGAGATCCACAATACCGGTCAGGCGATCGTGTGGTCGGGGCCGCGCGAGCCCGCCGAGCACTACTGGGAGCAGCTCGAGGCCGCGGGCCTGACGATGGCGCCGCTCGAGCAGCACTAGGCCGCCGACGGTCCCGCTCAGCACTCGGGGCGGCGCGTGAGCGTCAGCAGCCGCCCGCCCGAGCCGGGCGGCGCCGGTGCGATCGACGCGTGGCCGCCACCCCGCAGCCACGCGAGCAGCCGGCGACCGCGCCGCGGGTGGCGGCCGTCGAGCTGGCGCGCCCGCAGCCGCAGGACATCGACGATCTCGCGGGTGGGGTGGAAGGGGTCCGCGATCACGTCGCCGCCGGCGAGCGAGATCGCCGCCATCAGCCGGCCGTCGACCTCGGCGCCGAGCAGCACGCCGGCCGGGCGGTGAGCGCTGTCGCGCTCCGCGAGCTTCGACACCTCCGTCTCGTCGTCCCCGCCGAGGCGACGGATCGTCACCCGGGTCGTGGGGGCTGCGCCGTTGCCGCTGTACCTGTACCGCATCGAGATCACCTACCTGGGAGACGCTGGGAGCGTTAGATTCGTGATGCCGACAGGGTCGCGCGCAGGGGCGATAAGCACAACAGGAATCTCTACTCGAAGTGATAAGGTGCCCTTATGCTTGATCTGAGGCGGCTGCGGGTGCTGGCGGAAGTTGCGAGGCAGGGCTCGTTCTCGGCCGCCGCGGACGTGCTCCACCTGTCGCAGTCCGCGGTCAGCCAGCAGGTCTCGACGCTCGAGCGCGAGGTCGGGATGCCGCTGCTTGAGCGCACGAACGAGGGACCAAAGCTCACCGACGCGGGTCGCGCCGCGGTCGGGCACGCCGAGGCCGCGATCGCGCGCCTCGACGAGGCGGAGCACGAGCTCGCCGCGATCGCCGGGCTCGAGGGCGGCGAGCTGCGGATCGCGAGCTTCCCCACCGCGAGCGCGACCCTGCTGACCGAGGCGCTGGCCCGGTTCAGCGACGCGCACCCGCAGGTGCGGCTGTCGGTGATCGAGGGTGAGCCGGAGCAGACGCTGCCGATGCTGCGCGCCGCCGAGGTCGACGTCTCCGTTGTCTTCGACTACCCGTTCCTGCCCGCGAAGCTCGAGGACCGGGACGTCGAGATGGAGCTGCTGCTGACCGAGTCGATGTACGTGGCGCTCCCGAACGGGCATCCGCTCGCCGACAGGGACTGCGTCCCGATGAACGAGTTGGCCGATGAGGCGTGGCTGTGCGGCACGCGGCCCAGCTCCTGCAGCCAGGCGGTCGTCGACGCCTGCCGCGCGGCCGGCTTCGAGCCGCGGATCGCGTTCGAGAGCGACGAGTACGCGGTGCTTCAGGGCTACGTCGCCGCCGGGCTCGGCTACACGCTGCTGCCCGACCTCGCCCTACCGACCCTGCGCTCGGACCTGGTGGTGAGACCGACCGAGCCGGTGGCCCCGGACCGGCGCGTGTGGGCCGCGACGCGGGAGCGGGGCGCCCGCTCGCAGGCCACGGAGACGTTCGTCGAGACGCTCGTCAGGGTCGGCGACTGCGTCGCGCGCGGCGACCTGGAGCTCGCCGCCTAGGGTTACTCGGTGGCTTCGAGTACCGCGGCCTCCGCGGTCAGCGAGTGCCAGCTCGGCGACAGCGGCTTGTTGTAGTAGCTGACCACCGCCTCGCGCAGGTCGACGAGCTCGTCCGAGAACCAGTAGCGCTCGAAGTCCTCGTGGCGCTCCCACACCGACACCTGGCGGAAGTGGAGCGGGTCGTCGTGGTCGCGCGTGAGGAAGCACTGCGTGGCGCCGAACGCCAGCGCGCGGTCGAGCGCCGGCTCCCAGATCTCGAGCCAGCGCTCGGCCCGAAACGGATGCACGCGCCAGTCGACGTAGTTGACGTGTGTCATGAATCAGAACACCGACCTGCTACTCGCCTCGCACCCGGGGGCTTCGCCCCCCTCTGCTCGACGCCAACATCACGCCTAGGCGCCGACCTCGGCCCGGATCGCCCCCGGGCCCTCGGCCGTCTTGCCCTGCTCCTCGTCGGTCGCCCCGACCATGATCGAGATCTTGCCGAGATGCTTGTTCTCGTGCAGGAGCTGGTGCGCCTCGGCGACGCCGTCGAAGCCCATCGCGCGCCACAGCACGGGGCGGATCTTGCCCTCGGCCATGAGCTGGTTGGCGCGGGTCGCCTCGTACGCGTTCGCGAAGTGGGAGCCGAGGATCTCCTTCTGCCGCATCCACAGATGGCGGACGTCGAAGTCGAGGTCGTAGCCCGACGTGGCGCCGCAGATCACCACCTTCCCGAACGGCTTGACGCAGAACACGGAGGTCGGGAACGTAGCCTTGCCGACGTGCTCGAAGACGATGTCGGGTGCGTCGCCGAGGATCGACTTGACCCGCTTCGCGAACTCGCGCGAGACCTTCGCGCGCGCCTTCTCCTCGTCGCGGCTCTCTCCGCCCTGGCGCATCATCCCCGCGAACTCGGTGCGGTTCACGTAGTCGACGGCGCCGAGCCGCTTCACCAGCGCGCCCTTCTCGTCCGAGGACACGACGCCGACCGCGTCCGCGCCGGAGGCCGCGCACAGCTGGGTCGCGAACACGCCGAGCCCGCCGGCCGCGCCCCAGATCAGCACGTTGTGGCCCGCCTGGAGCTTGCAGCGGTCGAGCAGCATGCGATAGGCGGTGAAGTAGGTGAGGCCGTACGCAGAGGACTCGACCCAGGAAAGGTTCGCCGGCTTCGGCAGCAGCTGTTGCGCCTGCACCTTTGTGAACTGCGCGAACGAGCCCCATGTCGTCTCGTAGCCCCAGATCATCTGGCTCGGGGCCGCGAGCGGGTCGAGCCCGTGCACCTCGACGTCCTCGTACGACGCCTGGTTGCAATGGATGACGACCTCGTCGCCCGGCTTCCACTTCGTCACCCCGGTACCGACCTTCCACACGACGCCGGAGGCGTCCGAGCCGCCGATGTGGTGCCCCCACTCGGGATGGTCGCCGTAGCTGAACACCGACACCGGCTTGCCGAGCGCCGCCCACACGTTGTTGAAGTTGACGCCGGCCGCCATCACCCGCACGATGACCTCGAACGGCCCCGGCTCCGGTACCTCGATCTCCTCGACCTGGAACGCGTCCTTGGGCTCCCCCTCGCGCTCGGGGCGGATCACCCACGCCGCCATCGACTCCGGCAGCTCACCGGGCTCGACGTCGAGCTTCGAAACCTCCGCGATGTCTACGGCCACGATCCTCCTTCAACGAATGCGCGAAGTTCGCGAGCGAACTTCGCGGTGGTCTGTCCGGCGACCGAGGTGCCGCTCCGATTCGCGGGGATCGTACCGGTACGACCGTGGCTCAGCGACGGCCGGAATGCTCGCCGGACGCGCCTCGTGCTCGCGCACCGCCTCCGCGAGCTCGTACAGACGGCGCCGGTCCGCGGCCTGGCGGACGAGCCATGAGGCCTAGGCCGTCAGGTTCACGTCCGCGCCGGCGACTACCGTCGTGGGTTCGATGGAAGCGTCAGAGAAACCACAGCTCCCCCTCGACGGCGGCGATCCGGGCGCATCTGCGGGCGCCGTACGGTTGCTCGAGGACCGGCTCGTGATCGAGGGCCTCACGGTCAACGACGAGCGCGCAGCGCGCGTCGTACGCGAGCGCGCGGAAGCGGGCCAGTCGCCGCCGCAGACCGTCGCCGATGCGGTCGAAATCGGCGCCCGGGTGCTTGATCGCGAGGATGCCACGGTCGAGGTCGACTACGCGAGACGCGAATTCGAGGCGATGGCCGTCACACACCGCGAGCAGATCGACGCGGTCAACCGCGAGGCCGTCGAGCGCGTGGAAGCCGAGCTCCGGCGCGCGTTCGGCTCCGGTGACGACGAGGCCGGCGTGCTCGGCCAGGCTTTGGAGGTGCACTCCTCCGGGTTGTCGGAGAGCCTCGCCGAGCTGTTCGGCGAGGGCCGGGACAGCGCTGTCCACGCGCGCATCAGCGAGATGCTGGAGCGGCGGGATCGGGAGTTCCTCCAGCGCCTGTCAGCCGAGGACGAGCTGAATCCGATCAGGCCGCTGTTGACCACGCTTCGCGAATGGGCCAGGGAGCGCCGGGCCGACCAGGACGCCCGCGACGAGAAGCTCGAAGTAAAGCTCGATCAGCTACTTCAGGAGGCCGCGGCCCTGGCGGGGGTCCAGCGCGGCAACGAGGAGATCACCGCCGCGATCGAGGCGGGGACCCAGAAGGGATTCGAGTTCGAGGACGCCGTCCACGAGCACATCGAGCGCATCGCGTCCGCCCGTGGCGATGCTGCCCACCATGTCGGGACGGTGAGCAACGAGGCAGGCAGCAAGAAGGGAGACACCCTCGTCGAGATCGGCGGAGCCGGGGGACCTGCCCGCGCCCGGGTGATCTTCGAGGCCAAGGACAAGAAGCTGAGTCGCAACGACGCTTGGAAGGAGCTCGACGCAGAGCTCGAGGGACGCGACGCGTGCTTCGCCGTGCTCGTCGTCTCCGGGGAGTCGAAGCTGCCGGCGCGGACCCAGGAGCTGCACGAGTACCACGGCAACAAGATGGTCGTCGCTTTCGACAAGGAGTCGTTCGACCCGCTGGCGCTCGAGCTCGTCTACCGCTACGCCTGCGCCCGCGCGCTCATGGCGTCGGAGGGCGAGCTCGAGGTGGATGCCGCCGGCGTCAGCGCGTTGATCGAGCGGGCGGCTGCTGCCCTGAAGCGCGGTAAGGGCGTTCGCGACTCGCTCACCAGGGCCGAACAGGGGATCACCGGCGCACGCGAGGGGTTCGACGCGATCGTGGATGACGTCGACACCTGCCTCAACCAGGTTGAGGCGCTGATCGCGCCCGCCGCTGAGCGCTCCTAGCCCGCGGCGGCTACGGGATCAGCAGGTCGTTCTGCGACGAGGGGCGCTCGGGGCCGATCACCAGCTCCGCCGGCGTCGCGCTCGATTCGGCGCCCGCGCTGGCCTCGTAGGCGCCCTCCTCCAACGGCACCTTGAAGCCGGTCATCACGCCGCCGGCCTCGATCGGGTCGCTGACGGCCTCGGTCGGCCCGTCGAGCGCGAGCTGGACGACGTCCTCGGTCTGGTTCGAGATCGTGAACACGGCAAGGCCGGCGCCGAACTCGCTCGGCGACACGTTGACGCGGTCCGTCCCGACCTTCGCCGACACCTCGAGCGGGACCGGGGGACGCGGCTTGTTCGGGTGGTCCTCGGAGCCGCACCCCGCGGCGACCGCCGCGAGCGCGACGAGCCCGGCGGGCAGCACGAACCTGATGCGGTGGCGGCGCACCCCTCTCCTCATTCGCGCTGCAAATCTAACCGATCACCCGGTGAGGCCGGACCGGATCCCTCGACGCTCACGCGTCGGGTCGGCGGAACGGAAGCTCGACGATCTCGCCGCCGCCGGCGCCGACCGAGACGCGCTCGCCGGGCTGGGCCTCGCGCCGCACGACCGCGAGCGCGATCGGTCCCAGCGCCGGGGACACGCAAGCGGTGCCGACGGTGCCCACCTCGCGCTCGCCGAGCGCGATCGGGTCGCCGCGCTCAGCCGGGGCGTCGAGCCGCAGGCCACGCAGGTGGCGGTTGGGCCGGCCCTTGTAGTGCAGGCGGGCGACGGTTTCCTGACCGATGTAGCAGCCCTTGGTGAAGCTGACCGCGCGCTCGTTGATCCCCGCCTCGGCCGGGATCGTCGCCTCGGTCATCTCGGCGCCGAACCGCGGCCGGCCCGACTCGACCCGGACCACCTCGACCGCGGCCTCGTCGACGGCGACGATCCCGCGCTCGAGCAGCAGGTCGCGCAAGCGGTCGGCGTCGCCGCCCTCGGCGATCAGGTCGACGCCGAGGTCGGTTGCGACCGCGCGGCACTCGAGGTCGCCGAAACTGAGCTCGCGGTGTGCGTGCTCGGGCGACAGCGGCCCGACTCCGCTGAGCTCGAGCGAGCCGGGGCCGACGATCGACACCAGGACGCGGTCCTCGGTCGCGTCGACGAGCTCCACGTCGCGGCCGACTCGGTACATGTCGAGATGGCGCCGCAGCGCAGCGCTCGCGATCGCCTCGGCGTCGAGCCACAGCTCGTCCGCGGCCACTCGCAGCACCCTCATGTCGGCGCGCATGTGGCCCTTGCGATCGAGCAGTGCGGCGTAGCAGCCCTGCGCGGGCTCGAGCGCCTCGACGTCGTTGGTCACCTGCCCCTGCAGGTACTCGGCGGCGTCGGCGCCGCGGACGACCAGCTTGCCGCGCCCGGAGCGGTCGAGGAGCCCCGCCTGCTCGCGGATCGCGCGGTACTGGGCGTCGAGCTCGACCGGTGACTCGATCTTGGGCATGAGCCGATTCTACGAGGGAGGACCCTCGGGCGCAGTGGGATTAGCTATGCCTAAACCTGTCTTACGGCGACGACAGAATCTGTTTTAATCAACCTTCAGCATGGACGAGCGCGCAACGACCGGCGACAAGCCCGCGAGCCGCAACGGCGGCCCGGAGCGCAAGCGCGGGTTCAGCCGGCGGGGCCTGCTAGCGGGTGGCGCGGCGACCGGCGCCGCGGCGCTGCCGGCGCTCCACGGCCTGGTGCCGCACGAGGGCGTGCACTCGGCGCTCGAGGGGGACGCGAGCGCCGCGCCGGCGCACGGCGGGGCGGGCAAGGCCGCCCACGGCGGCGGCAGCAACGGGCCGACGTTTCGCCACGGGGCGACGGTCGACCACGCGGCGAACGGCTTCGACCCGACCGAGATGCTGCGCGACTACGACTGGGGAAAGACGCGCCGCCTCCCGACCGGACGCGTCGTGCGCGAGTGGGAGCTGGTCGCGACCGACCGCGAGATCGAGGTCGCGCCCGGCGTCCACTATCCCGCGTGGACGTACAACGGCCGGGTCCCGGGGCCGACCCTGCGCGCCCGCGAGGGCGACCGGATGCGGGTCCGGTTCGTGAACGGCTCCGAGCACCCGCACACGATCCACTTCCACGGCATCCACCCCGCGGAGATGGACGGGGTGCCGGGAATCGGCGCCGGCCTGCTCGAGACAGGAGAGGAGACGACGTACGAGTTCGTAGCCGAGCCGTTCGGGCTGCACCTCTACCACTGCCACGCGGGGCCGCTCGCGGAACACATCGCCCGCGGCCTGTACGGCGCCTTCATCGTCGACCCGAAGCGGGGCCGGCCCGAGGCCGACGAGCTGATGATGATGATGAATGGGTTCAACACGAACTTCGACGCCGAGGGCAACCAGGTGTACGCGGTCAACACGGTCGGCTTCCACTACGCCAACGAGCCGATCCAGGTCGGTCGCGACGACCCGATCCGGATCTACCTCCTCAACCTGCTCGAGTTCGACCCGATCAACTCGTTCCACATCCACGCCAACTTCTTCCACTACTTCCCGACGGGGACGTCGCTGAAGCCGACCGACTTCACCGACACGGTGATGCTGGGCCAGGCGCAGCGGGGCGTGCTCGAGATGTGCTTCCCGCACCCCGGCCACTTCATGTTCCACGCCCACAAGACCGAGTTCACCGAGCTCGGCTGGATGGGGTTCTTCGAGGTCGGCGGTGCGTCCGATCGCCGTCGCGCCCCGAGCGCGTTCTGCGAGCTGCCGTACCAGGGGCACGGCTGATGGAAGCCGCCGCGAAGGCCGCCCGCGGCGCCGGGGAGCGGCCCCGGTGGCTGCTCGCCGCCGTTCCGCTCGGGTTGATCGCGGCTGCGATCGCGGCGTTCGCCGTGCTCGGCGGCCCCGGCCTCGGGGAGCGCCGCGGGCCGCCGGTCGAGGAGCTGGCCGTGGAGCGCACGGTGCTGCGACCGGGCGAGATCGAACTGACGATCCGCAACACCGGCCCCGACCCAGTCCAGGTGTCGCAGGTGTCGGTCGCCGACGCGTACGTCGACTTCGAGGCGGACCCGCCCGGCGAGGTCGGTCGCCTCGACGCCCAGACCGTGACGCTCGACTACCCGTGGCAGGAGGGCTCCCCGTACGCGATCTCGCTGCTGACGTCGACCGGGGCGACGATCGACCACGAGATCGACGTCGCGGTCGAGACCCCGGAGGCGGACGCCGGGTTCTTTGGGCTGATGGCGCTGCTCGGGACCTACGTAGGGGTGATCCCGGTCGCGCTGGGGATGCTGTTCCTGCCGTTCGTGCGGCGCGCTCCGGCGAGCTGGGTGCGCGTGTTCCTCGCGGCGACGATCGGGCTGCTCGCGTTCCTCGCCGTCGACGGGTACCTCGAGGGCACCGAGCTGGGGCAGGAGAGCGGCGGCGCGTTCGGCGGCGTCGAGCTGCTGTTCCTGGGCGCCGGCCTCGCGTACCTGGCCCTCGCGGGCCTCGACTCCTACCTGCGCGCCCGCCACGCCGACGCCGAGGCGAGCGGAGCGAGCGGATGGCGCCTGGCGCTGATGATCGCGGTCGGAATCGGCCTCCACAACCTCGGTGAGGGGCTCGCGATCGGCTCCGCGTACGCGATCGGGGCCCTTGCGCTGGGTGCGTTCCTCGTCATCGGCTTCGCGCTCCACAACACCACCGAGGGGCTCGCGATCGTCGCCCCGCTCGCCGCCGGCGAGCGGCCCTCGCTTGCGCGGCTGGCGGTTCTCGGCGTGCTCGCCGGGGCCCCAGCGATCCTCGGTGCGTTCGTCGGAGCATCGGTCACCAACCCGGAGGTGTCGACCTTCCTGCTCGGCGTCGGGGTCGGGGCGATCGTGCAGGTCATCGTCCAGATCTGGCCGTCGATTCGCGACGACGGCGGCCGCAGCCTGTATCCGGCCAGCGTTGCCGCGATGATCGTCGGCGGTGCGGTCCTGTACTTCACCGGCCTGCTGATCAGCGTGTGAGGCCTTCGATGTCGGTCGCCCACCACTCCACCCACGCCCGGCGCGCCACCGGCGAGGGAACCGAGAACTACGCCAAGGCGATCTACCACCTCCAGCAGCGCGGCGAGGGGCCCGTCAACACCGGGGCGATCGCGGAGCGGGTCGGGGTCACGCCCGCGTCGGCGTCGGCGATGGTGCGACGGATGGCCGAGGAGGGCCTCGTCGAGCACGCCCCGTACCACGGCGTGCGCCTGACCCGCAAGGGGGAGGCCGTGGCGCTCGAGGTGCTGCGGCACCACCGCCTGATCGAGGCGTTCCTGGCCCGGCTCGGAATGCCGTGGGACCGGGTTCACGACGAGGCGGAGCGGCTCGAGCACGTGATCTCCGAGGAGCTCGAGGAGCTGATCGCGCGCTTCCTCGGCGACCCCACCCGCGATCCGCACGGCGACCCGATCCCGACCGCGGACCTCGAGATCGACGAGCCCGACACCCGCCGGCTCAGCGACATGGAGCCGGGCGAGTGCGGCACCGTGGTCCGGATCTCGGACTCGGATCCGGCGCTGCTTCGATACCTCGCCGAGCTCGGGGTGTCGCCCGGCGATCCGGTCCGGGTCGTCGAGCGGCAGCCGTTCGGAGGGCCGATCACGGTGCGCTTCGGGGACGGAGAGCGGGTGCTCGGCGGGGCCGTCACGGACGCGATGCGGGTGGCCGTCGACAAGTAGGCTTTCCCATCATGTCCACCTGCCTGTCGCCTCGCAGTCGGCCGCTTCGCGTCCGATGCTCGGCGCCGAAGTGAATGGCCCTGGCGCAGGACTTCGACGGGATCGTCGAGTCGCTTCCCGACGACTGGACTGACCTCGGGCTCGACCTGAGGATCGCCGACGAGTCGCGCTACGTCGACGCGGGCGTGATCGTGACCCAGGTCAACGCGCAGCCGTACTCGCGCGCGGACTGGCACTGGCGGATCAACGTCGCCCACCGGTTTGGCCACGCCGCCGCGCCGGAGACCGTACGGGGGACGCTCGCGACGCTCGATCGCGAGGGCATCGAGGGGGAGATGCGGGTGAGGGACATCCGCGAGGGCCGGGCCGAGGTCGTGCAGATGTGGGGGCGGCCGGAGAGCGTCCGCCGCGAGTGGCGCCAGCGGCGCGGCCTGTAGAGGCACAATGGCCGAGGTCGTCGCCGTGGTGCCGGACCTGATGCTCGCCAGCCGGGTCGAGGAGACGCTGCGCGCGGCGGGGCACGACGTGCGCGTCGTGCCCTCGGTCGAAGCGGCCGAGTCCGCGGACGGCGGCGCCGCGGTCGTGATCGCGGACCTGAACGAGGTCGACGCAGCCGACCTGCGGCGGCTCGACCGCCCGGTGCTGGGCTTCTACACCCACGTCGATGTCGACACGCGCAGGCGTGCGGAGGGCGAGGGGGTCGACGTCGTCGTCGCGAGATCGCGGCTGGTGAGGGAGATGCCGCAGCTCGTCGCCTCGCTGCTCGACTAACTGGCTGCTCGACTAGCTAGACTGCGGCGCGCTTTCCAGCCCGCGCGGCGGCGCGGGGAACGACGGCAAACGGCCGGAGGAGGTCACCAAGTGCAGGATCGAGGACTCGCGGCGTACATCACCGAGCTGGTCGGCACGTTCTTCCTCGTCTTCTTCATCGCCTGCTCGGTGATCCTCTACGTCGCAACGGGGGCCCAGGCGCAGTTCGGATCCGACTTCGCGGTCGTGGGCCTGTCGCAGGGCCTCGTCCTGTTCGCCCTGATCTGGGCGCTGGGAAGCGTGAGCGGGGGGCACTTCAACCCGGCGGTCACGCTCGGAGCAGTGGCCCTGCGGCGGATCGACCCCGTAGACGCCGTCGTCTACGTCCTCGCACAGCTCTCCGGCGGCGTGCTCGGCGCGCTGCTCGCCAAGGGGCTATTGCTCGACGAGGGCCGCGCCAGCCACTACGGCGCCGCGACCATCTCGCCGCTTCTGAGCGGCAACTTCGCCGGCTTCGTCGTCGAGGCGATCGGGACCTTCGTGCTCGTGCTCGTCGTGCTCTCGGTGCTCTTCAACCCGCGCGTCCGCCAGGAGTGGGGGCCGCTTGCGGTCGGCTTCACGCTGGTGTTCCTGATCATGCTCTTCGGACCGCTGACCGGCGGCGCCTTCAACCCGGCGCGCTGGTTCGGCCCGGCTCTGATCGGCGAGGAGTTCGGCGACGTGTGGCCGTACCTCGGCGGGGACCTGATCGGGGCCCTGCTGGCGACCGGGTTCTTCGCGCTCGTGCTCCTGCCCGGCGAACGCGGAGTGGGCGCGACCGAGACCGGCGCCGAGCGCCGCGGTCCGCCGGGGACGTAGTACCGAGCAGCCCGGAGCCAAGACCATCACCAAGTTCGCTCGCGAACTTGGCGTTTGGTTTCGCTAGCGTCCGCGGTGATGCGGCGCGTCACGTTCTCGCGTAACTACACCCTGTCGCTCTCCCGAACGTGCCGCTGCTACTGCAAGTACTGCGCCTTCGCCACCCACCGCGCGCACATCCACCCGCCTGACGAGGTCGAGCGCCGCCTCTACGAGGCGGTCCGCCGCAACTCGAAGGAGCTGCTCGTGCTCACCGGCGAGCGGCCCGAGGTCAACCCCGAGGTCGCCGAGCGGCTGCGGGCCTGGGGCCACGACGATTTCACCTCGTACGTGGCGTGGGCGTGCGAGCGGGCGCTCGAGCGCGGCCTGCTGCCGCACACGAACCTCGGCGTGCTGTCGCGCGACGACCTCTCCCGGCTGCGCGAGGTGACCGCGTCGCAGGGGCTGATGCTCGAGTCGATCTCCGAGCGCCTGATGGATACCGTCCACGCCGGCTCGCCGACGAAGCACCCCGCCAGGCGCCTGGAGACGATCGAAGCGGCCGGCGAGCTTCGGATTCCCTTCACCAGCGGAATCCTGGTCGGAATCGGCGAGACGGAGGACGAGCGGGTCGCCTCCCTCGAAGCGCTGGCCGGCGTGCACGAGCGCCATGGCCATCTCCAGGAGGTGATCCTCCAGAACTTCGTCCCCCATCCGCAGTACTACGGGCGCGAGGTAGCCGAGATCGCAGATCAGGCAGCCCGGAGGCGGTGGGCGGACGCGGAGCCCGGCTCCGTCGTACGGTCGCCACCTCCGGACCCAGGGCCTGGGCCGCAGCGTGATGCTCCCCATACTCCGGATCCGGGCTCCGCGACCGCCCTTCCGGACTGGGCGAATCCGATCACCCTCGAGGACATGAAACGGTTGGTAGCCGAGTGCCGGCGGCTGATGCCAGACGTGGGGGCCCAGATCCCGCCGAACCTGTCCGAGTGGTGGGACGAGCTCGTGGCGGAGGGCGCGACCGACCTCGGCGGGCTGTCGGCGAACGGCGACCACATCTCGCCCGAGCACCCCTTCCCGAGCCCGCACCAGGTGCGCAAGCGCCTCGCGCCGCAGGGTTACGCGCTGACCGAGCGCCTGTGCGTGTACCCGCAGTACATGGACTCGGAGTGGCTGGAGCAGGGGGTCCTCGACGTGATCAAGCTCAAGTACTGGAGCTTCATCCCGCGGCGCGGCTCCGGCCGGCGCCAGGAGCGGGTGGTGGCGCCCGGCGTCGCGCCGCGGGCGATCGACAAGGGGCGGCGGGGGGAGGCGCTGAGCGAGGAGGAGCTGACGGCGCTGTTCGCCGAGACGCGCCCCGAGATGATCGAGGACATGCGATGCGCCGCGGACGAGCTGCGGGCTGAGCTCGCCGGCGAGCGGGTGACGTTCGTTGTCAACCGCAACGTCAATTTCACCAACGTGTGCGTCGTCGGGTGCGCGTTCTGCGGCTTCGGGCAGGGCCGGCGCTCACCCGACGCGTACCACGTGACCGAGGACGACTTCGCGGCCCGCGTGGAGGAGGCGGTCTCCTACGGGGCGACCGAGATCTGCATGCAGGGCGGGATCCACCCCGACTACGCGCTCGAGGACTACGGGCGGTGGCTGCGGCTGGCGAAGCAGGTCGCCCCTGACATCCACCTACACGCCTATTCGCCGATGGAGCTGCACTACATGTGCGAGCGGTCGGGTCGGGCGCCCGAGGCGGTGTTCGAGTACCTGATCGAGTGTGGGCTCGGCTCCACGCCGGGCACCGCCGCCGAGGTCCTCCACGATGGGGTGCGGCAGCGGATCTCACCCAACAAGCTTCCCGTCGCCCGCTGGGTCGAGATCATCGAGGCCTGTCACCGGGTTGGGCTGCGGTCGACCTCGACGGTGATGTTCGGCCACATCGAGGAGCCGTGGGAGCTGGCGCGGCACATGCGCGTCGTCCGCGAGCTCCAGGAGCGCACCGGCGGGATCACCGAGTTCGTCCCCCTGAGCTTCATCCCCTTCAACACCCTGCTCGGGCGCACGCACGGGGTCGAGGAGATCTCCCGGTCCGAGAACCTCAAGCACACCGCCGCGTTCAGGCTCGCGCTCGGCCGCACGATCCCCAACCTCCAGGCAAGCTGGGTGAAGATGGGGCTCGACGCGGCGACCGAGAGCCTGCGATGGGGGGTCAACGACCTCGGCGGCACGCTGATGGAGGAGAACATCTCCCGCATGGCGGGCTCGCGCCACGGTGTGCGCCTCGACCCCGAGCAGCTGATCGGCGCGGCGCGGCGCGCCGGGCGGACGCCCGCCCAGCGCACCACGCTGTACGAGATCCTCGAGACCTACTGAGCTCGGACGCTCACACCTTGACCAGGTCGTTCGGATTGAGGACGAACTTCTTGGCCGCGCCCTTGTCGAAGTCCTTGTAGCCGTTCGGGGCTTCGTCGAGCGTGATCACCGTCGCGTTGACCGCGTCGGCGATTTGCGCCTTGTCGTTGAGGATCATCTGCATCAGGCCGCGGTGATAGCGCATCACCGGGCACTGCCCGGTGGTGAACGAGTGCGACATCGCCCACCCGAGCCCGATCCGGATCGACAGCGACCCTTCCTTGGCGTCCTCGTCGACGGCGCCCGGGTCGCCGGTCACGTACAGGCCCGGGATGCCGATCTTGCCTGCAGCCCTGGTCACGTCCATGACGCTGTTGAGCACCGTCGCCGGCGCCTCCTGCTCGTGGCCCTCGCCGTGGCCGCGGGCCTCGAACCCGACCGCGTCGACGGCCGCGTCGACCTCGGGGACGCCGAGGATCTGCTCGATCTGGTCCTTCGGCTCGCCCTTGGTGATGTCGAGCGTCTCGCACCCGAACGAGCGCGCCTGCTCGAGCCGCTCCGGGATCCGGTCGCCGACGATCACCGCCGCGGCGCCGAGCAGCTGCGCCGAGTACGCGGCGGCGAGCCCCACCGGGCCGGCGCCGGCGACATAGACGGTCGACCCCGGCCCGACCCCGGCCGTGTAAGCGCCGTGGAAGCCGGTGGGGAAGATGTCCGACAGCATCGTCAGGTCGAGGATCTTCTCCATCGCCTGCTCCTTGTCCGGGAACTTGAGTAGGTTCCAGTCCGCGTACGGGACGAGCACGTAGTTCGCCTGGCCGCCGACCCATCCGCCCATGTCGACGTAGCCGTATGCCGAGCCGGGGCGATCGGGATTCGTGTTCAGACACACGCCGGTGTTGCCCTCCTTGCAGTTCCGGCATCGGCCGCAGGCGATGTTGAACGGCACCGAGCACAGGTCGCCCTCCTTGATGAACTCGACGTCCGGTCCGGTCTCGATCACCTCGCCGGTGATCTCGTGCCCGAGGATCAATCCGGGCGGGGCGGTCGTGCGGCCGCGGACCATGTGCTGGTCCGAGCCGCAGATGTTCGTCGACACGATCCGCAGGATCGCCCCATGCGGCGTTTTGCGGCCGACGTTGTCGGGGTGCACCCCCGGGCCGTCCTTGAGCTCGAGCTCGGGGAAAGGGATGTCCTGGACCTCGACCGTCCCCGGCTCGATGTAGGCAACGCCTCTGTTGTCAGCCATGTTTCTCCTCCTGGCTACAGCGCCGCGACGCCCGCCTCGGCGACCTCGTGGTCCTCCTCCACGCTGCCCCCGCTGACGCCGATCGCGCCGATGACCTCGTCACCCGACATCAGCGGAATGCCGCCGGCAAAGATGATCAGCCGGCCCTGGTTCGACGCGTGGATGCCGAACAGCGGCTGGTTGGGCTGGCACAGCGGCGCCAGGTCCTTGGTCGACATGTCGAACGATCGCGCCGTGTAGGCCTTGTTCTGGGCGATGTCGATCGACCCCAGCCACGCCCCGTCCATGCGGGCGAACGCGGTCAGGTTGTTTCCCGCGTCGACCACCGCGATGTTCATCGGGACGTCGATCTCCTCCGCCTTCTTGCGCGCCGCCTCGACGACCTCCGCAGCGGCGCTCAGCGAAACGGTGTCCGCCACCTTTGTCTCCTTCCTCCGGGTGTATTCGCTTCAGCGATGATATGCCCGCGTTTCCGCCGGCGTACCGCGGGTACACGACGCCCAGATCGGCATGGAGACGCTGAAGCGCACAGTCACGGAGTTCCGCGAGGACAACCTCACCGACTGGGCTGCCGCCCTGACCTACTACGGGTTGCTGGCGCTGTTCCCGGCCCTGATCGCCCTCGTCGCCGTCGTCGGCCTCGTTGCCGACCCGGCCTCGACGACCGAGGAGCTGACCGCGATCGTGACCCGGATCGGCCCCGACTCGGCGGCGCAGACGTTCGCGGAGCCGATCGAGTCGATCACGTCGAACCGGGGCGCGTCCGGTGTCCTGGTGGTCGCCGGGTTGGCGGTCGCGCTGTGGTCGGCGTCGAGCTACGTCGGCGCCTTCATCCGCGCCTCGAACGTGATCTACGAGACGCCGGAGGGGCGGCCGTTCTGGAAGCTGCGGCCGCTGCAGCTGCTCGTCACCCTGATCACGGTCGTCGTCCTGGCGCTGGTCGCGGTCGCCGCATGGCTCCTCGCCTCGGCCGCGTTCGCGCTCTACGTCGCGAACTTCGGCTCCTACGACAAGACCTATGGGACGCTGGGCGGGGTCGTGGTGCTGCTGGTGTGGATGTGGATCACCAACATGGCGCTCCTGTTCGGCCACCAGCTCAACGCAGAGCGCGAGCGGTCCGCCGAGCTCGCCGAGGGGACGCGCGAGGCACGACACGAGATCCAGCGCGAGCCTCGCTCAGCCCCGAAAGCGCAAACCTTGTAGGGAGAGAGACGATGAGGGTTCTGTTCGCACCGATTGGAATCGTCGCCGGCCTCGTGGCGGGGTTCATCGCCACGAAGCTGTTCGACTTCGTGTGGAGCCGGATCAGCGAGGAGGAGGCTCCCGAGCCGGATCAGCGTCAGGTCTCGGTCCCGATGCTGGCGGTGGCGCTCATGCTTGAGGGCGCGATCTTTCGATTCGTCCGCGGCTTCGTCGACCGCGG
>DATAFB010000041.1:0-1644 GCA_036257695.1 Solirubrobacterales bacterium | reverse complement strand
ACACCCCCTCCTGGGGGGCTCGGAACAGCTGTCCCAAAGCGACGAGGCCGACGTGGAGATCCGCGAGTACGGACCGACGACCGCGGTCGACCCGCGCCGGATCGACGAGGCGACGGGCCGGCTCAGGGGGATGTCGAAAGGCCGAAAGGCGGACCTGACAATCGCCCGCCGAGAGCTGGAGCTCGGCTGGTCGACGGGGGACGATGCGCTCGAAAGCTTCCGCGCGATCTACGACGGGACCATGCGGCGGCTCGGAGCGGACGAGTTCTACCTCTTCCCGGCTGCGTACTACCGCGTGCTCGCCGAGGGGCTCGGCGAGCGTCTGGGCGTTGCGCTCGCCCTCCGCGGCGACGAGCCCGTCGGCGGTGCACTCTTCCTCGCCGACCGCCGCTTCGCCCACTACCACCTGAGCGGCACGACCGACACTGGCCGCGAGCTGAAGGCCGGGACGCTGCTCGTCCACGCCGGCGCCCAGTGGGCGCGCGAGCGGGGCTGCGAGCTACTCCACCTGGGTGGCGGCAACTCCGGCACACACCCCCTCTACGCTTTCAAGAAGAGCTTCGGCGGCGAGACGTTCACGTACTCGTTCGCGAGTCTCGTCGCCGACCGCGAGCGCTACGACACGCTCGTCGCGCGGCGCTCCGATGAGCCCGAGCCGCCCAGGTCTGGATTCTTCCCGGCGTATCGCGCGTAGAGCTCGACGGTGCGCCGCGTGACGGCGTCCCAAGAGAAGTGCTCGGCCGCGCGCCGGCGCCCCGCCTCGCCCATCCGCCGCCGCAGCTCGCGGTCGCCGAGTAGCCGCCCGATCGCGCTGCGCAACGCGGGGACATCGCCGGGGGGCACGTGGATGCCTGTCTCGCCGTCGACGACCAGGTCGAGCAGCCCGCCGACCGCGCTTGCCACGACGGGACGTCCGTGCGCCATCGCCTCCAGGCAGGCGACGCCGAAGCCCTCGCGGTAGGAGGGGCAGACGACCACCGCCGTCCGCGCGTAGAGACGCGCTAGCTCCTCTGGCGGGACGAACCCGCGCGCCTGCGGCACTTGTGACCGGAGCGGACCGTCGCCGGCGACCACGAGGTTCATCCCCTGCGCCGCCTCGACCAGCTCGAGCACGCCCTTCTCCGGCGACAGCCGCCCGGCGTAGAGCACCTCGGGTGGGTCGGCCTCCTCCCCGACCTCGAGCGGGAGCTCGACCCCGCTCGGGATCACCGCGATGTCGCGGGCGCCGAGCGACCGCGCCTCCTCCGCCAGCGCATTCGACGGGCAGATGACGACGCGGGCCCGCCGAAGGACCCGGCGTGCAAGGCGCGGAGCGTGCCGCGCGACCTCGACGTCCGAGCCCCAGAGCTGCACGACGAACGGCTTGCCGGTCGCGAGCGCGACGCCCCCCGACGGCAGCCAGTGCGCGTGGACGAGATCGGCTTCCCGGGATGCCCGCCGAGCGGCCCGTGCGAAGTTCACGAGGAACGCGGGCACCAGCGCCGAGCGCCACGGTTGGTGCCGGAGGTTGCCCATCACTCCGGCGCCGTACGCGATCCCGAAGTGGCGGAAGTCCGCCGGCGAGACCACGTCCACGTCGACCCCCGCCGCCCGCACGTGCTCGACCGCGTCGGCCACGAAGCGCCCCGCCGTGTCATCCGCGTG
>DATAFB010000117.1:0-3369 GCA_036257695.1 Solirubrobacterales bacterium | reverse complement strand
CGCCCCACCTCCGAGCGGGCCTGCGGCCGTCCCCGGCGGGCGAAGGCGTAGAACCGGGCTCGATCCATCGCGGTCGCCCCGTCGCTGAGCTCGATCGCCGCCTGCAACAGGGCCGCGTCCACGCGGCGGTGATGATCCGGTTCGCGATCCGCCGGCATCCGGTCGAGCCACGTCGTGTCGAAATCGCCCGACCGCACGTCGGGGTGGGACAGCAGCTCGAGCAGGAAGCCGTGATTGGTGGTCCCGTTCTCGATCACGGCGGTCGTCTCGAGCAGGGCGCGGCGCAGGCGGGCGATCGCCTCGTCGCGATCCCCTCCGACGGCGATGATCTTGGCGATCATCGAATCGAACTCGGCCGGGATGCTGTCTCCCGCGACGACCCCGGAGTCCACGCGCACGCCGGGCCCGCTCGGCAGGCGAAGCAGGGCGACCTTGCCCGGAGCGGGCGCGAAGTCGAGATCCGGATCCTCGGCGTTGAGCCGCGCCTCGATCGCGTGGCCGCTCGGGGTCGGCGGCTCGCCCTCGAGCGTGCCTCCGGCGGCGACGTGGAGCTGGAGCTTCACGAGGTCGATGCCCGTCACCGCCTCGGTGACGGGATGCTCCACCTGGAGCCGGGTGTTGACCTCCATGAACGAGAAGCGGCGCTCCGCAGGCTCGTACAGGAACTCGACGGTGGCGGCACCGCGGTAGCCCGCCTCGAGCATCATCCGCCTCGCCGCCTCCGCGATCTCGCGCTCCTGTCGCTCGTCCAGGGCGGGGCTTCGGGACTCCTCGATCACCTTCTGGTTGCGACGCTGCAGGCTGCAGTCGCGAACACCGACAGCCCATGACCCACCGACGCCGTCGGAGATCGTCTGCACCTCGACGTGGCGGGCGGTGGTGATCAACCGCTCGAGCAGAACGGTCGGATCGCCGAATGCGCCCTGCGCTTCGGCGCGGGCGCGCTCGAACGCGGCGGGGAGCTTGCTCGCATTCGTCACCCTGCGGATCCCACGACCGCCGCCCCCCGCCGCGGCCTTGACCATCAGCGGGTAGCCGATCCGCTCCGCCTTGTGGACGGCGTCCGCGAGGTCACTCACCGGCCCGCCGCTCCACGGAGCGACCGGCACCCCCGCCCGCTCCGCGAGCCGCTTCGCGCTGATCTTGTCGCCGAGCAGCCGCATGACGTCCGCATCGGGGCCCACGAGGACGACCCCGAGACGCTCGCACAGCTCCGAGAAGTGGGGGCGCTCCGCGACGAAGCCCCACCCCACCCACGCGGCGTCGGCGTGCGTCTCGTGCAGCGCTCGCTCGAGCGCCTCGTAGTCGAGGTAACCGGCCTGCCTGGTGCCGTCGGGGGCCGTGAACGTCGCCGGGCCGATGCAGTACGCCTCGTCCGCCGACCGCACGAACAGGGCGTGATGGTCGACCTCGGTGTACAGCGCGATCAGTCGGATCGGCTCCCCGCCCCCCTCGTTGAGCTCGCGGACTGCGTGGATCAGCCGCATGGCCGGCTCGCCGCGGTTCACGATCGCCAAGCGGTTGAAGGGCCGCTTCAACGCCATCGACGGACCCGCTCCTACCCGATCGCCGCCCGGATCGGCTCGAGCGCCTGCGGGTCGAGGGTGCCCGGGAGGGCGATCGTCCGGTAGCCCTCGAGCCTCAGGCGCGCCTTGCCATCGGGTCCGATCACATCGGCGTCGACGCCGTCGTCGTCGCGCGGCCGGACCACCGCCCACAGCGGCGCGTGCTCGTCTGTGCCGGCGAACCACTGCACCCGGTCGACGTGCGTCGGCAGCGCCATGCGCCCGGCCGTGCCGAGCTCCCGAACGCCGGCCGTTTGGAAGCACAGCTCGACGAGCCGCGGTGGGATCTCGGTGGGCTGTCCGGGGGGCTCGTGCGCCGGCGGGAGCTCGTCAGCGAGGCGGCCGACGACCGTCCCGTTGGCGCTCCACGCCGCGTCGAGGACCTGGTACGCGGGGCCATGGAAGTACACGCGGTACACGGCCTCCCGGTCCACCGTGCGGTCGGGGGCGGCGTCCTCCGTGCCAGGGCTGTCGACGACCGGGGGCTCGGGCACCTCCTGGGCCAGCACCGCGCGTCCGGAGAAGTGGATCGTCTCCTGCTCGCCCTGTCCGGGCAGCGTGCGACGGCCCACGAGCTGGCAGTCGGCTTCGATCCGGCCGTCGCCGCCGTCGCGCAGCAGCGCTCGCAACTCGAGGGCGCGCGGCTCGTCGCGGTAGAACTTGAACGGCGCCTGCAGCTCGACGTCCTCGAGTGAGATCACGTGCCAGCCGGGCAGCAGCGCGCGGGCCGCCTCCGCGAAGCCTTCCATTCCCATCACCCCGGGCAGCACAGGGGTTCCGTCGATCCGGTGGTCATCGAGGAACGCCTGGCGCGAAGGGTCGAGGTCGGTGAGCACCGCGATGCCGTCGCGCATGGTCATGGCGGCGATGCGTCCGGTCATCGGCCCCTGGGCCTCTGCGGCACCGATCGTCGCCAGGTCGGGATCGAGGCCACCGGTGGGATGCCGCTCGTCGGCCAGGACGCCGAGCGAGCCCGCGATCAGCACTTCGCCGCCGTCGCCGGCCGCCGTCAGCTCGCGCTGCACCGCCGCCACGCCGACCTCGGGCGGCATCATCTCGATTCCCGCCGCCTCCATCATCTTCGGGATCGAGCCCCGGGTGGCCATTCCGATTCCGGCCCACGCGGTCCAGTCGATCGCCAGCCCGACGGTGTCCTGTCGCGAGCGGCGGAAGTTCGAGATGCTCTTGCACAGCAGGTCGTTGGCGGCGGCGTAGTCGGTCTGGCCGGCGTTGCCGAACCGTCCGGAGATCGAGCTGAACACGGCCGCGGTTCCGATCTCAGCGTCGCGCAGGGCGTGCAGGAGCGCGAACCACCCATCGGCCTTGACGTCGAAGACGAGGTCGTACTCGCGCTGCGGCTTGTCGGGCAGGAAGTGGCTCACGTCGAGCCCGGCGCAGTGGAGCAGCACGTCGACCCTGCCGCCGCGCAGCCCGGCGAGCGCCTGCTCGACCGCCCCGGCGTCCGTGAGATCGACCTGATGCCAGTGAGCCTCGCCACCGGCCGCTCGGATCGCTTCGATCGCGTCGAGAGCGGCGCGCGCCCGCTCGATGCGCGCCAGCTCGCCCTCCACGAGCTTCGGGGTGGGGCGCTCGCCGCGGTCTCTGATGCGGTCGGCGAGCTCGCGCCTCAGCCCGTCAGCGTCGGACGGGAAGCGCCCGAGGCCGGGGTCGTCCGCGTCGGGCGCCGGCACAAGGTCGAGCAGGTGGAACGTGCCCCCGTTCGCGGCCCGTGCGAGGTCGCGCGTGATCGCCGACACGATGCTGCCCGCGGCACCGGTGATCACGAAGACCGAGTCCGGCCCGA
>DATAFB010000025.1:0-9882 GCA_036257695.1 Solirubrobacterales bacterium | reverse complement strand
GACCGACGCCGAGCGCCCGCGGTGGCGGCGGTAGGTATCGCGCACCCACTCCAGCGCGCGGCGATCGGCGAGCCGCTCGCGGAACTCCCATCCCTGCGGCCTCGGAGGGTCGTACTGGACCTCGTCCGGCCACGCGAGCGGTTACAGCAGCGAGCACGCTGTCAGGTCGGCGACGCTGAACCGGCCGCCGACGAGGTACTCCTCCCCACCCAGCTCGTTTCGATCCGCTCGAGCGCGCGCCGGCGCTCGTCCGGATACAGCGGATGCTCCCGGTCACGCTCCTCCAGCGCCGCGATGATCCGCGTCGTGTCGACGATCCGATCGCCGTCGAGGTCGAGCACCGGCAGCGTACCGCGGGCCGAGAACCACATCGCCCGCGGCGCGCCCGGGAGCAGCGACCGCCGCCGGTGGGGAATCCGCTTGTGGTCGAGCGCCCAGCGCGCCTTCTCGTTGAAGTGCGAGAAGCTGTACTGCCACAGGGTGGGGAGGTCGCTCATGTCTCCACCGCGAGCTCCGACAGCCGCAGCCATACCATCGTCGGGAACGGGAGCGAGCGGTTGCGGGGGCCGATCGGCCGCACCCAGCGCCGAGTCGGGAACACGAGCCCAGCGGCCTCGACGTGGTCGGCGCAGTAGTGGGCGCCATGGGCCCATCCTCCCACCACCTCGGCGACGTAGTCGTGGCGCCGCAGAAGGACGCGGTCGTCGAAGTAGAACGTCTGCCGCTGGGAGTGCGTGTCGAGCCCGGGCGGGAACGTGACGTCGAGCCGGCGCCACGTCTCGCCGTCCTGCGACCACGGCTCTCCCTCCCGCACCTCGACCCCGTCGCGGGTCAGCAGGTACGGCGTGGTGAGGTAGTTCCACATCGCGTAGCCGGCGAAGTACGTCGCGTCGAGGGCGTCCCAGCGCAGGTTGCGGCGCAGCCCGGGGCGCCCGAAGAACTCGGGGCGCGGGTCGTGGCGCGACTCGACCGGCTCGCCGCCGTTCGCCTCGATCCGTGCCGCACCTTCCTCGAACGCCGCTCGGCGTCCCCCTTCTGGGAACGGGTCGAGAACGGCAAGCCGCCGCTGGACTTCGGTCGTCACCCGATAGTCAGCGAAGCGGTTCCCCGGAACCCTGGTGCGAATCAGCAGCCCGCCGGATCGCACCCGAGCGCTAACCCGTCGCGCGGCGCGCCACCGCTCCAACCCCCCGTGCGCGTCGAGCACCTCGTCGAGCAGGGACACGCCTACTGCGCCGCCAGCAGCCACCACCAGTGCGGCTGCCCTCCGCGGTGCAGCTCCAGCTCGACTCCCTCGGGAAGCTCCCCGGGGACGTCCTCGAGCGCGATCGGAGCGCCCTTCCCCTCGATCACGGTCACGATCTCGGCCTCCTCGGCGAGGTTGCGAACCGTCGCCGCGAGCGTCGAGCCCGCGCCCCCCCAGGCGACGACCTCGTCGCCCACGAACCCGACCGCGTCGCCGCGCACGAACCGCCCCTCGGTGTCGTCGCGCGCGGCCGGGGCGATCGCCGCGGTGCGGGTCTCGGCGAGCGCCGCCGCGAGCCGCTCGGCGTTCTCATCCGCGGCGAGCTCGCCGTCCAGCTCGACGAGCGCCACGAGTCCCGCCTGCTGCGCGGTGCAGTCGACCACGCGCACCGGCTTCTCCGACAGCTCGGCGGCGCGCTCCGCCGCGAGCACCACGTTGCTCGAGTTCGGCAGCACCAGCACCTCCTCCGCGGGCACCTCGTGGATGCCGGCCAGGAGCTCGTACGTCGACGGGTTCAGAGTCGGCCCGCCGTCGACGACGTGGGCGCCGAGCTCCTCGTACAGCGCCCGGATCCCATCGCCGGACGCCACCGCGACGACGCCGGTGTGGCCGGGCCGAACGGCGATCCGATCCTCGCGCGCCGCGATCTGCTCGCGCATGTCGGCGACGTCGAGGCGCTGCACGGTCCCCGTCTGCTCGAACAGTGCGACAGCGGCCTCGGGCTCGTCGGTGTGGACGTGGACCTTGAGCGTCGCCTCGTCGCCGACGACGAGCACCGAGTCGCCGATCTCCTCAAGGCTCGGCACCCACGCGCGCGGCTCCAGGCCCGTGCCGGTGACGATGAAGTTCGTGCAGTAGCGGAAACGGCTGTCCTCGTGGTGGGGCCTAGTGGTTCGAGCCGGCTCGTGGTGGGGGAGCTCGGACAGGGTGTCCTGCTCCCCACGCAGTCCGGCCACGACGCCGCCGAGGATAAGCACGATCCCGTACGCCCCGGCGTCGACGACGCCCGCCTTGGTGAGCACGTCGAGCTGCTCGGTGGTCCGCTCGACGGCGGCCTCGCCCGCCTCGGTCGCCTTTTCGAGCACCTTGGCGAGCAGCTCGTCCTGCTCGACGTCGGTGGCCGAGTGGTCGAGGCGAGGGTCGTCCATGTGCGCGAGCTCCTGGGCGACGGCGTGCGCGACTTCGCGGATCACGGTCAGCATCGTCCCCTCCGCGGGGTCGCGGACGGAGTCGTACGCCGCGTCCACCGCACTCGCGAACGCGGCTGCGACGAGCACCGGGTCGACGAGCTCGCCGGGACGGCTGACGAGCTCCTCGGCCGCCCCGCGGACGATCTGGCTCAGGATCACCCCGGAGTTCCCGCGCGCTCCCATCAGTGCCGAGCGGGCCACGGCCTGGACGATCTCCTCGCGCCCGATCTCGTCGACCTTGAGGCCATCGAGGCGGTCGAGCTCGTCCATCACCGCCCGCATCGTCAGCGCCATGTTGTCCCCGGTGTCGCCGTCGGCGACCGGGAACACGTTCAGGTCGTTGACCTCCTGGCGGCGAGCCTCGAGGTGCCGGGCGGCTGTCGCGACGACGCGGCGGAAGCGCTCGATGGACGGATCGGCCATGCCGGCGGTCGATTATCCCGCCAACGGGGCGGCTATGCGGCCTTGATGACCTTGTTCGACTTCAGGCAGCGGGTGCAGACGTAGACGCGACGCGTGCGGCCGCCGTCGTCGATGCGCACCTTCTGCAGGTTGGGGTTAAAGCGCCGCCGCGTCGCGACCATCGAGTGGCTGCGCGAGTTCCCGGTCGAGGGGCGCTTCCCGCAGCTGAAGCAGACCTTGGCCATCGGACGCGGGATGGTAGCGGGGGACGCGCCGGCGCTACAGGCGCCTCCGCACCACCGCCATCCGCATCACCGCGGTGGCGGCGTCGCGGCCCTGGTCGCGCTTGTCCCCACCGGCTCGCGCGAGCGCCTGGTCCATGTCCTCCGCCGTGATGACGCCGAACGCGCACGGGACGCCGGTCGACAGCGCCACCTGCTGGACGCCGCGCGCCGCCTCGGCGCACACGTGCTCGTAGTGCGAGGTCTCGCCGCGGATCACGGCTCCGAGGCAGGCGACTCCGGCGAAGCGGCCCGACTCCGCGCACCACTTCGCCGCCAGCGGCAGCTCGAACGCGCCCGGAACCTCGTACGTGTGGACCGAGGCCGCGCTCACCCCCCCGTCGTCGAACGCCTCGACGGCGCCGTTGACGAGCATCTCGGCGAGCTCGCCGTAGAGCGTGGCGACGCAGACGGCGAACTCCTGTCGGGCGAGGCGCTCCCGCTCCTCGGCGGTGAAGCCGGGGGGCTCTTCAGCCACGCTCGGCGTCGTCGCGGCCCGGCTCGGGGGTCTCGCTCGCGCCGAGCGCGCCCTTCTCTGCCTGCCGCTGATGCTCGTCGTGGATCAGCTCCTCGTCGAGCGGCAGGCCCTGGTGGTGGAGGGTGTGGCCGAGCAGCTCCTGCTTCTGGCGCAGGTAGGCCTCGTTGTGGGGATTGGGGACCGACTGGATCGGGAGCTGCTCGGTGACCGACAGCCCGTAGCCCTCCATCCCGATGATCTTCTTCGGGTTGTTGGTCAGGATGCGGATGCTGGTCAGGCCGAGGTCGCCGAGGATCTGCGCCCCGATCCCGTAGTCGCGCAGGTCGGCGGGGAGGCCGAGCTTGAGGTTGGCGGCCACGGTGTCGAGGCCGTCCTCCTGGAGCTTGTACGCCCGCAGCTTGTTCAGCAGCCCGATCCCGCGTCCCTCCTGCGACAGGTAGAGCAGCACGCCGAGCCCCTCGCGCTCGATCATCGCCAGCGCCGACGCGAGCTGCTCGCCGCAGTCGCAGCGCAGGCTGTGGAACACGTCCCCGGTGAGGCACTCGCTGTGGACCCGGACCAGCACGTCCTCCTTGCCGGCGACCTCGCCCTTGACCATCGCGACGTGATGCTTGTCGTCGACCAGCGAGCGGTACCCGACAGCGCTGAATTCGCCGAAGGCGGTCGGCAGTCGGGTGGCGACGACGCGCTCGACCAGCTTCTCGGTCCGCCGCCGGTACGCGATCAGGTCGGCGACCGTGATCATCTTCAGCCCGTGGCGCTCGCAGTACGGCGCCAGATCGGGGACGCGGGCCATCGTCCCGTCCTCGTTCATGATCTCGCAGATCACCCCGGCCGGGATCAGCCCCGCGAGGCGCGCGAGGTCGACGCTCGCCTCGGTGTGTCCGGTGCGTTCCAGCACCCCGCCCTGCTTGGCCTTGAGCGGGAAGATGTGGCCGGGCTGGCGCAGGTCTGCGGGGCCCGAGTGCGGATCGATCGCGACTTGCACGGTGCGGGCGCGGTCGTGAGCGGAGATCCCCGTGGTCACGCCCTCGGCCGCCTCGATCGAGACCGTGAACGCCGTCTGAAGCGGCGCCTCGTTCTTCGCCGCCATCAGGTCGAGCCCGAGGTCGTCACAGCGGTCGGGGGTGAGCGCGAGGCAGACGAGCCCGCGCGCCTCCTTGGCCATGAAGTTGATCGCGTCGGGCGTCGCGAACTGGGCGGCGAGCACGATGTCGCCTTCGTTCTCGCGGTCCTCGCCGTCGCACACGACGACCATGCGCCCGCGGCGGACGTCCTCCAGCGCCTCCTCGACGGTCACAAACGGGGTCTCGGTTCTCTGGCTCATTCGCTCCCTTTCTCCGTAAAGCCTAGGAGGCGGTCGACGTAGCGCGCGATTACGTCGAGCTCGAGGTTGACGCGGGTTCCCTCGCTGGCGTCGCCGAGCGTCGTCCGCTCGAGCGTCTCCGGGATCAGCACGACCTCGAACCCGCGCTCGGTGACGGCGGCGACGGTGAGGCTGACTCCGTCGACGGAGACCGAGCCGCGCTCGACGACGAACCGGCGCAGCTCCTCGGGAGCCTCGATCGTCAGCCGCCGCGCGAACCCGTCATCGCTCACCCGGGCGACATCGCCGGTCCCGTCGACATGCCCCTGGACCAGGTGCCCACCGAGGCGGTCGCCGAGGCGGAGCGGCAGCTCCACGTTCACGCGCTCGCCGGGCTCGAGCGGGCCCAGCGAGGTGCGCTCGAGCGTCTGGTTCATGACGTCGGCCGCGAACCGGCCGCCGTCGACGTCGGCGGTCGTGAGGCAGGCGCCGTTGACCGCGACCGAGTCCCCGGCCGACAGCTGGCCCGCAAGCTTCGTCGCGATCTCCAATCTCGCCCCGTCCTCGGTCGCATCGATGCGCTCGACCGTCCCGATGTCCTCGACCAACCCCGTGAACACCGCTACCACTCCCTCAGCCGGGCCGTGGCAAGCAGGTCGTCGCCCACCTGCTCCCACGACACCGAGAGCGCCCGCTCGGCATCGGCGACGCGCGCCCCGCCCGCTCCCTCGATCAGCGACGGGCCCGCGCCGAGCACGAGCGGGGCGAAGAACAGGCGCAGCTCGTCGACCTCACCCCCCTCGAGGAAGGCGCCGGCGAGCGTCGGCCCGCCCTCGAGCAGCAGCGTCGTCACCTCGCGCCGTCCGAGCTCGGCGAGCGCGGCCCGGACGGCATCGGCACGCGATCCACCGACCACGATCGGCTCCGCTCCGGCCGCCCGCAACGCCTCGACGCGGTCCGCGGGAGCGGCGGGCGAGACGACGACCGCGAGCGGCGCGTCGGCGATCGACTCGACGAGGGTGGAGTCGAGCGGAAGCCGGGCGCCGGAGTCGAACACCACGCGCCGGGGCTGGGTCGACACCTCGTCCGCGCGCGCCGTCAGCAGTGGGTCGTCGGCCAGCGCGGTGCCGATCCCGACCGCGATCGCGTCGGCCTCAGCGCGCCACCGGTGGACCATCGCGCGGCTCGACTCGCCCGAGATCCAGCGCGAGTCGCCGCTCGCCGCCGCCACCCGCCCATCGAGGCTCAGCGCCGACTTGAGGACGACGTGAGGCCTGCCCGTGCGCGCGTGCTTTCGAAAGCCCTGGTTCAGCAGCCGCGCCGCGGTCGCCTCGGGCCCGTCGGCGAACATGACCTCGACCCCCTCGTCGCGCAGGATCCCCGGTCCGCGCCCGCTCGCCTTCCCGGACGGATCGTCGCAGCCGACGACCACCCGCGCGACGCCGGCCCCGACGATCGCGTCGGTGCACGGCGGCCGGCGGCCGTGGTGGGCGCACGGCTCGAGCGTCACGTATAGGGTGGCGCCGGCCGGGTCGGCCCCGCGCGCGCGGCAGTCCTCCAGCGTGGCGACCTCGGCGTGGGCGGCCCCGAGACGCGCGTGAAAACCCTCGCCGATCGTCTCTCCGTCGCGGACGAGCACGGCGCCCACGAGCGGGTTGGGGCTCACACTGCCGCGACCGGACTCGGCAAGCTCGAGCGCGCGGCGGAGGAACACCCGGTCCTGCTCTGTGGCGACGGTGGCCAGATCGGCCTCCTAGCGATTGACTGGTCAGTCAACCAGGATTGTACGCCCCGCCGATCGCGATTCAACCGCGGGTCGCGAGCGCCACGAAGCGCCCGGAAACGGCCCGTAGCGCAAGTACCATGGCCCGGCCGCCACCCACTCGCCCCCAGACGCTCGATGAAGCTGATCATCCAGATCCCGTGCCTGAACGAGGAGGACGCCCTCCCCGGCACCCTCGCGGAGCTTCCGCGCGAGGTGCCGGGATTCGACGAGGTCGAGTGGCTGGTGATCGACGACGGCTCGACGGATAGCACCGTCGCCGTCGCGCGGGCGGCCGGGGTCGAGCACGTCGTCCGCCTGACCAACAACCGCGGCCTCGCCGCGGCGTTCCAGGCCGGCCTCGACGCCGGCCTCAAGCTCGGCGCCGACGTGATCGTCAACACAGACGCCGACAACCAGTACCGCGCCGCGGACATCGGCAAGCTCGTCGCGCCGATCCTCGCCGGCGACGCCGACATGGTCGTCGGCGATCGCCAGGTCCGCGGCCTGGCGCACTTCTCGCGCTTGAAGCGGGCGCTGCAGCGCGTCGGGAGCTGGGTCGTGCGTCGCGCGTCGGGGACCGACGTCCCCGACACGACGTCGGGATTTCGCGCCTACAACCGCGAGGCCGCGCTGCAGCTCCAGGTCGTCTCGAACTTCACCTACACGCTCGAGAGCCTGATCCAGGCGGGGAAGATGCTCGTCGCCGTCGAGCACGTCCCGGTCGGGACCAACCCGACCGAGCGCGAGTCGCGGCTCTTCCCCTCGACCTTCAACTACGTGCGCCGCAACGCGGTCGCGATCTTCCGCGCCTACGCGATGTACGAGCCGTTGCGGGTGTTCACGACCGCCGCGGTCGTGCTCGGGGTCGCCGCGATCGCGGCGTGGAGCCCGTTCCTGGTCGACTGGATCGTCAACGGCGACTCGAGCGGCCACATCCAGTCGCTAATCCTCGGCGCCGTGCTGGCGATCGCCGCCGTGCAGATGTTCGCGCTCGGAGTCGTCGGCGACGCGCTCGCCGGGCAGCGGGTGATGACCCAGCGCACCTTCGAGCGCATCCGCCGCGTCGAGCTCGAGCTCGGCATCGACCCCTCGCATTACGAGGAATCAAAGCCGCCCGAATCCAAGGATTCGGGCGGGTCCGGCTTCGACCCGGACGCATCGAAGACCTCCGACACCGAAGACCGCGGCCGGCTGACCGCCGGCCGGACGGACTGAACAAGCACGTGGAGGCGGAGACCCCGCGTCGCGCGCAGGCCGCGAGCGACGCCGCGCGACGTTACGGGCGCACGGCGAGCCTGCTCTCGGTGGCCGTCGGGACCACCGGCTTCATCGTCTACCTGTACTTCGCCCTCGCCTCGCACAACCTCGATCGCGAGGACTACGGCGACGTTACGACCCTGTGGCTGGTGGTGTTCGTCACCGTCGCGACGCTGTACCGGCCGGTCGAGCAGCTGCTGTCGCGGACGATCGCCGAGCGCCATGCGCGCGAGGGCTTTCGCGGGCGCCCGCTGAGGGTCGCCGCGACGATCCAGGCGGTCGTCGCGGGCACAGTGACCGCGCTGTGCCTCGTGCTGCGCGGTCCGATCGAGGACGAGCTCCTGTCCGGCAGCTCGACCCTGTACTGGATCCTCGTCGTCTCGATCGCCGCATACGCCGGGACGTTCTTCGCCCGCGGGTTCTTCGCCGGCCACCGGCGCTTCGGGCTCTACTCGGCGGTGCTGCTGTCCGACGCCTGCGCCCGGATCCTGTTCCCGCTCGCGGTCGCGGTCGGGATCGCGAGCGGCGTGACGGCGATCGCGCTCGGGATCGCCGCGGGGCCGCTCGTCAGCCTGCTTCTCGCACCCGCCGTGGTCGCGATCGCGGTCCGAGGAAGAGCCGGCATCGAGCCCCAGGCACCCGCCGAGCCGCCTCCGGAGCGGGCCGGCTCCGACGGGCCGGAGTTCACGCTCGCACACGGGGGCGGGTTCGCGGCCGCCGTGCTCCTGATCGTGTTCA
This sequence comes from Solirubrobacterales bacterium, assembly GCA_036257695.1. Classification (GTDB taxonomy): domain Bacteria; phylum Actinomycetota; class Thermoleophilia; order Solirubrobacterales; family 70-9; genus DASPWW01. Next base: position 1,219 of record DATAFB010000025.1, on the reverse strand, counting down.
GCGAGCAGCTCTTCCTCAGCTCGGGCGCGTTCGTCGTCAGGGTCACCGAGGGCGCGGCCGCAACCGGGTTCATCTTCAACGTCCTGATGCTGGCGCGGGCGCCGATCTACCTGTTCCAGGCGGTGGCCACGAGCCTGCTTCCGCATCTCACCAGGCTGCGTTACCGGCCCCGCATGGGCGGCGCCGACGCGTTCCGGCTGTCGGTCAACGTGACGCTCGCGGCCGTGGCCGCGTTCGCGGCGGCGGTCGTCGTCGTCGTGCTCGTCGCCGGACCCGACCTGATGCAGGTCGCGTTCGGGGACAAGTTCACCTATGACCGCACCGGCCTGCTGATCGTCAGCGTCGGCATGGGCTTCTACCTCGCCGCGGCGACGCTCAACCAGGCGGCCCTCGCCCAGGGGCGGGCCCAGCGCGCGGCCGCGTGCTGGATCGGCTGCGCGCTCGCGTACGTCGGCTGGAACCTGCTGCCGGTGCTCGACGAGTTCCGCCGCGTCGAGGTCGGGTTCGCGGTCGCCGCGACGATCCTGTGCGGCCTGCTGTACCTCGTGTACCGCGCCGGAGCGGCCCCCGAGGAGGCGATGCGGCCGGACTCGCCGGAGGAGATCGAGGCCCGGCTCGCCGCGGCCGACGAGGTCAGCTAGGCCGAGGGGTGCACGACGCCGAACTGATACTCATCGCCGGGGCGCTGCTCGCGGTCGGGATCGCGGCCGCCAAGGTCGCCGACCGCGTCCGCGTCCCGGGCCTGCTGCTGTTCCTAGGTCTCGGGATCCTCGTCGGTTCCGAGGGTCCGGGAGGAGTCGAGTTCGACGATGCCGAGCTGACCCGCACGCTCGGGACGATCGGCCTCGTCCTGATCCTGTTCGAGGGCGGGCTGTCGGCCGGGTGGCGGGAGATCCGGCCGGTGGTCGTCACCGCGGCCTCCCTGGCCCTGGTCGGGACCGTGATCACGTCGGTGCTCGCCGGCCTGGCGGCGGCGTGGCTGTTCGACCTCGGCACTCTCGAGAGCCTGATCATCGGCGCCGCGGTCGCCGCGACCGACAGCGCCGCGATCTTCGCCGTCTTGCGCGGATCGCGCCTACGGCGGCGGCTGGCGCGCGCGCTCGAGGGCGAGTCGGGCATGAACGACCCGGTCGCCCTGCTGCTCGTGACCGGGTTCATCGACTGGATCCAGGATCCCGGCTACGGGATCGAGGACATGGCGCTCAACCTCGTCGTCAAC
>DATAFB010000022.1:0-7959 GCA_036257695.1 Solirubrobacterales bacterium | reverse complement strand
AGCATGTCGCCGGTCGGGAACATCAGGCCCGTGTCGACGACCACGATCCGGCCGTCGTGCTCGAGCACGGTCATGTTCTTGCCGATCTCCCCCAGCCCGCCGAGGGGCAGGATCCGCAGCGGGGAGCTCACCCGGCGCTCGTCGCGAGCAGGCCCTGGCGCTCGAGCGCCGCCCGGACCGCGGCCCGCTGCTCGTCGTCCGCGGAGACCATCGGCAGCCGCAGTCGCGCGTCGATCACGCCGAGCAGCTCGAGCCCGGTCTTGACCGGGATCGGGTTGGCGGTGACCGTCATCGCCTCGTAGATCCCGTGCAGGCCCGCATTGATCTCGCGCGCCCGGGCGAGGTCGCCGCCGGTCGCCGCGTCGTACACGTCGCGCATCTCCAAGCCCACCAGGTGGGAGGAGACGAGGATCCCGCCCGCGCCGCCGATCTCGAGCGTGCGGAGGAAGATCTCGTCGTTGCCGGCGAGGATGTCGAGCCCGTCGATCGGCTGCAGCTCGTCGTTGTTGGCCTGCTTGACGGCGACGACGTTGTCGATCGTCGCCAGCTCGGCGAGCAGGTCCGGCGGCAGGTTGATCACGCACCGCGACGGGATGTTGTAGAGGACGACGGGCACATCCCCGGCGGCCGCGGCGACGGCCTCGAAGTGGGCGCGCAGGCCAGCGCGGTTGGGCTTGTTGTAGTACGGGGTGACGACGAGCACGGCGTCGGCGCCCGCCGCCGCCGCGGCGCGCGTGAGCTCGACTGAGTGCCGGGTGTCGTTCGACCCCGTGCCGCAGATCAGCGTCAGCTCGCCGCCGACCTCGTCCTTGACCGCGCGCAGGAGCGCGAGCTTCTCGTCGTCGTGGAGCGTCGGCGACTCGCCCGTCGTCCCGGCGAGCACGAGGCCGTGGGACCCGTGCTCGGCAAGGTGGCGGGCGAGGCGTCTCGCCGCGTCGACGTCGAGGGCTCCCCCGTCGTCGAACGGCGTCGCCATCGCGGTGATCACCCCCGAGATCGCCATGGGCGAATTCTAGGCTGCCGCAGCCGCAAAAACAGGCGGCCTGCGGTCGGCCCACGGCCGCGCCTGCTCGAGCTGCGACGCGACCCTCAGCAGCAGCCCCTCGTCTCCGTATGCGCCGACGAGCTGGACGCCGATCGGCAGCCCGTCGTCGCTCCAGCACAGCGGCAGCGAGATCGCCGGCTGCCCGGTCGCGTTCCAGTACGCGGTGAAGCCCGCGGTCGGCGCCGCCCGGCGCAGGAACCCGTCCGGCTCGTCGGGGTCGAACTCGAACGACCCCAGCGGCGGCGGCGGCTCGCCCATCGTCGGGGTGAGCAGGAGGTCGAACCCCGACTCCCACCAGCCCGCGGCGACCCGGGCGGAGCCCTGCTGGTAGGCCATGATCCCCAGCAGGTCGGTCGCGCTGACGCCGCGGCCGATCTCGCCCAGCGCCCAGGTACCGGGCTCGACGCCCTCGGCGGTCAGCGGCTTGCCGCTCTTCAGCGTCCAGTACTCGAGGTTCGACGCGATCGCGACGCACCACCGGCCGATGAAGCGGTCGATGTACTGCGGGTCGTCGAGCGCGACCGGATGCGAGACCTCGACTCCGTGGCCGAGCGACTCGAGCAGCTCCCCGGCGGCGTCGGCGGCGGCGACGCAGTCCGGGTGGACCTCGAACATCCCCGCGGGAGCCGAGGTCATGATCCCGATCCGCAGCTTGCCCGGATCGGTCGTCAGCTCGTCGATGTAGGGGCGCTCGGGCGGCGGCGCCACGTAGGGGTCGCCGGGGCCGGGGCCGTGCGTCGCGTCGAGGATCGTCGCCGAATCGCGCAGCGAGCGCGTGACGACGTGCTCGACCACGAACCCGCTCGAGGGCTCGCCGAGGTCGGGGCCGAGCGTCGTCCTCGCCCGCGACGTCTTCAGCCCCACGAGGCCGCACATGCTGGCCGGGATCCGGATCGACCCCCCGCCGTCGTTGGCGTGCGCGACGGGGACCATCCCGGAGGCGACCGCAGCGCCCGAGCCCCCGCTCGAGCCGCCCGAGGAGCGGCCCGTGTCCCACGGGTTGCGGGTCGGGCCGTGCGCCTCCGGCTCGGTCGTCGGCAGGATCCCGAGCTCGGGGGTGTTCGTCTTCCCGCAGCTCACGAGCCCGGCGTCGCGCCATCTCTCCGCCAGCCAGCTGTCCCGGGGCTCGGTCCAGCCGAGGTCGCGCAGATGCTTGATCCCCTCGTGGTAGGGCTCGCCGGCGAAGTGCGCTCCGAGGTCCTTGTGGAGCATCGGGACCCCCTTGAACGGACCGTCCGGGACGCCGGCCGCCGCCTGCTCACGGGCGCGCTCGAACAGCGGGTGGATGACGGCGTTGAGCTCGCCGTTCAGCGCCTCGATCCGCTCGATCGCGGCGTCGACCAGCTCGACCGGGCTCGTCTCGCCGGATCGCACGAGCTCGGCCTGCGCGGTTGCGTCCATCGTCGCGAAGTCGTCGCTCATCCTCGGTCCTTCCCTCCTGTGGGTGCGGGCAGCCTATCCGGGTCCATCGCGTCGCGGGTGAGCCGGTCGCGGACCGCGGCGGGCAGCAGCCGCGCGAGCCCGATCCGGATCCGCTCGCGGGCCGGGAACGTCAGCGTCGCGCGGCGGGCGAGCGTCGCGGCGTGGATCCGCTCCGCCGCGTCGCGCGGCTCGAGCGAATAAGTGATTTTGGCGCCGAGCCGAACGGCGAGGCGAGTAGCAGGTCGGTGTTTTGGTTTCTTGAACGCGTTGTGCCGGAACATCGCCGTGTCGACGAAGCCCGGGAACACGGTCGTGCAGGTGATCCCGCGGGGCGCCAGCTCGGCGCGCGTCGACTCGACGGCCGCCGCGAGCGCCGCCTTGCTGCCGCTGTAGGGCGCCTCGTAGGGCATTCCGAGCAGCGCCGCGAGGCTGGCGATCGCGGTCACGTGTCCGCTACCCAGCTCCGCCATCCGCGGCAGCAGGTGGGAGAGCAGGACGAGGTTCGCGAGCACGTTGACGGAGAAGTCGTCGCGCGCCTGGCGCCAGTCGAGACCCAGCATCGACTGGGCGCGATCGAGCCCCGCGCCCGCGACGACGAGGTCGATGTCGCCCCGCTCGGAGGCCAGCTCCGCCGCGACCCGATCGACGGTCTCGAGGTCGGCGAGGTCGGCCGGGCGCGCCTCGACCGCGCCTCCGAGCTCCTCGCGGAGCCGGTCGAGGCCCGCGGAGTCGCGGTCGATCGCCACGATCGCCGTCCCGTCGGCGGCCAGCAGCCGGCACAGCTCGGTGCCGAGCCCGCCCGCGGCGCCGGTGACGACCGCGCGGCGGAACTCGCGCCCGGCACGCCGCCGAGCCGGCGTGCGCCCGGCGAACGGAGCGAAGCGCGGCGTGCGCCGTGCCCGGAAGCCCATCTGACGCTCGTACCAGCGCGCGACCTGAAGCAGCTCGACGCTGAACCCCTGGTCGTCGTTGACGTACGTGACCGCCCATGGCCCTAAGCTGAGAGGGCGGGAGTTGGCGCGATGGCCCGCCGCGACACAGCGGTCGTAGGCAGCGTCCAGCCCCGCACGCCGCCGGAACCCGAAGGCCACGTTGAGCAGCCCCTGGTCGCTGATCCGATACCCCGCCGGCGGCGGGCGCGGGGCAGGGTCGGCGTACTCCGCCAGCTCGACGAAGAAGTCGCTCGCCTCGAGCACGACCGCCGTGCGGGTGGCACCCGGCGTCCCCCACAGCGCCTCGTGCTCGGGACCGTGTAGCTCGGCTCCGTCCGCGACCCGCAGGCCGAGCACGTCGGCGAAGAACCGGCGCGAGCGCTCGAGGTCGCCGACCGAGAGCGTGACGCTGCGCGCCGCCACCCCGAGCTCGGACCGCGGCCGCTCGCGCGGTCGCGCGCCGCGCGGGTCGTCCTCCATCAGCTCGACGGTCACGCCGTCGGGATCGCGCACGCACACGCGGCGCGCGCCGGGACCGCCTACCGAGTCGCCGAGCGGCGGCGAGCCGGCCGCCTCGGCGCGCCGCGCGGTGGCGTCGAGGTCGGCGACGTGCACGCCGAGCATCGAATAGCCGACGTCGGACGGCCGCCAGTCGCGCGGCCGCGCCCTCACCGGAGGGCTGCGGAACTCGAACAGCTCGAGCTGGAAGAAGTCCTGGCGATCGACCAGCCACCAGCACGTCGAGGCCGCGCCGGGCAGGCCCTGGACGGCCGAGGCGAGCGGGCCGGCGAACAGGTTCGTGCCCCCGGCGGCCGCGAAGCCGAGCACCTCCCGGTACCAGCACTGCGACCGCCGCAGGTCCGTGACGCTCATCGCCACCTGGCACAGCGGCGGCTCGGCACCGGTCATCGTGCGACCTACAGCAGCGCCTCGAGCCCGACCGTCAGCGTGTCGGGTAGGTCGCCGACACGGCGGACGGCGAGCAGGACCCCGGGCATGAACGAGCGCCTGTCGGTCGAGTCGTGGCGGATCGACAGCGTCTGCCCCTCACCGCCGAAGATCACCTCCTGGTGCGCGACGAGGCCCGGAAGCCGCACCGAGTGGATCGGGTCGTGAACGTCGCCGCCGGCGTCGCGGATCAGCTCCGCGGTTCGCTTCGCGGTCCCCGACGGCGCATCGAGCTTGCCCTCATGGTGCAGCTCGACGATCTCGCACTGCGGCATGTGCGGGGCGACCTGGCGCGCGAGCTGCATCATCAGCACGGCGCCGATCGCGAAGTTCGAGGCGACGAAGCAGCGCGCGCCTCCGGCGGCGCCGTCGGCGGCCGCCCGCACTCGCTCGAGGTCGAAACCCGTCGTCCCGACGACGGCGTGGACCCCGGCGTCGAGCGCCTCGCGGATGTTGTCGAGCGCGGCGTCCGGCGTCGTGAAGTCGACCATCACGTCGGCGCGGTCGAGGGCGCCGGCGAGCGGCGCGTCGAGGCTCGGGTCGGCGCGGCCCGCGAGCTCCAGATCGTCCGCGCCGGCGACCGCCTCGCACACGGTCTCCCCCATGCGCCCCGCCGCCCCGGAGACGGCAACTCGGATCATGCCGCGGCGAGGGCCTCGTTCACCGGGGCCAGGGCGGCGCGGAAGCGCTGCTCGCTGGGGCCAATGCACGCTGCCGACAGCTGCGCCGGGGCGTACAGCTCCCGCGCCAGCTCGGACAGGTCGTCCTTGGTGACCGCGTCGACGCGCGCCAGCATCTCGTCGAGCGACAGCAGCGGTACCCCGTACAGGATCGAGCGCGAGATCCTCGACATCCGCGCCGCCGTCGCCTCGAGCCCGAGGACCATGCGGCCCTTGACGTGCTCCTTGCCGCGCTCCAGCTCGTCGTCGGAGACACCCTCGGTGCGCAGCGCCTCGAGCTCGCGGGCGATGATCTCGCACGCCTCGGCGACGTTCTCCTCCCGCGTCCCGACGTACATCGCGACCATGCCGCACTCGCTGAACTGCTCCGTGTAGGACCCGACCGCGTACGCGAGCCCGCGCTTCTCGCGAACCTCCTGGAACAGGCGCGACGACGTCGACCCGCCGAAGATCCCGTCGAGCACCCCGAGCGCGAAGCGGCGGTCGTCGTCGCGCGCGATCCCGGGGCCGCCCAGGCACAAGTGGTACTGCTCGGTGTCCTTCTCGTAGAACAGCCTCCGCGCCTCGGGTGCGGGAGCGCTCCCGTTCGGGCCCGGCGCGGCGCCGTCGCTGGGCGGCGCGAGATGCCGCTGCGCGAGCTCGACGACCTGGCCGTGCTCGAGGTGCCCGGCCGCCCCGACGACAATCCTCGGGGCGACGTAGCGCGAGCGGTGGAAGGCGTCGATCTCGGGAACCGGGATCGACGCGATCACCTCGGCCCGCCCCAGCACCCTGCGACCGAGCGGATGCGAGCCGAAGACGGCCTCGCCGAGCACGTCGTGGACCCGGTCCTGGGGCTCGTCCTCGTACATCGCGATCTCCTCCAGCACGACCTCGCGCTCCGAGTCGACCTCGGGGTAGGTTGGGCCGAGCAGCATCTGCGACATGAGCTCGAACGACCGGTCCATGTGGACGTCGAGGAAGCGCGCGTGGAGGTGGGTCGACTCCTTCCCCGTCGCCGCGTTCACCGCCGCCCCGAGCCCGTCGAAGATCTCCGCGATCTCCGACGCGGAGTGCTCCTCCGTGCCCTTGAAAAGCAGGTGCTCGAGGAAGTGGGAGACGCCGGCGTGGTCGGGGCCCTCGTCGCGCGAGCCGACCCGGACCCACATCCCGAGCGCCACCGAGCGAACCGACGGGACGCGCTCGGTGACGACGTGGATCCCGGCGGGGAGCCTCGTCAGCTCGACGCCGGGCGGAAGCTGTTGCGGGCTCTCGCCCGCGCTCACCGGCGTCCCTGGCGGCGCCTGCCGCCGTCGCCGCCCCGCGAGCGACCGCGGCCGTCACGTCCGCGCCCGCGGTCGCCGCCTCGGCGCGGTCCCGGGTCGCCGGTGCCGACCTCGGTCAGCTCGGCGCCGGCCTTGCCCTCGATCGCCGGGTCGTCGGTGAGCCGCAGCCCGATCCGGCCGCGCTCGCGGTCGACCTCGACCACCGTGACGTCGATCTCGTCGCCCGACTTGAGCACGTCGTCGACGGCCTCGACCCGCTCGCCGGGCTTGACGTTCGAGATGTGAAGCAGCCCGTCGGTTCCCTTGGTCAGCTCGACGAAGGCGCCGAACGCGGTCGTCTTCACGACCTTGCCGGTGAACCGATCGCCGACCTCGGCCTCCTTCGTCATCGACAGGATCCGCTCCACGCACGCGTCCACGAGCTCGCCGGACTCGGCATAGACGCGGACCGTCCCGTCGTCGTCGACGTCGATCTCGGCCTCGAACTCCTCCGACAGGGCGCGAATCGTCTCGCCGCCCTTGCCGATCAGGGCCCCGATCTTGTCGGGGTCGATCTTGATCGACTCGATCCGCGGAGCGTGCGGAGCGAGCTGCTCGCGCGGCGCGTCGATGGCCTCGGCCATCCGGTCGAGGATGAACAGGCGGCCCTCGCGCGCCTGCTCCAGCGCCTCGCGCAGGATCTCGAACGTGACACCGCTGATCTTGATGTCCATCTGCAGCGCGGTGATCCCTTCGCTCGTCCCGGCGACCTTGAAGTCCATGTCGCCGAGGTGGTCCTCGACGCCGGCGATGTCGGTGAGGACGAGGTGGTCATCGCCCTCCTTGATCAGGCCCATCGCGACGCCCGCGACCGGCGCCGTCACCGGCACGCCCGCCGCCATCAGCGCCATCGACGACGCGCACACCGAGCCCATCGACGAGGAGCCGTTCGACTCCAGTGTGTCGGACACGACCCGGATCACGTACGGGAAGTCCTCCTCGGAGGGCATGATCGGGACCAGCGCGCGCTCGGCGAGCGCACCGTGGCCGATGTCGCGGCGCTTCGGCCCGCGCATGAAGCCGGCCTCCCCGACCGAGAACGGGGGGAAGTTGTAGTGGTGGAAGAAGCGCTTCGACTCGCGCAGGCTGAGGTCGTCGACGCGCATGTCCATCCGCGTAGTGCCCAGCGCCACGCTCGACAGGATCTGCGTCTCGCCGCGCGTGAACAGCGCCGAGCCGTGTACCCGCGCCAGCAGGTCGACCTCGCACTCGATCGGGCGGATCTCGTCCTGCGCGCGCCCGTCGGGCCGCTTCTTGTCGACCGCGACCCGGCGCCTGATCACGTCCTTTTCGAGATGGTCGAAGGCCGCTCGGACGGCCGCCGCGCGGGCCGGGTCCGGATCCTCGCCCTCCGCCGGCGCGGCGTACTGCTCGAGAACCTGCTCCTCGATCGCCTTGACTGCGTCCTGGCGCGCGAGCTTCTCCGGCGTCTGCGTCGCCTCCACAACGGCCTCGCCGTGCGAGGCCTGGATCTCGGCCACGAGAGCCTCGTCGAGCTGCGGCGCCTCGACCTCCTGCTTCGGCTTGCCGCCCGTCTGGCGCAGCTCCTCGATCGTCGCGCACAGCGTCTTGATCTCGCCGTGGGCGATGTCGAGCGCGTCGAGGATCTCGGCCTCGCCGACGCCGCC
>DATAFB010000003.1:0-4893 GCA_036257695.1 Solirubrobacterales bacterium | reverse complement strand
CGACGATGGGACTTGCGTACGAACAGCGCCGCGAGCTGCTCGAGGGGCTCGAGCTCGAGGGCGCGAGCTGGCAGACCCCGGCCTACCACCGCGGGGAGGGCAAGTCGCTGCTCGAGGCGAGCCGCGAGCGCGGCCTCGAGGTGATCATCGCCAAGCGGCTCGAGAGCGTCTATGTGCCGGGGCGGCGGACGAAGGAGTGGATCAAGGTCAAGAACGTCCGCTCCCAGGAGATGGTGATCGGCGGGTGGCTACCCGGGAAGGGCCGTCGCGAGGACATGATCGGCGCGCTCGTCGTCGGCTACTACCAGCCCGACGGCGAGCGCCGGCTGCGCTACGCGGGCAAGGTCGGCACCGGGTTCACCGAGGAGGACCTGCGGCGACTCGCCGAGCGCCTCGAACCCCTGCGCCGCGACGACAGCCCGTTCGAGGGGCGCCAGCCGCCGCGCGAGACGGTGTTCGTCGAGCCGCGCCTCGTGGCCGAGATCGACTTCGCCGAGTGGACCTCCGCCGGCACCCTGCGTCACCCCTCGTTCAAGGGGCTGCGCGACGACAAGGACGCCGCCGAGGTCGTGCGCGAGGAGCCGCAGCGGCTCTAGGACACCCGCTCGCCGCGAACTGAAAGCCACGGCGTTAGCAGGCCGCCGTAGACGGCCGCCGTGCGCTCGGCGACATCGAGCCAGTCGAAGCGGCGGACGTGGTCGTGCGCCTCGCCGACGAGCCGCTCGCCGAGCGAGCCGTCCGACAGCACCCGCGCGGTCACGTCGACGAGGTCGCCGGGGTCGCCGGCGCGGAAGCGCAGCCCCACCTCCTCGTGGGGGACGACCTCGCGCAGGCCGCCGGTGTCGGCGACGATGCACGGGCACCCTGACGCCATCGCCTCCAGCGCGACGAGCCCGAACGGCTCGTAGATCGACGGCACCACGCACACGTCGGCGATCCGATACAGCGAGTGCAGGACGTCGTCGCCGATCCAGCCGAGGAAGGTTCCATGGTCGCCCAGCCCCAGCTCCGCCGCCTGGCCGCGCAGCTCCCGCTCGTGGGTCCCGGAGCCCGCGACGAGGAAGCGGGTGTCGGGGAGCCGCTCGATCAGCGCCGGCATCGCCTCGAGCGCAATCTGGAACCCCTTCTCGTACACGAGCCGGCCGACCAGCAGCACGAGGCGCTCGTGCGGCGCCGCGAACTCCGCCCGCAGCCGCTTCAGCTCCGGGCCGTCGTGGGGCTGCAGGTCGCCCGGGTCGATCCCGTTCGGGATCACGCTGACGCGCTCCTCCTCGACGCCGAAGATGTCGGCGATCTGCTCGCGCATGTAGTACGAGCACGCGATCACCCGGTCGGAGCGGTTGGTGATCCAGCGCTCGACACCGTGGATGTAGGACTGAGGGTGGACCTCGACCCAGCCCTGGTGGCGGCCGTGCTCGGTGGCGTGGATCGTCGTCACCAGCGGCGCGCCGAAGCGCCGCGCGAGGTGGTCGCACGCGGCGGCGACGAGCCAGTCGTGGCCGTGGACGAGGTCGAACTCGAACCGGTCGCCGAGCTCGACCCCGGCCGCCAGCATGTCGGCGTTCATGTGCTCGACCCAGGCGACGAACTCGCCCAGGTCGCGGGGCCGGGTCGGCTCGCGGACGCGGTGGATCGAGACGCCGCCCGCCACCTCCTCGGGCGGGGACTCCTCCCCTCCCCGCGTCAGCACGTGGACCTCGGTCCCGAGCTCGGCGAGGCTCTCGGACAGCTTGCGGACGTGGCGCGCGAGCCCGCCCTCGATCAGCGGCGGGTACTCCCAGGAGAGGATCAACGCTCGGGTCATCTCGGTGCGGGCGCCCGCGGGCTACGGCTCGAGCAGCGAGGAGAGGCGGAGGTCGGGGGCCAGGTTGCGCATGCGAGCGTCCGGCGGTTCGCCGGAGTCTATGGCCTCGAGCAGGGATTCCGCGTGGCCCACCGCGCGCCGATACGGATAGTCGCCCGCCTGGCGCCTGGAGTCGAGGAACGCCCAGTCGCTCGATTGGAGCGCGAGCAGCTCGCGCGCGGCGCGCTCGGCGGCGGCGCGGCCCAGCCCGCGGCCGAGCGCGGCCAGCAGCCGCAGCTCGAGGCGCCGCGCCGCCCACGCGATGTCGGCGACCGGCGGAGAGTCCCAGGTCCGCATGTCCTTTCCCTCTCCCCAGCTCGAGGCCCGAAGCGGGCGCTCGTCGCCCGGGTGGCGGCACGCCGCCTCGGGGAGGGTCGCGAGGCCGACGCGGCGATCGGGGGCGAGCCGCAGCACATGGCCGAGCCACTGCGGCCCCTCGCGCCACCAGTGCCCCAGCAGCTCGGTGTCGATCGCGAACACGACCACCCCCATGGCCCCGCGGCGGTCGCGGAACTCGCCGAGGCGCGCGGCGACGCGATCGACGAAGTCCGCCGCGTCCCGCTCCGCCGCGCGCGCCGCCGCATCCGCGTCGTACGGTGACCCGGAGACGGCCCACAGCCGGATCCCGTGCGGCGACAGGCGGTGGTAGTCCAGACACTCGGGCCGCGACGGATAGCCGCGCGCGGACCACACGAGCGCGACCGTCTCCCAGTCGATGGCGAGCGCCACGGGGCCGGAGCGCGTCCGGACCGGGGCGAGCGAGTCGAGCTGAGGCTCGTGGTCGCTGAGATCGACGCAGAAGCGTTCCACCCCCGCCCGGGCGAGCGTCTCCTCCAGCCCCGGCTCGTAGGCGCACTCGGGAAGCCACAGCCCCGCGGGCGGGCCGAAGCGGCGACGGTGAGACCGCAGGCCGGTGTCGAGCTGAAGCCGGCGTCCGGCCGCCGTCACGACGAGCGGCAGGACGGCGTGCGTCGCGGTCGAGGCGATCAGGGCGACGCCGCGGTCGCGCCGCGCGGCGCGGAACGCCTCCAGCGGGTGGCCGTCGAGCTCGTCGAGCCGCTCGAGCGCGCGCCGGTATCGCCCAACCTCCGCATCGGCGGCCGCGACGAGCTCCCCGCCGTCGGCGGCGTCGCGCTCGGCGGCGGCGATCCGGTGCTCGGCGAGAAACGCCCGCATCCGGTCGACGACGCCGGGCGCCTCGAGCTGGTCGGCGAGCACGGGGGTCACCGACAGCGTCAGGTCGCGGGCGACGCCGAGCACCGGCACGTGGGAGCGCGCGAAGGCGTCGAACAGCCACTCCTCGCCGAACGGGTACGTCCCGAACCCCTCGACGTACGGCATGTGCGAGTGCAGCACTACGGCGAGGTCGCCGACCGGCTCACGCACGGCAGATCGCGACGAAGTCGAGCGCGCGGTCGAGGTCGGTTTCGCGAAGGGCGAAGTCGGAAGCCGAGATCGCGGGGACGAAGCGCTCGTAGAACCGACGCGTGATCCGCGCGGCGCGGTGGACCCGGTCCCACCCGAGCCGGATCGCTAGCTCGTGCATGCGCAGCTTGCCGGCGTGGAACAGGCCCAGCACCTCGACGTCCGCGAAGTGGGGGTCGAGCAGCTCGCGGTACTCCTCGAGCGTGTACTCGCGCAGGTGCCACGGGTTGCCCGACTTCTCGGCGCCCGGCGGGGCGAGCGTGAGCCGGTTGGGGGTCGACACGTAGGCGATCGGCGCCGCGGCGGCGATCCTGTCGAGCAGCGCGCCGGGGGCCGAGACGTGCTCGATCGTCTGCAGGAAGACGACGGCGTCGTACGGCCCGGCGAAGTCCTCGACCAGGCCGCGCTCGAAGCGCAGGTTCGGGCGCCGGTAGCGCAGCCGGGCATGCTCGTGCGCCTCCGGGTTGGCGTCGACGCCGACGACCTCGGCCGCCGTGCGGGCGAGCACGTCCGCCCCGTAGCCCTCGCCGCACGCGAGGTCGGCGACGCGCAGCCCGCGGCAGCGCGCGGCGATCCACTCGTACACCGCCAGGTGACGGCGGAACCAGTAGTTCTCAGCCGGCACGTCGGGCAGCGTCCGCTCGCCGGTCAGCGCCAGCGGCGGGACGCCCTCGGGCTGGTTCTGCTGCGTGTAGGACAACTGTTCGGTGCCAGTTGTATCGGCACTACCCTTCCGGCGTGCCCGCGGCCCCCGATCACGCACCGGAGCGGATCAAGGACGCCAACGTCCGCTACCACGACGCCGCAGCCGCGTCCTACGACGCCAAGTGGGGGATCGGCTTCGGAGCCACCGGCCGGGCGCAGGTGCGGGCGAAGCTCGCCAAGGCGCTGGGGCGGTGGCCGGATCGCCCGTACGGCGACGGGCTCGAGATCGGCGCCGGCACCGGCTACTTCTCGCTCAACCTGCTGCAGCTCGGGGCGCTCGAGCGGGTGACCGCGACCGACATATCCCCCGGCATGCTCGCGATGCTACGCGAGTCCGCCGGCCGTCTCGGGGTCGAGGTGCGCACGGTCGAGACCGACGCCGAGCGGCTGCCGTTCGACGACGCAAGCTTCGACCTCGTCTTCGGCCACGCGGTGCTGCACCACATCCCGGACCTCGAGCGGGCGCTGGCCGAGTTTCACCGCGTGCTGCGCCCGGGCGGCGAGCTCGCGTTCTGCGGCGAGCCGTCGCGCTGCGGCGACCTGCTCGCCGCCCTGCCGAAGCGCTCCGCGGGGGCGGTCGCGCCACTGTGGCGGCTCGCTGTCGGCGCGCCCGCGCGGTCGGGGGCGGCGAACGGCCACGACCATTCGGCGGGTCGGCTCGAGCACGAGGTCGACGTCCACGCCTTCGCTCCGGGAACGCTGTCCGCGCAGCTCGAGGGGGCCGGCTTCTCCGACGTCCGGGTGCGCGGCGAGGCGCTGCTGTCGAGCATGTACGGCTGGGTTCTGCGGGCGCTCGAGTCGACCGCCGACCCCGACCGGGTGCCGTGGGCGTGGCAGAGCTTCGCCTTCCGCAGCTATCTCGCCCTGCAGCGCATCGACGCGGCGGTGCTCGAGCCGCGGCTGCCCGCGGCGCTGTTCTA
>DATAFB010000002.1:0-9871 GCA_036257695.1 Solirubrobacterales bacterium | reverse complement strand
CGCGACGACCCACTGGGCCTATCTCGAGTACCTGGAGCGCTTCGGCGCCCAGCCGGTCGCCGAGCGCGTGGTCGAGGACGGCAAGGTGGTCACCGCCGCCGGCGTCTCGTCGGGGATCGACATGGCGCTCAACCTGGCGGCGAAGCTCGCCGGCGCCGACGTCGCGAAGGCGATCCAGCTCGGGATCGAGTACGACCCCGAGCCGCCGTTCGACTCCGGCTCGCCGGACAAGGCTCCCGCCGAGCTTGTCGAGGCGATCCGGCGCCTGGAGCCGGGGCTCGACGCCGCCGCCGAGCGCTGACCGCGGAAGCTACGGCCGCAGCGTCGACGAGGTGGTGTCGGCCTCGAGCAGGAGGTCGAAGGCGTCGAGGACCGAGCCGCAGACGGCGTCCGCCGCGGCGAGCGTCCGGCCGCCCGCGCCCTCGGGGCCGATCACGGCGATCCCGAAACGGACCGTCTCGAGCATCGGCACGTCGTTGAGTCCGTTGCCGATCGCCGCGCATCGATCGGCGCCGAGGCGCTGCGCGTACTCACGCTTCTCGGCGCCGGTCGTGACCCGCTGCGCGCCGACGCCCAGCCGCTCCGCAATCTCGTCCAGGTTCCCGAGTGTGTCCGCCGACAGCAGGTGCACCTCGAGCTGCTCGCGGGCACGCGCGATCCGCTCCGGGACGCCATCGATCAGCCTGGCGCGGTTGGCGAGCGTGCCGTTGACGTCGAGCAGCAGGGGGTCGAGCTCGAACGACTCCGCGCCGGGTATGTCGCGGCTCAGCGGCACCGCCGCATTAGATCAGCATCACTGTGTTCGCGCTCGGCCCAAGATCAACTTCCCCGCCCACCCACACCCTTGCAGTGCCTCGCGCTCACGGCGACTCCCAGAGCGTTCCGTTCAATACAGGGGTCGCTTTCACGCGCCACTCGCGGGCCAGCCCCCACAGCTCCGCCTCGACCACCGGGCGCGGCCGACCCGTCAGCACCTCGACCTCGCGGGTGGCGACGCGCCCGAACCGCTCCACCGCCTCGAGCGACTCGGCGGGGCGCTCGAGGACCGGCCGGGCCCCGACCGCGATCGCGGCCTCCCGGTAGGCCTCGTACGGCGCCCGCCCCCACACCGCGCGGCGGCCGTCGTCGTCGCCGAGGAACACCGCCGACGGGAACACGATCCGCTCCCGCCCCTCGGTCTCCGACACCGCCCCGGCGTCGCGGGCGTCGTCCGGGATCGTGCGCACCTCGTCGAGGTCCGCTGCGAACGCCTCGGTGATCGCGTTCGATGTCAGGTCGATTCGAAACCGCTCCGTGTCCAGCCCCGCCGGCGCCGCCTCGGCGGCGAGCGCCTCGAGGTGGTCGAGCCTGCGGCGCTCGACCATCAGGCCCTCGCGCAGGCGCCGGAGATAGGCGTAGGCGCGATCGGAGCCCTGCTCGGCCGCGGCCTCGACCGCCTGGCACGCGGGGTAGGTGGAGGCGATCGCCCCGTCGTCCCACAGCCGCGGGTCGATCGGCATCCCGCTGTCGGCGGTCGCGTCGAGCCACAGCGACATCTGGGTCGCGACCAGGTCGGCCCCCGGCTCCACCCCAGCGTGGGTGTCGCGATACTCGGGCCCGTACTGACGCGCGAGCCCGCCCATCACCCAGGTGAACCGGAGCTCGTCGCCGAACTCCCACATCAGGCGCCGAACCTCGGGCTCGGCGGCCCACGACCACGGGCACGCGGGGTCGGTGTAGTAGCGGACCTGTGTGGACATCGAGGCGACTGGTTTGGTGGGGTACGTGCGGGTGGGCCCGCGGGTGCGCGACCGCGAAGCGCAAACGTCGAAAATAGCGGTAGATGCACCGCCGAGTTGGCGAACACCCGGCCGAACCGGGCGCGAGAGCGAGCGACCCAACAGAATGCGGCAAGTTCGCTAGCGAACTTGCCGGTGGTCTTGCTCATGAGCGAGCGGAGCAGAGGATTCGGCCGGAAACTGATTCATGATCGGGACCGTCCTCTCGGGCCGTTACCGGCTCGACTCGAAGCTGGGCAGCGGCGGCATGTCGACCGTCTACCTGGCGATCGACGAGACGCTGGAGCGGCCGGTCGCCGTCAAGGTGCTGCACGCGGAGATCTCCGATCAGCCCGACCAGATCGAGCGCTTCCGCCGCGAGGCGCGCTCTGTCGCCAAGCTCTCGCACCCCAACGTGGTCGCGGTGATCGACGCCGGCCAGGACGCCGGGCACCCATACATCGTCTTCGAGTACATCGACGGCGAGACGCTGAAGCAGCGGATCGAGCGAATCGGCGCGCTGCCACTCGACGAGTCGGCTGCGTACGCGATCGAGGTCGGGCGCGGCTTGGTCGCCGCTCACGCGCGCAACCTCGTTCACCGCGACGTCAAGCCCCAGAACGTCCTCATCGACCCGGAGGGGCGCGCCAAGGTGACCGACTTCGGCATCGCGCGGTCGCTGGAGGCGAAGGGGCTGACTGCCACCGGGCGGGTGCTGGGCACGACCGACTACGTCGCCCCGGAGCAGGCGATGGGCCAGAAGATCGACGCGCGGTCGGACGTGTACTCGCTCGGCGTGCTCCTGTACGAGATGCTGACCGGCGAGGTCCCGTTCCGCGCCGAGACCCAGGTCGGCGTCGCGATGAAGCACGTCAACGAGCCGCTCCCCAACGTGCAGGAGCGCCGGCCCGAGGTGTCCGCAGCCCTCGCCGCTGTCGTCGAGACGGCGACGGCGAAGGACCCCGAGCGGCGCTACCCGACGATGGCGGAGATGCTGCGCGACCTCGAGTCAGCGCTCGAGGTCGAGGTGTCGCGCGCCGGGCGGTCAACCGGCGAGGTGACGACGGTCCTCGACTCGGTCCCGCCGCGGCGGCGGCGCATCCTCACCCGCCGCCGCGTGTCGTGGGCCGGGATCCTGCTCGTGCTCGGCGCGGCGGCGGCCGCCGTCGCGATCGTCGCGTTCACCGGCGAGAACGATGCCCCTCGATCCGACGACGGCGCGCCCACGGTCACCGAGCCCCAGACGGCGAGCGACTTCGACCCGTTCGGAACCGCCGGGGAGCACACCGACGAGGTCCAGTTCGCGGTCGACGGCAACCCAACCACCGCGTGGACGACCGAGACATACGAGGCCGAGAACCTCGGCAAGCCCGGGGTCGGGCTGTTCGTGGACGCGGGCAAGCCGACTGCGGCGCAGGCGCTCGAAATCCGATCGGACTCCCGGGACTGGGACCTGGAGGTGTACGGAAGCGACGCCGACCCGGCGCCTGAGGCCTTTGAGGAGTGGGAGGGGCCGATCGGATCGGCGACGATCGAGGACAGCCGAACGGAGGTGCCGCTCGAAGGCGGCGGCCGATTCAGGTACTTCCTGATGTGGATAACCCGCCCGGCGTCGACGGACGACGGCTTCCTCGTCGAGATCAACGAGGTCCGCATCCTGTCGTAGGACCCGGGACCGCGCGATTTGCTTGCAAATCGCGCGCGTTGTCAGAACCGGTACTCGCCCTCGCGCCGGTGGCGCTCGACGGCGAGCTCGACGAGCCGGTTGCACAGCTCGGGGTAGGCGATCCCACTGGCTTCGAACAGCTTCCCGAACACGCTTGTCTCGGTGAACCCGGGAATCGTGTTGAGCTCGTTGACGAGTACCTCGCTGTCCTCGGTGACGAAGAAGTCGCATCGCGCGAGCCCCGCGCAGCCGACGATCCTGTACACGCGCGCCGCGAGCTCCCGCACCCGCTCGCGGGTCGTGTCGTCGACGCCGGCCGGGACGAGCAGGTCCATGCCGCCGTCGGAGTACTTCGCCTCGTAGTCGTACCAGTCGGCGTGGGCAACGATCTCGCCCGGGACCGAGACCTCGGGCTCGTCGTTGCCGATCACCGAGCACTCGACCTCCTTGCCGGTGGCGCTCGCCTCGACGATCACGCGCGGGTCGTGGCGCCGCGCGGCCTCGATCGCCTCGTCGAGCTCGCGCTCGGGCCCCGTGACCTTGGAGATCCCGACGCTGGAGCCGAGCCGCGACGGCTTCACCCACAGCGGCAGCCCGAAGGTCGACGCCAGGTCGCGCCACCCCTCCTCGCCGACGGCGCAGAACGGCACCTGGGAAACCCCGTGGAACGCAAGCAGCCGCTTGAAGGTCAGCTTGTCGATGCAGATCGCCGACGCGAGCACGCCGGCGCCCACGTACGGCACGTCTAGCGCCTCGAGCATCCCCTGCACGGTCCCGTCCTCGCCGTACGGCCCGTGCAGGACAGGGAACGCGGCGCCGGCTCCGAGCAGCCCTCCGGCGGCCCGCAGCTCGACCTCGTCGCCCTCGCGCATCCAGCGCCCGTCGCGCTCGATCCGGATCGCGACGACCTCGTGTCCGGCCTCGGCGAGCCCGACGGCGACCGAGGCTCCGGAGCGAACCGAGACCTCGTGCTCGCTCGAGCGCCCGCCGCTGAGGACGGCGACGCGCATCACTCGCCGGGGAAGCCGGTGTCGGAGGGGCGGAACTTGCCGACGACGATCGTGACCGTCGAGCGCGCGTCGACCTGCGTCCCGCCGCTCGGCGACTGCTCGAGCACGATCCCGTCGTCGCTTTCGGTGTCGACGTCCTGCTTTTGGACGCTGACCTTCAGCCCCTGGGCCCGCAGCGTCGCCCGGGCCGCCTGCTTGGTGTCCCCGATCACGCTCTCGACCGTCACCTGGGCGGCGCCCGTCGACACCATGATGTCGACGACGGAGCCCCGCGGGAGGGTCCCCGCCTGCTGCTCGATCACGGTCCCCGCCGGCTGGTCTGATTCCGCGGTGTCGACGTTGACGATGAACCCGGCCGCCTCGAGCTCGGCCCCGGCGTCGTCCTGGTCGAGGCCGAGCACCGACGGGATCTCGACCAGGTCCGACCCCTTCGAGATGAGCAGCGTGACGACCGAGTCCTGCTCGACCCGCGTTCCCTGCTTCGGCTGGGTCCCGATCGCGAGGCCGGACTGGACCTTGTCCGAGAAGCGCTCCACGGCGTCGGCGCGGAATCCCGCGTCCTCGAGCCGCTTCGTCGCCTTGTCGACCCGAAGTCCCTCGACCCCCGGCACCCGGGCGACGCCCGGGCCCGAGCTCACCGACAGGACGACGGTCGACCCCTCGTCGGCGGACTCGCCGGCGCGCGGGTCCTGCTCGATCACCTTTCCGCGCTTGGCCTGGCTCGGGGACTCGATCACGTCGACCTCGAGCCCCTCGTCCTCGAGCGTCGCGGTCGCGGCCTCGACGTTTGTGCCGATCACCGACGGGACCGTCACCTGCGCCGGTCGGGTCAGCGCCCACACCGCCAGCGCGATCAGCCCCAGCAGCAGCGCGCCGACGATCACCCACCGCCACCGGCGGCGCCTTCGCTCCTCGTCCGGCGCCTGCTCGGGCGGACGCGGGGGGCCGCCGTCCGCCTCGCGGGCCTCGGCGGCGTCGGGCGGGACGACCGGTGGAATGCCGCGCACAGCGGTCTGGAACGGAGCCGTCGAGGGATCCCGCTCAGCGGCGTCCAGCGCCGCCTCGAACTCGTCGGCGCTCGCGAACCGGTTGGCGGGGTCCTTGGCGAGCGCCCGCATCACGACCGCGTCCAGCGCCCTCGAGACGGCGGGGTTGAGCTCGCTCGGGGGTCGGGGCATCTCCGAGACCTGCTTCAGCGCGACCGCGACGGCGCTGTCGGCGGCGAAGGGGACCGCGCCGGTCAGCAGCTCGTACAGGATCACCCCGATCGAGTACAGGTCCGACGCCGCCGTCACCTCGAGCCCCTGCGCCTGCTCGGGCGACAGGTACTGGGCAGTGCCCATCACCGATCCCGTCTGCGTGATCTCCGACGGCCCCGCCTTGGCGATCCCGAAGTCGGTCACGGTCGCTCGCCCGTTGCGATCGACGAGCACGTTGCCGGGCTTGAGGTCGCGATGGATGACGCCGTTCGCGTGCGCGAACCGCGCCGCGGCGAGGATCTGGCGTACGACCCCGACCGCGGCCTCGACGCTCATCCCCTGGTTGATCAGGTCCCGCAGCGAGGCGCCCTCGACATACTCCATCGCGATGTAGTAGGTGCCATCGAACTCGCCGCGGTCGTACACGTTGACCACGTTCGGGTGCTGCAGCCCGGCCGCCGACGACGCCTCGCGGCGGAACCGCTCGACGAACTCGTTGTCCTGGGCGAAGCGCGGCTGGAGGATCTTCAGCGCGATCTTGCGGTCGAGCTGCGTGTCCTCCGCGCACCACACCTCGGCCATCCCGCCGGCTCCGAGCCAGCGCAGAATCCTGTAGCGGCCGTCGACAACGGTGTTCTCCGCAACGAGCACGCGCTCAACCCCCGAGGAGAGAGGCCATCACGTCGGTGGCGATCGGGCCGGCGACCTCGCCGCCGAAGCACCCCTGGCATCGCTCGATGGTCGCCGCGACCACGATCTGGGGGTCGTCGGCGGGCGCGAAGCCCATGAACCACGCCTGGTTGATGCCGGCGTCGAGGTCGATCTCCGCCGTTCCCGTCTTGCCGGCGAGCGTCGCCCCGGGAACCGAGAGGCTGCTCGCGGTTCCCTCCTCGGCGACGCTGGTCATCATCTCGCTGACCTCGGCTGCCGTCTCCTCGCTCATCACGTCGGAGTACTCGGACGGATCGAGCTCGTCGGTCGTGCGCCCGTCGGGATCGGTGATCTCCTGCACGAACGTCGGCTCCATCAGCTTGCCTTGGTTGGCGACCGCCGCGGAGACGATCGCCATCTGCAGCGTGGTGGCGAGGATCTGGCCCTCGGCGCCGCCCTGCCCGATCGCGACGCGCCCGACGTCAAACCCGTCGCGCACGAGATCGCGGTCGGAGTTGTAGATCCCGCTCGGGGCGAGCTCGTCGGGGGGGAAGTCGAGCGGCGGATCGCGGAAGAACCCGAATCGCTCCATGTACTCCACCATCGTCTCCGGCCCGAGCTGCTCGCCGACCTGTGCCCAGTACGTGTTGACCGAGTTCGTCAGCGCGTCGGCCATGTCGATCGTCCCGAACGACTCCCCGCCGGCGTTCTCGAGCGGCACCCCGGAGATGTCGATCGGAGAGTCCCCGTTGAGCGTCGTCGAGGTCTCGAACTCGCCCGAGTCGAGCGCCGCCGTCGCGGTCACCACCTTCATCGTCGACCCAGGGGTCTGCGGGTTCTGGGTCGGCCGGTTGAGCAGCGGCGAGCCCTCGGCGCGGTTTAGCTGCTTGAAGTCGTCCGGCACCTGGTTCGGGTCGAATCCCGGCTCCGAGACCATCGCCCGAACGGCGCCCGTGTCGGGCTCGAGCGCGACCAGGGAGCCACCCGTCCCCGGGATCGAGATCGCGCTCTGGATCCCGTCCCGGGCGATCCGCTGCGCCTCGGCGTCGAGCGTCAGGGTGAGGTCGGAGCCCTCGTCCACCTGCCCCTCGAGCTGCTCGAGCAGCGACACGAACTCGTTGTCGCGCCCGATCAGGACGTCGTTCTCCGACCGCTCGATCTCCGTCTGGCCGAACTCCACGAAGCTGTAACCGACCGGATGGCCGAAGAGCTCGCCCTGCGGGTACTCGCGCGTGAAGATCCTCTGGTTGCCGGACCCCTGCGGCACGCTGACAGCGACCTCGGTGCCGTCCGCGGTCGTGATCTTGCCGCGCGGGATCTTCTGCGCCTCGATCAGCGATCGCCGGTTGTCCTGCCGCTCGCGCAGCTCCTCGGCGTCGACGATCGACCAGTACGAGGTGAACGCGACCACGGTCACGAACAGCGCCAGGACGAGCACGTAGAGCTTGACGATCGAGGAGTTCATTGGCCCACCGGGCGCCGGGCGCGGTCGGAGATCAGCAGCAGCAGCCCGAGCAGGACCATGTTGGCGACGATCGAGCTGCCGCCGTAGCTGATGAACGGCAGCGTGACGCCGGTGAGCGGGATCACCCTCACCACGCCGCCGAGGATCACGAACGCCTGCAGCGCGAACACGGCCGTCAGCCCGGCGGCGAGCAGCTTCCCGAACCCGTCCCGCGCCAGCACCGCCGTCTTGAACCCGCGCTCGGCGATCAGCAGGTAGGTGATCACGACCGCGACCGCGCCGAACAGCCCCAGCTCGTTGACGATCACGGCGTAGATGAAGTCGGTGTGCGGCGCCGGGAGGATGCTGCCGCAGTCCGGGAACGGCTGCGCGCAGTCGGGCTTGAACGGCCCCGGCAGCTCGAGCAGCGACGAGCCGAGCCCGCGCCCGAACAGTCCCCCGTCAGCCTGCGCGTAGAGCGATTGTGTGATCTGACCGGCGCCGTCGGGCGCCCCCCTGCCGAACGGGTCGAGCCAGATCTCGACGCGGTCGCCGACGTGGCCGACCGTGGACGACAGAACCCAGGCGCCGATCACGAACATCGCCAACCCGATGAGCACGAACGAGATCCGTGAGGTGGCGACGTAAAGCAGCGCGAGGAAGGCGCCGAAGAACATCAGCGAGCTTCCGAGGTCGCGGATGATGATCAGCATCACCATCGCCGCGCCCCACACGACGAGCAGCGGGCCGAAGTGCTTCAGCGGCGGCAGGATGAGCCCGGCGATCCGCCGCGCGCCGACGACCAGCACCTCGCGCTTGTCACGCAGGTAGCTGGCGAGGAAGATGACGATGCAGATCTTCGCCGCCTCGGCGGGCTGGAACTCGATCGGGCCGAGGTCGATGCCGAGGTAGGCCCCGTTCACCTGCTCGCCGATGCCCGGGAACCGGGGCAGGATCAGGAGCACGATCCCGGTCGTCGCGATCACGTACCTGTACCGCTCCAGGATCTCGTAGTCGCGCAGCAGCGTGATCGTGAGCGCGAACAGCAGCAGGCCGACGACGAACAGGGACGCCTGCTTCACGGCCAGGCTCTCGTCGATCCGGAACATCACCACGAGCCCGAACGCCGCCAGCAGCGCGACGAGCGGGAACAGATACGGATCCGCGTACGGCAGCCGGACCCGGATCAGGAGGTGGGTGGCGAGGCAGACGGCGAGGAAGTAGGCGCCGTAGGTGAGGCTGAGGTCGCCGATCTGGTTCGACTGGACGATGAACACCGCCGCGAAGCCGCCGGTGACCAGCAGCGCGACCGGGATCAGCGCGAACAGCTCCCGATTGCGGGCGCTCACCGCTACCCCCCCTGCTTGCGGCCTCCGCCGCGGTCCCCGCGCTTGCCCTGCTGCTTCCCGCCCTGCTGCTTCCCGCCGCCGCCGGCGCCTCCTCCGCCGCCGCCCGTCGGCGCGCCCTCGCCGCCCGCCGTCTCCGCGACTTCTTCGTATTCGCGAACCAGCGACGCGGCGTCGTCGTGCGAGCGCAGCTCGTGGTCGGTGACGTTGGACTGCAGCTCCGGCGGCAGGGCGTCGAACTGGACCGGGCTCGAGTAGCGCTCGTCGTAGAGCGAGATCCCGAGCGGCAGGTCGTACGGAAGGCCGCGGTAGAGCGCCATCCGCCCGCCCTCGTCGACGCCGAGGAAGTAGACCTGGCGGGCCCCGAACACGGCCCCGGCGCCGAGCAGAGCGAGGATCGCGACGCCGATCGCGACGCGACCGGCGATCCGCGGCCAGCGCCGCCGCGTTGCCGGCGCCGCGGCTGTCGCGGGAGCGCGGGCGGGCGCCTCCGCCGGAACGGGCTCGGGCGCCCGGGGGGAGATCAGCGTCGGCGGCTCCTCCTCGGCGGGCGCTGGGGCGGCGACGTCGTCGACGCGAAAGGCGACGACCGTGATGTTGTCGCGACCGCCGCCGTCGTTCGCCTCGCGGACGAGGCGCGACACCGCCGAGTCGAGGTCCCGCGAGCGCTCCAGGATCCGGGCGATCCGCTCCTCGGGAACCATCGTCGTGAGTCCGTCGCTGCACAGCAGGAAGACGTCGCCGGGACGCGCCGGGAAGGTCATCGTGTCGACCTCGACGTCGGGCTCGGGGCCGAGC
>DATAFB010000170.1:0-3462 GCA_036257695.1 Solirubrobacterales bacterium | reverse complement strand
GACGCTGTCGCCGCCGCGGATTGAGGAGGAGCCCGAGCCCGAGCTCGAGGAGGAGGCCGAGCTTGTCGGCGAGGAGGGCGAGGTGCCCGAGGGCGAGGAGGCTCCCGAGGGCGAGGCGCCCGCCGAGGGCGAGGGCGAGGGCGAGGGGCCCGCCGAGGGCGAGGGCGGCGACGGCGGAGAGGAGTAGGCGCTGTCGCTCTTCCGGCGCCGCCGCGGGCGCGCGGACCCCGGAAGCGTGCTGGTCGTCGGGCTCGGCAACCCCGAGCGCCGCTATGCCGGCACCCGGCACAACGTCGGGTTCGAGGTCGCTCGCACACTCGCCGACCGCTGGGAGCTTCCCCGGGCGCGCAAGCGGTACCGAGGGCTGATCTCCGAGGGCCGCGCCGGGCCCGGCGGCCCCCGCGTCGCAGTGCTGATGCCGCAGACGTACATGAACGAATCGGGGACATCGGCGGGGCCCGCGCGCGGCGCGCTCAAGGTGCCGCTCGACAGGGTCTTCGCCGTGCACGACGAGATCGACCTGCCCTTCGGTGAGGTCCGCAGCCGGCTCGGTGGCGGCCTCGCCGGGCACAACGGGCTGAAGAGCCTCGCCCAGCACCTCGGGGGCCCGGAGTTCCGCCGCGTGCGGGTGGGTGTCGGCCGCCCCGACACGACCGACCCGGAGCTGGTCTCACGGCACGTCCTGGGCCGCTTCGAGGAGGATGAGTCCGACGTGCGAGAGCTGATCGAGCGTGCGGCCGACGAGACCGAGCGCGTCGTGCGGGAGGCGAGCGAGGGCGCCGAGTGAGCGACCGGGTGACCACCTACGACGTCGACGACGGGATCGCGCTGCTGCGCCTCGACCGGCCCGAGGCCCGCAACGCGCTCAACACGCAGCTGCTCCGCGAGCTCGTCGAGCATCTCGCCGCCGCCCGCGACGACGACGACGCGCGCGTGCTGGTGGTCTCGTCGACCGACCACATGGGCCTGTCCGCGGGAGCCGACGTCCGCGAGCCGCTCGACGCCGACGGCGCGGTCCGGCGGATCGAGCTGTTCTCCGAGCTCTACGACGAGCTGACCGCGTTCCCGAAGCCGACCGTCGCGGCCTGCCACGGCTCGTGCGTGGGCGGCGGCGCCGAGATCGCCGTCGCCTGCGACCTGCGCGTCGGAGGCTCGAACCTGCGGATGCGGTTCCCCGGCGCCTCGCTGGGGATGCCGGTCGGCCCCGCGCGCCTCGTCACCCTGTGCGGGCTGTCGGTCGCCAAGTACCTGCTGCTGACGTCGCGCGACGTCGGGGCCGACGAGGCGCTGCGCTGGGGCCTCGTCCACAAGGTGGTCCCGGCCGCCCGCACCGAGCAGGGCGCGCTCGATCTCGCCGCGGGGGTCGCCGCCAACGACCCGGAGATGGTCGCAGCGCTGAAGTCGATGCTGCACGAGTGGGACGGGGTGGAGGCGCGCTCGCGCGACGAGGGCCGCAGGCAGATCGAGTGGCAGCGCTCGGGCCGGGGTCTTCCGTACAGCGACTGAGGTCGCCCTAGATTTGAGGGTATGGCGATTCGCCCGCTGCTCCAGATCGCAACCGAGGACGGCGACTTCCGGTCGCTGGCGACCGCCGTGCGCTCGAGCGACGGCGTCGGTGCGCACATGTCCCCGGCCGTGCGCCCGTTCCTGCTCGCCGCGCTCGTCGAGGCCGAGTACGGACTCGCCGACCGGCCGGCGCTGGTCGTCACCGCCGACGATCGCTCGGCGCGCGACCTCGCGCGCGAGCTGGGCGCGTACCTGAAGCCGCGCCGGGTCCGTTACTACCCGTCTCGCGGGACGGGCTACGAGTCGCACGTCGCTCCGCCCCCGCACCTCGTCGGGCTGCGGATCGCGGCGCTCGACGCGCTCACCGGGGCGGAGCCGGACGCCGTGGTCGTCGCGAGCGCCGTTGCGCTCGCCGAGGCGGTTCCGGATGCCTCGCTTCGCCCCGCCGGGTTCGCGCTCGGCCCCGGAGACCAGGTCGACCTCGACGAGGTCGCCGCGAGGCTCGTCGAGGCCGGCTACGAGCGCGTCGACCAGGTCGCAGAGAGGGGCCAGTTCGCGGTTCGCGGCGGGATCCTCGACGTGTTCGGCGCGACCGAGGACCGCGCCGCTCGCGCGGAGCTGTTCGGCGACGAGATCGAGTCGGTGCGCTGGTTCTCGACCTTCACCCAGCGCTCGCTCGGCGATGCCGAGCGGGTCGAGCTCGCGCCCGCCGCCGAGCTCGCGGCCGAGCATCGCGCCGAGGAACCAAGCGGCAAGTTCGCGAGCGAACTTGCCGGTGAACCAGACGCCAAGTTCGCAAGCGAACTTGGCGGTGATCGACGGGACGAGCGCCCGGACATTGCGGAGCTGTTGCCGACCGATCGGTTCCAGGCGCCGCTCGAGCTGATCGGCGAGTCGACTGCGGTGATCGTCGCCGCCGAGGAGGAGATCGACTCGGCGCTGTCCGACCACTGGGACGACGTCACGATCGCGATGCACGCCGCCGACGCCCGCCACCTGTACGTCGAGGTCGCCGACCCGCTGCGCGACCGGGCCGTGCTGTCGATCTCGGGGGTCGAGTCGGGGCAGGAGCACTCGTTCCGCGCCCAGCGGCCCGCGTCCGCGGCGCGGACGATGGCCGAGGCGGAGGGTGAGCTGGAGCGCGAGCTGCGCTCCGGCTACCTCGCGATGGTCACGTTCGAGCACCGCGGCGAGGCCGAGCGGGCGCGTTACAACCTCACCCGTCTCGATGCCGCACTGCTCGACGGGGATCCGCTTCCGCCCGCCGCGGGCAAGGCCCACGCCGACCGTCGCGGGGCGCTGCTGTTCGCCGAGGCCGCGCTCGCCGACGGCTTCGTCTCGCCGCAGCTGCGGCTCGCGGTCATCCCCCAGCGCCGCCTCGTCCACCGCCGCCGGCCGGACACGCCGCCGACCGCTCGCGGGCGGCTTGCGTCGTTCACCGAGCTGGGCGTCGGTGACCACGTCGTCCACGAGGATCACGGGATCGCGCGCTTCGCCGGGTTCGAGACCCGGTCGGTCGCGGGCGTGACCCGCGACTACCTCCAGCTCGAGTACCGGGGCGAGGACCGCGTCTTCGTCCCCGCCGAGCAGCTCGCGAAGATCACCCGGTACGTCGGGACCGGGGGCGCCCCGCCGCAGCTCTCGGCGCTCGGCAGCAAGCGCTGGGACGGGATGAAGGCCCGCGCCCGGCGGGCGGCGCGCGACCTCGCGGGCGAGCTGCTGAACCTGTACGCCGAGCGGCGCGCGCGCCGCGGGCGCGCCTTCCCGCCCGACGGCGAGTGGCAGCTGACGCTCGAGCGCGCGTTCCCGTACCGGGAGACGGCCGACCAGCTCGCGGCGGTCGATGCCGTCAAGGGCGACATGGAGGCCGTTCAGCCGATGGACAGGCTGATCTGCGGGGACGTCGGCTACGGCAAGACCGAGGTCGCGCTGCGCGCCGCGCACAAGGCCGCCGCC
>DATAFB010000156.1:0-3839 GCA_036257695.1 Solirubrobacterales bacterium | reverse complement strand
GCGATCGTCCAGGACGTGCTGCAGCAGAACACCATCCAGGGCGGCTCGACGATCACGCAGCAGTTCGTCAAGAACGCGCTGCGCGCGCAGGACAGCCGGACCGTGTTCCAGAAGCTGCGCGAGGCGGCGCTCGCCTACCACCTCGAGCGCCGGTGGTCGAAGGACAAGATCCTGACTGAGTACCTGAACTCGATCTACTTCGGCGAGGGCGCGTACGGGATCGAGTCCGCGGCCCAGACGTACTTCGGCTGGAACCACCCCGGCTGCGGGGGCGAGGGCGAGCGCTGCGCGTCGGAGCTGCTGCCCGAGGAGGCCGCGCTGCTCGCCGGGATGATTTCCTCGCCAACCGCCTACTCGCCGCGCGCCAACCCCGAGGCCGCCACCGAGCGCCGCAACCTCGTGCTGCAGAAGATGGTCGAGCAGGGCGTGATGTCGCCGGAGCAGTACGAGCAGTCGGTGGCTGCGGACATCCCCAAGCCGGCCCAGATCGAGACTCCCGACGAGGACTCGCTGTCGCCGTACTTCACCTCGTGGCTGCGCCAGCAGGTCGTCGACCGCTACGGCGCCGGCGAGGCGTTCGGGGGCGGGCTCGAGGTTCAGTCGACGATCGACCTCGAGCTCCAGCAGCAGGTCGAGGAGATCGCCTACTCGACGCTCGCCGGGATCGAGCCGACGACGTCGATCGTCGTCATCGACAACAAGACCGGCGGGGTGCTGGCGATGGTCGGCGGCAACGACTTCGAGAAGGAGCCCTTCAACCTCGCCACCAACGGCCACCGGCAGCCGGGCTCGGCGTTCAAGCCGTACACGCTCGTGACGGCGCTCCAGAACGGCGTCTCGCCCGACCGCGTGTTCGCGTCGCAGCCGAAGACGTTCAGGTTCAAGGCGCCGGGGAGCAACAACCCGGAGCTGTTCGAGGTCAAGAACTACGACGACAACTACCTCGGGTCCGCGTCGCTGGCGACCGCGACCACGTACTCCGACAACTCGGTCTACGCCGAGCTCGGGCTCGAGGTCGGGACCGACAATATCGCCAAGACGGCCGAGAAGATGGGCGTCCAGACGCAGCTGTCGACCAACCCCGCGATGACGCTCGGCGGGCTCGAGACGGGCGTCAGCCCGCTGGAGATGGCGTACGCGTACTCGACGCTCGGCCGCTCAGGCGTGCGTGTCGGGGGGACGATGGACAGCGTCCCCGGCCCGCAGCTCGGCCCGGTCGCGATCGAGAACGTGACGATCATCGACGACGAGGAGGGCGACCCGGTTGAGGACAAGACCGGGGCCTCGGGCGAGAACGAGATCCAGACCGAGCAGGTGCTCGACGCGACCGCCTCCGACACGGCGGTCGGGCTGCTCGAGAGCGTCGTCTCGTCGGGGACCGGCGAGGCCGCCGCCACGGGTGACTTCGCGTGGGGCAAGACCGGCACGACCGACGACAACGGCGACGCGTGGTTCGTCGGCGGGACCGAGGACATCACCGCCGCCGTGTGGGTAGGGCATGCGGACAGCAACACGCCGATGGAGACCGAGTACGCTGGCGGGCCCGTCGACGGCGGCACCTTCCCGGCCGAGATCTGGCACGACATAGTGCTCGCCTACGAGTCCACGATCGGGTCGAGCGACAACAAGCGCAAGGGCTCCGACGAGGAGGCGACCACGACCACGCCGACGTACACGCCGCCGACCGAGTCGGTCGTCCCCGAGGAGCCGGTCGCGCCGGCGCCCGAGGCTCCGGCGCCCGAGGCTCCGCAGGAGCAGTCCGCGCCGGCGCCCGCACCGGCCCCGGCGCCCGCCCCGCAGAGCGGCGGCGGGACCGGCGCCACCGGCGCCTCCCCCTAGCCGAACTCGGCCTCGCCGCCCCGCGGCAGCGGCCGCGACAGGAACCGGCTGCCGGCGGCGCAGAACCGCCACGGGTACTCGACGCCCTGCGAGATCCCGATCCGCAGCGCGGTGGCGACCTCCACCCCGGCCCACTCCGCGGTCGGCGCGGTGAGCTCGAACGGCGACTCGAGCAGGCTGGTGCCGTTGTCGCGAAGCTCGACGCCGATCGCCTCGGTCAGCTTTCCGGGGCCCGAGCACAGCTCCCGCGTCGGTCGCCCGCCGCGGCGCTCCCGCATCGCGTCGAGCCCCCAGCGCGGGTCGAGCGCCCGGATCAGCACCGCGGCCGCGTGTCCTTCGGACTCGCACACGGCGTTGAGGAGGCTGTGGATCCCGTACGAGAAGTACACGTACGCGAGGCCCGGGCGCCCGAAAAGGACCGCGTTGCGCTCGGTGCGACCGATGTAGGCGTGACACGCCGGGTCGTCGGCGTGATAGCTCTCGACCTCGACGATCACGCCGCCGGCCCCACGATGCCGCAGCCCGCAGCCGATCAGGTCGCGGGCCACGTCGTGAACAGAGCGGGCGAAGAACTGCTCGTCGAGCGCCTCGCCGGGAGCGGCCGTCTCGGCGCGGACGGCGCTCAAGCGCTCCCCGCGACCTCGCGCAGCGCCGCGCGCGCGGCGTCGAGCTGCTCCGCCACCCGCGGCGACGCGGTGCCCCCCTGCGACAGCTTCGACTCCAGGGATCGCTCCAGGCGAAGGACCTCGTAGTACTCGTCGTCGAGCAGCTCCGAGAGGGACGCCAGCTCGTCGGCGGGGAGCTCGGACAGCGGCACCCCGCGCTCGAGCGCCGTTCGAACCAGCCGCCCGACGACGCCGTGGGCCTCCCTGAACGGCATCCCGCGGCGCACCAGCAGGTCGGCGACGTCGGTCGCGTACAGCATCTCGTCGGCCGCGGCTGCCTCGAGGCGCTCGCGGTCAAACCGGATCCCCTCGAGCAGCCCGCGGGCGGCGGCCAGGCACAGCTCGAGGTTGTCGGCGGCGTCGAACAGCGCCTCCTTGTCCTCCTGCATGTCCTTCGAGTAGCCGAGCGGCAGGCCGCGCAGGACCTCGAGCAGGCGCTCGCCGTCGCTCGCGATCCGGGCCGCCTTCGCCCGCAGCAGCTCGGCGGCGTCCGGGTTCATCTTCTGCGGCATGATGCTCGACCCGGACGAGAACCCCTCCGCCGCCTGGCAGAAACCGAACTCGTCGCCCGACCACAGCACAATCTCGGCCGCGAGCCGCGACAGGTGCATGGCGCATACGCCCGCCGCGTTGAGGTAGTCGAGCACGTGGTCGCGGTTCGAGACCGCGTCGATCGAGTTCGGCGCCACCCGGTCGAACCCCAGCCGGCGCGCGGTCGCGTCCCGGTCGAGCTCCCAGTTCATCCCCGAAATCGCGCCGGCGCCCAGCGGCAGCTCGCTGGCCGAGGCGCGAGCGAAGCGGAACCGGCGCGCGTCGCGGCTCAGCATCCAGAAGTGCGCGAGCAGGTGATGGCCGAGGTAGACGGGCTGCGCGCGCTGGAGATGGGTATAGCCGGGCATCGGCCAGTCGGCGTGGCGCTCCGCGAGCTCGACGAGCGTCTCCATCAGCGCCGCGACCCCGCTCAGCGCCGCGTCGCTGCGCTCGCGCACGTACAGCGCCGTGTCGGTGGCGACCTGGTCGTTGCGGGAGCGCCCCGTGTGCAGCTTGCCCCCCACCGGCCCCGCGATCTCGATCAGCCGCCGCTCGATCGCCATGTGGATGTCCTCGTCGTCGGGCTGGAAGCCGAAGCTGCCGTCGCCGAGCTCGCGCTCGATCGCGTCGAGCCCTTCGGTGATCCGCTCCAGCTCCGCGTCATCGAGAACCCCCGCGGCGTGGAGCGCCTGCGCGTGCGCGCGCGATCCCTCGATGTCCTGCGGCGCCAGCCGGCGGTCGAACCCGATCGACG
Organism: Solirubrobacterales bacterium; assembly: GCA_036257695.1. Taxonomy (GTDB): domain Bacteria; phylum Actinomycetota; class Thermoleophilia; order Solirubrobacterales; family 70-9; genus DASPWW01. The sequence goes on along the minus strand of DATAFB010000156.1, from coordinate 50 downwards.
CGTTGAGACGGTGGAACACCGGATCCGGTGGCTCGCGGAAGCGGCCCATA
>DATAFB010000112.1:0-14351 GCA_036257695.1 Solirubrobacterales bacterium | reverse complement strand
GAGCCGCGCCGAGATCGAGGAGCTGCTCGGCGACGACGAGCTGATCTCGGTCGTGTTCGAGGAGTCGATCGCGGAGACGATCGATCGCTACGTGTCCGACCAGCGGCTCAAGGACGCGCTGTTCGGACAGGGCGTGATCGGAGCCTACGCCGGGCCTCGCGACCCGGGGACGGCATCGGTCCACCTCATGCACGCGCAGGGCGAGGTCGATGGACAAGCGTCGGAATGGGGCTACGTCGTGGGGGGGATGGGCCGGGTGTCGTTCGCGATCGCGGACGCGGCGATCGAGGCCGGGGCGACGATCGCCGCCGGGGTGCCGGTGGCCCGGATCGTCCCCGGAGAGGGGGTGGAGCTGGAGAGCGGGGATCGCCTCCGGGCGCCGGTGGTCGTCTCGAACGCCGACCCGAAGCGCAATCTCGCGATGCTCGAGCCCGAGGCGGTCCCCGCCGGCTTCCGCGAGCGCCTGGAGCGATGGAAGGTCCGCTCGCCGGTCGTGAAGCTGAACGCCGCGCTCTCGAAGCTCCCGACGTTCACGGCCGCGGGCGACTTCGAGCCGCAGCGGTCGATGATCTCGATCCAGCACGGGCTGGACGCGGCCCAGGACGCGTTCGAGGCGTGCGCGCGGGGCGAGCCGCGAATCGGCTTCGGCGAGCTTTACTTCCAGACCGCGTATGACCCCTCGGTCGCGCCGGCCGGACGCCACACGATGAGCGCGTTCTGCCAGTACGCGCCCTACGAGCTCGCGGACGGGACGTGGGAGGAGCGCCGCGACGAGATCGGCGGGATGGTCCTCGACGCGATCGCCGCATACGCGCCCGACGTCCACGAGTGCGTCGAGCACCTCCAGGTGCTCGGCCCGCCCGACATCGAGGCGGACATCGGGCTCACCGGCGGCCAGATCTTCCAGGGCGAGGCGCTGCCGGACCAGATGTGGGACCGGCGGCTCGAGTGGCGGACGCCGATCGAGGGCTTCTACATGTGCGGCGCCGCTACCCATCCCGCCGGGTCGGTGATCGCCCTCAACGGGCGCAACGCCGCGATGGCGGTGCTGGAGGACATCGGCTAGGGGCATCTATCCTCGTGGGAAAGGCATGAAGCTCGAGGGCATCCACCACATCACCGCGATCACCGCCGACGCGCAGCGCAACCTCGACTTCTACGCGGGGCTGCTCGGGCTGCGGCTGGTCAAGAAGACCGTCAACCAGGACCAGCCCTCCGTGTACCACCTGTTCTACGCGGACGAGGAGGGCGATCCCGGCTCCGACCTGACGTTCTTCGAGTTCCCCGGCACCCCCCCAGGGCGCGCCGGCGCCGGGATGGTGCACCGGGTCGTGTGGCGGGTCGCGTCCGCCGACGCGCTGGACTTCTGGGCGAAGCGGCTCGGCGACGCGGGCTACGAGTCGAGCCGCGGCGGCGACAGCCTCCGGTTCTCCGACTTCGAGGGCCTCGACCACGAGCTTCTCGTCTCCCGGGTCGACGATCAGCCGCTGATCGCGAAGCACCCGGAGATCCCGTCGGGGCTTGCGCTGCAGGGTTTCGACGCCGCCCGCGCGTACAGCGCCGACCCCGAGCGCAGCCGCCTGTACCTCGAGGACACGCTCGCCTTCGAGCCGCGCGACGGCGCCTGGGAGGCGCGCGGCGAGCAGCGAGGCGGCCTGTGGGCCTACGACGAGCCGCCGGCCGAGCCCGGCGTGCAGGGCGCCGGCAGCGTCCACCACATCGCGTGGGCGTCGCAGATGGACGATCACGAGGCATGGCGCGAGCGCGTCCTCGAGGCGGGGCTCAACCCGACGCCGATCATCGACCGCTTCTACTTCCGCTCGATCTACTTCCGCGAGCCGTCCGGCGTGCTGTTCGAGATCGCGACCATAGGACCGGGGTTCGCGGTCGACGAGCCGGCGGAGCATCTCGGCGAGGGCCTCGCGCTGCCCCCGTTCCTCGAGGACATGCGCGACCGGATCGAGCCGATCCTCACCCCGATCGAGAACCCGCGCACGAAGGAATCAGGACGGCGACCTGCTACTCGCCTCGCAGTCGGGGGCTCGGCCCCCGATGCTCGGCATCCAGATAACAAGGCGTGACCCTCGTCCACCTCCTCCGCGAGCCCGACGGGGAGGCTGAGGGCGCGCTGATCTTCAACCACGGGCGCGGCACCGACGAGCGAGACCTGTACGGCCTGCTCGAGCTGCTCGACCCGAACCGGCGCCTGCTCGGGATCACGCCCGGGGCGCCGGTGACCGACATCCCGCCGGGAGGGCGGCACTGGTATCGCGTCCCAAGGGTCGGCTATCCCGACCCCGAAACGTTCCATCACAGCTACGGGCTGCTGACAGGATTCCTCGACGAGACGCTCGAGGGCCGCGGAATCCCCTGGGACCGGGCGGTGATCGGCGGCTTCTCGATGGGCGCCGTGATGTCGTACGCGGTCGCGCTCGGCGAGGGAAGGCCGTCGCCGGCCGGGATCGTCGCGCTGAGCGGCTTCATACCGACCGTCGACGGCTGGCGGGCGGAGCTCGACGGCCGCGAGGGGCTGCCGGTGTTCATCCACCATGGGCGCGACGACGCGATCATCGAGGTCGGCTTCGGCCGCGCCGCGAGCGAGACGCTGAAGCGCGGCGGGCTCGACGTCACCTACGTCGAGACCGACGCCGGGCACTGGGTGCCGCCCGAGTTCCTGCCGCAGCTGGCGGAGGTCGTGGCGGGCGCCGTTCCGCCGGACTCCGAACGCGGCGGATCCGGCTAGCCCTCGATCCGGCGCCGCAGACGCACCGTCGTCCCGTCGTCGGCGGGAGCGATCTCGACTTGGTCCGCGAACGCCTTCATCAGCGCGATCCCCCTTCCCCGCGCGTCCTCGCGCGGCTTGCGCCACCGGCCGCGGTCGCTAACCGTGATCGTGACCGAGTCGGGCTCGATCTCGCCCTCGATGCGGAGCTCGGCGTCTCCGGGCCCGTAGGCGTGCTCGATCGTGTTCGCGCATGCCTCGCTGCAGGCGAGCGCCATCGCCGCGATGTCGGCCTTCGATGCGCCCCCTTCCGCCATCCACCGGCCAACGGCCGCCCGCACCCACGACAGCTCCTCGGCGCGAGCGGGCACGTCGAGCGCGAGCACGTCGCCGATCGCGACCCGCTGGATCGCCACCAGCGCGAGGTCGTCGGCGAGAGCGGCCGCCGAGGTCATAGCCTTGATGACCCTGGCGCACACCGACTCTGGGCCCAGGGGACCCGCGGCCGCCGCGTCCGACAGTGCCCGCTCGCCGTCGGCCAGGCGCTGTCCGCGGCGCTCGATCAGTCCGTCGGTGTAGAGCAGCAGCGTCGCGCGGGGCTGGATGACCACCCTGTGGCTGACCGGCGGCGACGCCAGGCCCGTTCCGAGCGGAGTTCCGCCGTCGCGGGCGACGAACGTCGTGCTGCCGTCGGCGGAGGCGAGCAGCGGCAGCGGATGCCCGGCTCTTGCGATCTCGATCGTCCAGCTCTCGAGATCGAGGACGCCGTAAACCAGCGTCGCCATCTGATCGCGCGCCTGGCGCTCGACGAACGAGTCGAGCCGCTTCAGCGCCTCGCCGGGGTCGCGGCCCTCGTACGCGAACACGCGCAGCGCGTTTCGCAGCTCGCCCATGAACGCGGCGGCCTCGACGCCCTTTCCCGCGACGTCCCCGACCGCGAGCCCGACGTACGGATAGTCGAGCGGGATGACGTCGTACCAGTCGCCGCCGACCGCGGATGCGGTCGAGGCCGGCTCGTACCGCGCCGCGAGCGCCAGGCCGGGGATCCGTGGAAGCTCGCGCGGCAGCAGCGCGCGCTGCAGCGAATGAGAGATCCGGCGTTCGTCGACGAGACGGGCGTTCTGGATCGCGAGCGCGGCCCGGTCCGCGGCGAGCCGGAGCAGCTCGCTGTCGACGTCGACGAAGCGCCGCAGGTGCAGCGTGCCGACGTGCAGCACCCCGATCAGCTCGCGCTCGACGAGCAGCGGCACCCCGAGCAACGACCGCACGCCGCTCTGCCGCAGGATCGGGTTCACGACCTCGATCGGCGAGTCGTGGAGGTCCTCGATCACCACCGGCTCGCGGGTCGCCGCCACCCGGCCCGCGAACCCGGCGCCGATCGGGAGCCGGAAGCCTTCCTCGACCTCCCGCTCGAGGCCCTTGGCGGCGCGCGCGGCCAGCGTGTCGCCGTCGTCCTCGACGAGCAGGATCGCGGCCGTGTCGGCGTCGAGAATCTCCGTGATCCGGTCGAGCAGCTCGCCGAGCAGGCTCTCGAGGTCGAGGAACCCGAGCGCGGCCTCGGTGACACGCTGGATGTTCTCGAGCCGGGTCGCGGCGGCCTCGGCCTCTATCCGCGAGCCGCGCTCGGCCTCGAAGAGCCTCGCGCGGTCGATTGCCAGCGCGGCGCGGTCGGCGACGATGCTCAGGAGGCCGACATCCTCGTCGTCGAAGCCGCGGGGACGCCTCGTGCCTACGTGAAGCACCCCGATGAGCTCGCCCTCGACCAGGAGCGGGACCCCGACCAGCGCGCGAATGCCCTGCTCGCGCAGCACCGGGTTGCGGACCTCGATCGGCGAGCTGTCGAGGTCCTCGATCACCACCGGCACGCGGCCGGCAGCGACCTCGCCCGCGAAGCCGGTGCCGATCGGAACGCCGCCTGCGCCCTCGACCTCTCCCTCGAGGCCCCTGGCCGCGCGTGGGTACAGCACCTCGCCTCCCTCCTCGACGAGCAGGATGGCGGCGGTGTCGGCGTGGAGGACCTCCCGTGTCCGGTCGAGGAGCTCCGCGAGCAGGCTGTCGAGGTCGAGGAACGCGAGCGTGGCCTCGGTCACGCGGTGGAGGCGGTCGCCGAGGAGCGACTTCGTCCTCGTGCTCGCGTCCGTGCGTCGTGGGTCGGCGCTCATCGGAGTGCGTACAACCGTAGCGCCGGGCCGCGCGATTAGGCCACGGCCGTATCGGGGCCGGAAAGTAGACTCGCGCCCGTGCGAGGCGGCATCGATCTGGGCGGCACGAAGATCCAGACCGCGGTCATCGGGGAGGGTGGAGAGGTCGTCGCCGGCGCGCGCCGCCCGACCCCCGCCGAGGGCGGCGGCGAGGACGTCGCGAAGGCGATAGTGGAGGCGATGCGGGAGGCCGCGGCCGCCGCCAAGCTCGAGACGTCGGACCTGGAGGGGATCGGGGTCGGATCACCGGGCGACGTCGACGAGAAGACGGGCACCGTCTCGGCCGCCAAAAACCTGCCCGGCTGGGAGGGGTCGTTTCCGCTCGCCGAGAAGCTGTCGAAGGAGCTCGGCGCCGAGGTGCGCGTCGGCAACGACGTCCAGGTGGCGGTGAACGCGGAGAGGAGGCTCGGCGCGGGCCGCCCCTATGACTCGTTCATCGGCGTGTTCTGGGGGACGGGGGTCGGCGGCGGCGTGATCCTCGACGGCAGGGAGTGGCTCGGCCGCGGAGCCGCCGGCGAGATCGGGCACATGGTGATCAAGCTCGGCGGCGCGCGGTGCACGTGCGGGCGGCGGGGATGCCTCGAGGCGTACGCCGGCCGCGCGGCGATGGAGATCCAGGCCCGCAAGGAGCACGAGGAGGGCACCAAGACGGAGCTGTTCAAGATCATGAAGAAGAAGGATCACGCCCGGCTGACGAGCGGCATCTGGCAGCGAGCTTTGGAGGACGGCGACGAGCTCGCCGAGAAGCTGATCGATCGGGCGGTGAAGGCGCTCGCCGCGGGCATCGCGTCGGCCGTGAACCTCCTCGACGTCGAGGCGGTGGTGGTCGGCGGCGGGCTCGGCGTCCGGTTCGGCGAGCCCTACGTAGAGAAGATCTCCGAGCAAATGCACAAGCACCTGTTCATCGACGACAACCCGCCGGCTATGCACGTCGCCGAGCTCGGCGACTTCGGCGGCGCGATCGGCGCGTCGCTGCAGTTCGACTCGGACTGAAGCGCCCCGGCGCCGGGATCGGCGAACAGCAGGCGCCGGCCGGGGCGCGGGACGAGGAGGTATCAGCGTGGACTCACCCGCGACCCCGCGAAAGCGGACGCGAGAGCGAGCGAGCGTCCGCATCTGATTCTTCGCGAGCGAGCGGAGCGGAGCATTTCGCGGGAGTGATCAAGGCATCCAGGGCTTCCGCCATCCACCGTGTCCGGTCAGCAGATGGCTGGCCTGCTCCGGCCCCCAGGTCCCCGGCGCGTAGATCTCGACCTCGGAGGGATCGTCGAGAAGAGGCTGGACGATCCTCCACGTCTCCTCGATCGCCTCCTGGCTGGGAAACAGCTCCGGATCGCCGTCGATCGCGTCGCGCAGCAGCCGCTCGTACGGTTCCGGCTGGTCGCCGACCTGCTGTTCGAACAGGAGGTCGAGGTGGACCCGCTGCAGCTTGTCCTCTCCCGCCTTCTTCGCCAGCAGGCACAGCTCGGCGCCGGGTTCGGGCTCGATCCTGATCACGAGCTCGTTCGGGTCCGGAATCATCCGCCCACCGATCCCCAGTCGCGGCGGCTCGGCGAAGATCACGCGGACCTCGGTGACCTTCACCGGCATGTTCTTCCCCGCCCGGATGTAGAACGGGATCCCCGACCAGCGCCAGTTCTCGACCTGGAGCCGCAGGGCGACGAACGTCTCGGTGGTCGAGTCCTTCGCGACCCCCTCGACGTCGCGGTAGCCGTCGTACTGGCCGCGGACGTAGCGGCTCGGATCCGCGTCGGGGATCGACCTGAAGAGGTCGATCTTTTTGTCGCGGACGGGGTCGGGCTCCGCGGGCCCCGCCGACGGGGGCTCCATCGCGACCAGCGCGAGCACCTGGAGGAGGTGGTTCTGGACCACGTCGCGCAGCGTCCCGACGGGGTCGTAGAACGCGCCCCTGTCGTCGACGCCGAAGTCCTCCGCCATCGTGATCTGAACCGAGTCGACGTAGCGGCGGTTCCAGACCGGCTCGAGAATGGCATTCGCGAACCGCAGGTAGAGGATGTCCATCACCGGCTCCTTGCCGAGGTAATGGTCGATGCGGAATATCTGCGACTCGTCCAGCACCTCGTGGAGCTGGCGGTTGAGCTCTCGCGCCGAGTCCAGCTCGTGCCCGAACGGCTTCTCGATCACGACGCGGGCGTCGTCGACCAGCCCCGCCTTGCCGAGGTGCCGTACGACCTCGGCGAACAGCGACGGCGGGATCTCGAGGTAGAGGACCGGGCTCCTGGCGCCGCCCAGCTTTTCGGCCACCCGCTTGTAGGTGTCCTCCTTCGCGTAGTCCCCGGCGATGTAGGTGAGCCGGCTCAGGAAGCGGTCCAGCACCTTGTCGTCGACATGCTTGACCTGGGCCTCGATCGACTGGCGGGCGTGGGTGCGCAGGTCGTCGTCGGACCAGTCGTCGATCGCCACGCCGATGATCTCGCACCCGATCTGCTCGCGGCGCTCGAGGCGGAACAGCGACTGGAAGGTCATTTTCTTCGCGAGATCGCCGCTGATCCCGAAGATGACGAGCTTGTCCGCCTTCGTCGCCACGCGAGGCCGCAGACTAAAGCTCCTGCTCATAGGATCCAGCCCATGCAGCTGGGGATGGTCGGTCTAGGGAGGATGGGCGCCAACATGGTCCGCCGCCTGATGCGCGACGGCCACGAGTGCATCGTCTACGACGTCAACGCCGACGCGGTCAAGCAGCTCGCCGGCGAGGACGCGACCGGCGCCGACTCCTACGACGACTTCGTCTCCAAGCTCGACCAGCCGCGGGCGGCGTGGATGATGGTTCCCGCCGGCGATATCACCGAGAGCACCGTCATGGAGCTCGCGGGGCGGCTTGCCGACGGCGATGCGATCGTCGACGGCGGCAACTCGTACTACCGCGACGACATCCGCCGGGCGGCGGAGATCGCCGACAAGGGGATCGACTACGTCGACTGCGGGACCAGCGGCGGGGTCTTCGGCCTCGACCGCGGCTACTGCCTGATGATCGGCGGCCCCGCCCGCGCCGTCAAGCGCCTCGACCCGATCTTCGCGTCGCTGGCCCCCGGGGTCGAGGCGGCGGAGCGGACCCCGGGCCAAAAGGGCGACCCGACCCCGGCCGAGCAGGGGTACCTCCACTGCGGCCCGAACGGTGCTGGCCACTTCGTGAAGATGGTCCACAACGGGATCGAGTACGGCTTGATGGCCGCGTACGCCGAGGGCCTCAACGTGCTCAAGAATGCCGACGCCGGCAAGCACAAGCGCGAGGCCGATGCCGAGACCGCGCCGCTCGAGCACCCCGAGTACTACCAGTACGAGATCGACATCCCGGCCGTCGCCGAGCTGTGGCGGCGCGGGAGCGTGATCGGGTCGTGGCTGCTCGACCTGACCGCGGCGTCGCTGCAGGAGTCGCCCGACCTCGCCAACTTCGAGGGCCGCGTGTCCGACTCCGGCGAGGGACGGTGGACGTCGATCGCTGCGATCGACGAGGGCGTGCCGGTGCCGGTGCTGAGCAACGCGCTGTACTCGCGCTTCAGCTCACGCGGCCTCGACGACTTCGCCGACCAGGTGCTGTCCGCGATGCGGTACCAGTTCGGCGGCCACGAGGAGAAGAAGGCCTGAGGCTTGAGACGTTCGCGGACGCCGAGGCGGCCGCGCGCACGGGAGCCGAGATGATCGCTTCTGCCGCCGCCGACGCGATCGGCATGAGCGGGCGCTTCTCGCTCGCGGTCAGCGGGGGGAAGACGCCGTGGCCGATGTTCAAGCTGCTCGGCGAGCGGGGCCTCGACTGGGACCACGTCGACCTGTTCCAGGTCGACGAGCGGGTGGTGCCCGACGGCGATCCGGACCGCAACCTGACCCAGATCCGCGCCAGCCTCCCCGATGCGGCGCTCGGCCGCCTGCGCCCGATGCCGGTCACCGACGACGACCTCGACGCGGCGGCGGTCCGCTACGAGGCCGAGCTGCCGAAGCCGCTCGACCTCGTCCATCTCGGGCTCGGTCCCGACGGGCACACCGCTTCGCTCGTCCCGGGCGACCCGGTGCTTGACGTCACCGACCGGCTCGTCGCGCTGACCGCAGGCGAGTACCAGGGCAGACGCCGGATGACGCTCACCTATCCCGCGCTGGCCGCGGCCCGGCGGGTGGTGTGGCTCGTCGCCGGCGAGGACCAGCGCCACGCGGTCGCCAAGCTGCTCGCCGGCGACCGCTCGATCCCGGCCGGCCGGGTCGAGGCTTCGGACGGCGTGGTCCTCGCCGATGCGTCCGCGGCGCCTACGGCTTGATCTGCTCGACCACCTCGTAGACGCCGTCGAGCGGAACGTCCTCGATGAACTGCGCCATCGCCTCCTGGCGCTTGAGCTCGGCCGCCTCGTCGCCGCGGACCTCGTCGAGCGCGCTCCGGTCCGCTTCGAACAGCCCGAACGAGATCACCTCGTTCTCGTCCTTGACGTTGCGGGCGTGGTAGATCGTCACCGTCCCCTCGGGCAGCTCCTCGTCGTCCGGGCTCCACGCCTCGCGGAACTGGTCGTACGTCCCCGGCTTCAGCCTGCGGCCACTGAAGAACACCAGCATTCGAACCCTCCTCCTGAGTGGATGCCCGGAGTCTACGGTCAGAGCGTCCGGTGCTCGACCTCGCTCCCGCGCGCGATCAGCACGTCGCTGACCAGCGGCGGCGGGAACAGGCCGTGCTCGACGACCCCCGGGACCGCCGCGAACCGCTCCGCGAGCTCCGCCGGGTCGCCGACATCGCCCGCGTAGTCCGCGATCACGCCGCCGTCGGGAGAGGGGGGCCGGTCGCGAAGGCGCACGTCACCGAGCTCGTGCAGCGTCGCCCGCAGTCCGAACGGGTGCAGCTCGAGCGGGACCGGCGCCGCGATCGCGTCGACGGGCTTCGACGAGTCGGCGATGACGACGAAGCGCTCCGCCGCCGCGGCGACGATCTTCTCGCGCGTGTGGGCGCCGCCGCCGCCCTTGACCAGCCACCCGTCGGGCGCCACCTGGTCGGCGCCGTCGATCGCGATGTCGAGCCGGTCGAGGCGCTCGAACGGCTCGACCGGGATGCCGAGCTCGCGCGCGGCGGCCTCGGTGCGCAGGGACGTGGCGACGCAGCGGACGTCGAGGTCGCGCTCCGCGAGCGCCGGCAACAGGTAGGCGACGGTCGAGCCGGTCCCGAGCCCCACCGTCATCCCGTCCTCGGGGAGCTTCGCCGCCTGCTCGGCGGCGGCGCGCTTCTCGTCGTCGGCGACGGTCGCCATCGACGGGAATCTATGGCCACAGCGCGATAACGGTCGACGCGGCTGGGTAACTAGGATGCGAATGAGGGATATGGCCGTCGCCGCCAAGCCGCAGACCGACATCGACGAGCTCTGCGTCACCACGATCCGCACGCTCAGCATCGATGCGATCCAGAAGGCGAACTCCGGCCATCCCGGCGCGGTGATGGGGATGGCGCCGGCCGCCTACACGCTGTGGCAGCGGTTCCTGCGCTTCGACCCGCAGGAGCCGATCTGGCCGAATCGCGACCGCTTCGTGCTCTCCAACGGGCACGCCTCGATGTTGCTCTACTCGCTGCTTCACCTCACCAGGGTGCGCGCGGTGGATCCCGACTACGAGGTCCTCGGTGAGCCGTCGGTCGCGCTCGAGGACATCGAGTGCTTCCGCCAGCTCGACTCGAAGTGCCCCGGGCACCCGGAGTACCGATGGACGTCCGGCGTCGAGACGACCACCGGGCCGCTGGGCCAGGGAATCGCGACCTCGGTCGGAATCGCCCTCGCGAGCAAGTGGATGGGCGCCCACTTCAACCGGCCAGGCTTGGACCTGTTCGACTTCGACGTCTACGCGTTCTGCGGCGACGGCTGCCTGATGGAGGGCGTGTCGAACGAGGCCGCGTCGCTGGCGGGGCACCAGCGGCTCGACAACCTGTGCTGGATCTACGACAACAACCACATCTCGATCGACGGCCGCACCGAGATCACGTGCAACGACGACGTCGCCGCGCGATTCATCGGCTACGGCTGGAACGTGACGAGGATCGGCGACGCGAACGACCGCGAGCTGCTGACGCGCGCCTATGAGGCGTTCCACAACGAGGACCACCGCCCGACGCTGATCGTGGTCGACAGTCACATCGGGTATGGCTCGCCCCACCTGCAGGACACGGCCAAGGTGCACGGCGAGCCGCTCGGCGAGGAGGAGGTGCGCGAGACGAAGCGCGCCTACGGGTGGCCCGAGGACGCCCAGTTCCTGGTTCCCGACGGGGTGTATGAGCACTTTGCCGACGGGATCGGGGCGCGGGGGCGCGACGAGCGGGAGCGGTGGGAGGCGCTGTTCGAGCAGTACCGCGCCGATGCGCCGGAGCTCGCCGCCCAGGTCGACGCGATGCAGCGGCGCGAGCTGCCCGAGGGATGGGACGCCGACATCCCCGGCTTCGAGCCCTCGGACGGCGACATGGCGACGCGGAAAGCGTCGAACACGGTCGAGAACGCCGTCGCGAAGCGGATCCCGTGGCTGCTCGCCGGGTCCGCCGACCTCACCGACTCGACCTCGGTGCGGCTCGACTTCGAGGGCGCGGCGGACTTCCAGCCCGGCCAGCGAGCCGGCCGCCAGCTCCACCTCGGCATCCGCGAGCACGAGTCGGCGGCGCTGTCGAACGGGCTCTCGCTGTCCAAGCTGCGGCCGCTGTGGTCGACCTACCTCACCTTCTCCGACTACGCGAAGCCGGCGATCCGGCTGTCGGCGCTGATGGAGCTGCCGGTGATCCACCTCTTCACCCACGACTCGATCGGGCTCGGCGAGGACGGGCCCACCCACCAGCCCGTCGAGCATCTCGCGGGGCTGCGCGCGATCCCCGGCCTCAACGTGATCCGCCCGTGCGACGCGAACGAGGTCGCCGAGGCATGGCGGGTAGCGGTCGACCGCACCCACGGGCCCGTGGCGCTGGTGCTGACGCGACAGAACGTCCCGATCCTCGATCGCTCGCGCTACGCGTCGGCGGAGGGGTTGCGGCGCGGGGGCTACGTGCTCGCCGATCCGGACGACGGGGATCCAGAGGTGATCCTGATCGCGACCGGGAGCGACGTGGCGCTCGCCGCCGACGCGTACGAGGAGCTGACCTCCGACGGCATCCGGGCGCGGGTCGTCAGCCTCCCGTCCTGGTACCTGTTCGACCAGCAGCCCGACGAGTATCGCGACAGCGTCCTGCCGCCGGCGATCGCGGCGCGAGTGTCCGTCGAGGAGGCCTCGACGTTGGGCTGGGACCGCTACGTCGGCCCCGACGGCGCCGTGATCGGGATGGACACCTTCGGCTCCTCCGCGCCGCTCAAGGACGTGCAGACGGAGTTCGGGTTCACTCCCAGGCGGGTGGCGGAGACCGCACGCGAGGTGCTGAAGCGGGCGGGCGACGGAGGCAAGTGATGTTGGCGCGGAGCAGAGGGGGCGAAGCCCCCGAGTGCGACGCGAGGGGCAGGTGGGTGCTCTGATGTTGCCGACGCAGCAGCTGGCCGACCTCGGCCAGAGCCTGTGGATCGACGACATCACCCGCGACATGCTCGACGAGGGGACGATCCAGCGCTACATCGACGAGTTCTCGGTCACCGGGCTGACCTCGAACCCGACGATCTTCGACAAGGCGATCTCCGGCGGTCACGACTACGACGACCAGATCGTCGAGCTGCGCGAGCAGGGGCTCGAACCGGAGCAGATCTTCTTCGAGCTGGCGCTGACCGACCTGCGCCGGGCGGCGAAGCTGTTCGAGCCGATCAACGAGCGCACCGACGGCGTCGACGGCTGGGTGTCGCTCGAGGTCTCCCCGCTGCTCGCCGACGACGCCGACAAGACGATCGAGCAGGTCCGGGATCTGCACTCGCGGGCGGAATGCAACATCTTCATCAAGATCCCGGGGACCGAGGCCGGGCTGAAGGCGATCGAGGAGTCGATCTTCGCCGGTGTTCCGGTGAACGTGACGCTGCTGTTCTCGACCGACCAGTACGTGGCGGCGGCCGAGGCCTACATGCGGGGGCTGGAGCGCCGCATCGAGGCCGGCCAGAGCCCCGAGGTCCCGTCCGTCGCCTCGCTGTTCATCAGCCGGTGGGACAAGGCGGTGATCGACGATGTCCCCGACGAGCTGCGCGACCAGCTCGGGATCGCGGTCGCGAAGCGGACATACCGCGAGTACCGCGAGCTGCTCGATTCGAACCGGTTCCAGCGGCTCGCCAACGAGGGCGCGCGGCCGCAGCGCCTGCTGTGGGCAAGCACGGGCACGAAGGACCCCGAGGCCTCCGACGTGCTGTACGTCGAGGCGCTCGCCGCGCCGTTCACGATCAACACGATGCCCGAGAAGACGTTGATGGCGTTCGCCGACCACGGTCAGGTCCGCGACCCGCTTCCCGTCGACGGCGGAGACGCCGACGAGGTTCTGAAGCGGTTCAACGACGCGGGTTTCGACACAGATGCCCTCGCCGCCCGGCTCCAGGAGGAGGGCAGGGAGACGTTCGACGCGTCGTGGAAGGACTTGCTGGACACGATTGCGTCCGAAGGCGAGAAGCTGGTCGCGTCGAAGTAGACGGGTCGTGACCGCGGGGGAAATCGCGCCGCTTCGCCAGCGCCCAGCCTGGGGCGAGCTCGAGCGGCATCACTCCGAGGTCGCCGACCGCCACCTGCGCGACCTGTTCGCTGACGACCCGAATCGCGGCGAGCGGCTGACGGCCGAGGACATTGGGCTCTACCTCGACTACTCGAAGAACCGGGTCGTCGACGACACCCTGGCGCTGCTGGTGCGGCTCGCCGAGGAGTCGGGCCTCGCGGCGCGGCGCGAGGCGATGTTCCGCGGCGCGCACATCAACGTGTCCGAGGACCGACCGGTCCTCCACGTCGCGCTGCGGATGCCGCGCGACCGCTCGCTGGTCGTCGACGGGGAGGACGTCGTCAAGCAGGTGCACGAGGTGCTGGACCGGATGTCGAAGTTCGCCCAGCAGCTCCGGGACGGGGACTGGGTCGGCCACACCGGCAAGCCGATCCGCAACGTGATCAACATCGGGATCGGCGGCTCGGACCTGGGGCCGGTGATGGCCTACGAGGCGCTCAAGCACTACTCGAAGCGCGAGATGACGTTCCGCTTCATGTCCAACGTCGACGCGACCGACTTCGTCGAGGCGACCCGCGACCTGTCGCCGGAGGAGACGCTGTTCATCGTCTCCTCGAAGACGTTCACGACGCTGGAGACGATGACCAACGCGCACACGGCGCGGCGGTGGCTGCTCGACGGCCTCGGCGGCGACGAAAAGGCGATCGCGAAGCACTTCGTCGCCGTGTCGACGAACGCGAAGGGAGTGGCGGAGTTCGGGATCGACACCGACAACATGTTCGGGTTCTGGGAGTGGGTAGGGGGCCGCTACTCGATGGACTCGGCGATCGGGCTGTCGACGATGGTCGCGATCGGCCCCGAG
>DATAFB010000143.1:0-2258 GCA_036257695.1 Solirubrobacterales bacterium | reverse complement strand
TCGAGCTCGAGCACCTCGCAGATCCGCTCCAGCTCCGCGGCCGGGTTGGAGCGCAGGTTCTCGTACCGGATCAGGGCCCGGCGCGAGGCCGGATGGCGATCGTAGGCGGCCTGGACGACCTCGGTGCGGTACGTCCACACGCTCGACAGCCACCGCACGAGGTGGAGCCGTCCGTGGTTGGAGCTCGGGTAGGCGCCCTCGTCGAGCGCCCACGAGTCGCGACGGTAGGCGTCGACCCACGAGTCGACGACGTCGCGGCCGTCGCGCAGCAGCCACAGCAGGCGCGAGTTCGGGAACAGCCCGAACAGCAGCGGGGCGGCGTGCGAGCCGGGCTCCTTGACGACGACGATCGGCTCGCGAACCCCGCGCGGGCCGGCGACGTCGTGCGCCTGGGCGTCGAAGCGGGCGACCACGAGGTCGCGCAGAGCGGGCAGCCACGCGTCGCGGTAGCGGTCGGAGAAGAAGTAGTCGGGCTTGTCGCGTTTGACCTCGGTCAGGGTGGTGAGCTGGGGCGTCTCCTCGGCGGTCGCCCACGCGAGCGGGATCGGGCGCCACACCCCGAGGTGGTGGCCGAGGTGGGGGTCGTCGATCGGGACGACCTCGTGGAGCTCGGAGAGCATCTTCAGCAGCCACGTGCTGCCGCTGCGCGACGAGCCCAGGATCCACGCCAGGCGGTCGTCGCTCTCGGCGAGAGTGAATCCCCGCTCGTTCGTTCGCTTGGCTCCGATCAGCCTCAAGGCGCGCGCTCCACTACCCGGGTTCGGGAGATTGAAACCCCCGCCGCGGACGGCTTTCCGACAGCCGGGTCTCGGGGAAGATCGAGAAGCTGCCGATCGCGGTCGCGAGCAGGCGGCCGTCCTCGTGCGTGAGCTCGGAGCGCAGCACGGCGACGCGATCGTTGCGGCGGTCGAGCTTGCTGGTGCAGACGACGTCGCCGTCGGTCGCGGTCTGGAGGTAGTTGATCGAGATCCCGATCGTCGCGATCGCCTCGCCCTCGACGCGCTCGACCCACAGCGTCGAGCCCATGCAGTAGTCGACGAGCGCGTAGGCGACGGCGCCCGACAGCAATCCGGCGGGATTGATGAGGTCGGGACGGATCGTCATCCGGACGCGGTCCGCCGCCTCCCATTGAAACCCCAGGTGGCTGCTGAGCCCGTCGATCCCGGACCGCGTGCGGCTCATGCGCCGCGCAGGGTAGCGCGGGGCTACGCTCGCGGCCTGCCCGCATCGAGCACATCCGCGGTTGCCCTGGTGCTCGGCGGCGTGGTGTCGGTCCAGGTTGGCGCCGCGCTGGCGACAACCCTGTTCGATGAGCTCGGGCCGGCCGGGACCGTGCTGCTGCGTGTGGCGCTTGCGGCGCTCGTCCTGGCGGCGATCTGGAGGCCGGCGGTGGGCGGGACACCGCGGGCGGCGCTTCGCGACGTGGCGATGTTCGGGCTCGCGCTGGCGGGGATGAACCTGGCCTTCTACGCGGCGCTCGACCGGATCCCGCTCGGGATCGCGGTGACGCTTGAGTTCGTCGGTCCGCTCGGGGTCGCGATCCTCGCCTCGCGCCGGCGGCTCGACGTGGCGTGGGCGGCGCTGGCCGGGTGCGGGATCGTCCTCCTCTCCCCCGCTCCGGGCGGCTCCATTGACGCCCTCGGCGCCGGGCTGGCGCTGCTCGCCGGCGGCTTCTGGGGCGCGTACATCCTGCTGTCGGCGCGGGTGGGCCGCGCGTTCCCGGGCGGCACCGGGCTGGCGATGGCGATGGTCGTCGCGGCGGCGCTGCTGGTACCGGTCGGCGTCGCGGGCGGCGGGGCCGAGCTGCTCGAGCCGCGCCTGGTGGCGGTCGGGTTCGGGGTCGCGATGCTGAGCTCGGCGATCCCGTACTCGCTCGAGCTCGAGGCGCTGCGGCGGCTGGCGGCGGGGACGTTCGGGGTGCTGATGAGCCTCGAGCCCGCGGTGGCGGCGCTCGTCGGCCTCATCGTGCTGGGACAGGGCCTGGCGGCGATCGAGCTCGTCGCGATCGGGCTCGTCGTCGTCGCCAGCGCCGGCGCGCTCGGCACCTCGAGCGCGCCGGCGCCGGTGGAGGCGTGAGCCCCGGTTCGCGAGCGATACTTCAGTTTGTATAGTCACGGTGATGCCCACATTCCGGCGGTTACTCGGATTCCTGCGCCCGTACAAGCGGGCGACGATCTGGTCGCTGGTTCTGGCGTCGGCCGCGATGGGGATGACGGTCGCGATCCCGGCCCTCGTCGGCGCCGCGGTGGACGCGATCG
>DATAFB010000135.1:0-5792 GCA_036257695.1 Solirubrobacterales bacterium | reverse complement strand
CTGCTCGATCAGATCCATGAGCGCGGCATCTTAGGTGTACGCGGTCAGGCGGTCGTCGCCTCGCGCTGCTCGGCTACGAGGGTCACGACCCGGTCGGCGAGCCCGGTCTCGTCGCCCGTAGCCACCAGCCGCTCGAGGTCGTTGACCGTCCGCTCGACCCACTCCGGCTCGAGCGGGACGAGCCGCACCGCGCGCACAATCCGGCTCGCCTCCGTCGGCTCGGAGCGCTCGTCGACGTTGAAGAGCTCCTCGTGGATCTTCTCGCCGGGCCGCGGCCCGATGATCTCGATCGCCACGTCCTGCTTCGGCTCGTAGCCGGCGAGCCGGATCATGTTCCGCGCCAGGTCGAGGATCCGCACCGGCTCCCCCATCTCGAGCACGAAGACCTCGCCCGACGCGGTGCCGAGGTCGCCGGCCCGGATCACGAGCTGGACCGCCTCGGGGATGGTCATGAAGTACCGCGTCATGTCGGGGTCGGTGACGGTGACCGGCCCGCCGTGCTCGATCTGGGCGCGGAAGATCGGGACGACGCTCCCCGAGGACCCGAGCACGTTCCCGAACCGCACGCACATGAACCGCGTCGCCGGGTGCCGGTGCCCCGCCGCCTCGACGATCCACTCCGCCATCGCCTTCGAAGCGCCCATCACGGTGCCCGGGTTGACCGCCTTGTCGGTCGACACGAGGACGAACCGCTCGGTCCCGGCGGCGGCGGCCGTCTCCGCCGTCACCCGGGTCGCGATCGCGTTGTTGCGGATCGCCTCGAGCGGGTTCGACTCCATCAGCGGGACGTGCTTGTAGGCGGCCGCGTGGAACACCACGTCGGGCTTGAAGCGCTGCATCACCTCCAGCATCCGGTCGGGCTCCTTGCAGTCGGCGAGCACCGACTCGACGCCCGAGAAGTGCCACTCGGCGGGGATCTCGCGGTCGATGCCGAACAGGTTGTCCTCGGCGTGGTCGAGCAGGATCAGCAGCCGCGGGCGCACGCGGGCGATCTGCCGCGACAGCTCCGCCCCGATCGAGCCCCCCGCCCCGGTCACGAGCACGATGCGGTCGTGCAGGTACGAGCCGACACGGTCCAGCTCCATCACCACGGGGTCGCGGCCGAGGACGTCCTCGACCTGGACCTCGCGCAGCTGCCGCGTGAGCTGGACGCCGCCGCGCAGGAGCTCGAACACGGTCGGCAGCGTGCGGACGTGGATCTCGCGCTCGCGGCACGCGGTCACGACCCTGCCCCGCAGCACGCCGGGCGCCGACGGGATCGCGATGATCACCTCGTCGGGCTTCGTCTGGTCGAGGATGCGCCCGATCTCATCCGTCGACCCGAGCACCTTGAGGCCGAGCAGGCGCATGCCCCGCTTGCGGGGGTCGTCGTCGACGAAGCCGATCGCCTTCGAGCCGAGGTTGGGATTGAGCAGCATCTCGCGGACGACCATCTGGCCGCCCGACCCGGCGCCGACCACGAGCGCCTCGCGGCCCTTGCGGCGGCGCGCGGCGCGCGCGGGGCGCTCGGCGACGAACCGGCCCGCCATCCGCACACCCGCGACGAACAGCAGGCAGAGCAGGAAGTCGATGACGAAGACCGAGCGCGGGATCCCGGTCGAGAACGGCTGCACGACCGTGAACACGACGACCAGGACGGCGCTCGCGATCGCGACGGCGCGCAGGATCATCGGGAAGTCCGCGAACGCGAAGTAGCGCCACCACTTGTGGTTGAGGCCGAGCGCGGTGAACAGCAGCGCCTTGCCGAGCGCGACGAACCCAATCGAGCCCCACAGGATCGTCCAGTACCGCTCCGGCATCCCGCCCGAGACGTCGAGGAAGCGCAGCTGGAAGGCAAGGAAGAACGCCGCCGCGGAGACCGCCGCGTCGCACGCGAACTGCACCATCCGGTGCCTGTAGACGGGGTCGTTCAGGCGCTGCACGGGCGCACCGAGTGTAGAGCGGCCTGCCTACCCCGACAGGGCGAGCTCGACCTCGTGACAGATTCCGTCCCGCCGCCGCTCGTACGTGAACTCCTCGAGCACGCGCCGGCGCGCGCGCTCACCGCCCTCGAGACCGAGCTCGAGCGCCGTGAGCACCCGGTCGGCGATCCGGTCCGGGTCGGAGGAGTCGATGCGCACGCCGGTGTCGCCGACCACCTCAAGCAGCGCCCCGGCGTCGGTGACGACGGGCACGCCCGCGCCAGCATCGCCTCGGCAACCGAGAGGCCGAATCCCTCGTGGCGCGAGGCCTGGACGTAGACCGCCGCGCGCTCGAACAGCTCGTCGAGGGCGTCGTCCTCGAGGAGCCGGTCAGCGTCACGTGGGGCCCGCGAGCCGGCGCAGCTCGGCCGCGGCGTCGTCGGCCCAGCGCCCGACGAGCACGAACTCGACGGGCGCAGCTTGCGCCACAGCTCCACCGGGCGGACCCGGAGGCGCGGCTGGAAGTAGTCCTCGACGTCGAAGCGCTCCGACAGCGCCGTGCGGTCGATGTCGGTGAACGTGTTCTTGCGGCTGTGGACGTAGAGCACCCGCGGCATCGGCGAGCCATTGTTCAACAGGGCACTAACCTGCGGGGTTCCTCATGACCGACTTCATCGTCGATCCCATCGTCGAGTTCGCCACGGACGTCATCGACGCCACGGGGCTGCCGGGCGTGTTCGTGCTGATGGCGCTCGAGAGCGCCTGCATCCCGGTCCCCAGCGAGGCGATCATGCTGTTCGCGGGGTTCAACGTCTCCGAGGGCAACATGACCCTGTTCGGGATCGTCGCCGCAGGCGTGCTCGGCAACGTTGTCGGGTCGTGGGCCGCATACGCGGTCGGCTACTACGGGCGCCTCGAGCTGCTGGACGAGAACCGGCTGATCCACATAAGCCCCAAGCACCTCGCGACGGCCGACCGCTGGTTCCAGCGCTACGGCGACGCGACCGTGTTCTTCACCCGCATGCTGCCGATCATCCGCACGTTCATCTCGCTGCCTGCCGGCGTCGCGCGGATGCCGTTCTGGCGCTTCACGACCCTGACACTGCTCGGCTGCATCCCGTGGGTGCTGATGCTCGGGATCATCGGCCGCGAGGTCGGGAACCGGTGGGAGGAGTGGCGCGACTACCTGCACTACGGCGACTATGTCGTCCTCGCGGCGATCGTGATCGGGGGCGTTTACCTGTTCGTCCGCTGGCGCCGGGGCAAGGCCGAGGACGCCGACGCACGGCCCGAGCCGGCAGGCGGCCCGTGACCCTTGCCCCCTCTCGAGCCTGTTCTGAGCGCGAGGCTCCACGAAGGAGAGTGATCGGTGGCCGCGCGCGAAGCCCTTGATGTAGGGACCGGCAACGGCTCCGGCCCGCCCCCCGGGGTGACGCCGGCCCGGGCCGCGATGCTGGGGCTCGTCCAGGGACCGGCGGAGCTGCTCCCGGTGTCGAGCTCCGCGCACCTGATCCTCGTCCCGTGGCTGGCGGGGTGGCGATGGGAAGGGCTCGACCCGGAGCTGCGCAAGAGCTTCGAGGTCGCGCTGCACGCCGGCGCGGCTGCGGCGCTGGTGGTCGGCCAGCGCCGTCTGATCGCATCCGAGCTACGCGCCTTCGACTCCCGTCGCGCCGCCGTCCTGACGCTGTCGTTCGCCCCCGCGGCGATCGTCGGCTTCGCGCTGGAGCGCCCGATCGAGCGCCACCTCGGCGGCCCGGCGGCGACGGCCGCGGGGCTGGCGCTGGGCGCGGCCGCGATGGTGCTCGCCGACCGCCGCCCGCAACGACCCGACCGCGGCGAGGCGCGGGCGGCGGACGGGCTCGCCCTCGGGCTCGCCCAGGCGGCAGCGCTGGTCCCCGGCGTGTCGCGCAACGGCGCCACCCTCGCGGTGGCGCGGTGGCGCGGATTCGGGCGCGAGCGCGCGAACCTGCTGTCCCGCACCGTGGCGCTGCCGGTGATCGTCGCCGCGACCGCGCTGAAGGGGGCGCGGCTGCGACGGCGCGGGGTCGATCGCGGGCTGAAGCGGGCGATGGCCGTCGGCGTCGGCGCGTCGTTCGCCTCCACGCTCGCGTCCCAGCGCCTGATCCGAGTCGTCGAGCGCGATCGCGCCCTGTGGCCGTACGCCGGTTACCGCGCCGGGGTGGCGGCGCTCGTCCTGCATCGGCTGTGGCGCGGTCGGCGTCGCCCGGCGGCGCTTCCTCCCGTGGCGGCGATCGACGGCGCGGTCCCCTTCGGGGACGGCCTCCGCGGCACCCGAAGCGGCAAGGACCGGATGCGGTGAGCGCGAGGCTCTGCAAGGGTGGGGGCGGGTGGGGAAGTTGATGCTGGGCCGAGCGCGAACACCCGTGAGATGAGCGAGCGCGACGCGTACGCGCGGGCGGGGGTGAGCCAGCGACGCGCGGACGCCGCGGTCGACGCGCTGCTCGAGTCGCTGCGGCGGATCGACCCCGGCCGGCCGTCGCGCGAGGTGGTCGGAGCGGGGCACTACGCGAGCGTCGTGCGGCTCGACGAGCGCACAGGGCTCGCGCTGTCGACCGACGGGGTGGGGACGAAGCTGCTCGTCGCCGAGCAGCTCGGCCGCTGGGACACGGTCGGCATCGACTGCGTGGCGATGAACGTCAACGACCTGATCTGCGTCGGTGCGGAGCCGGTCGCGATGCTCGATTACGTCGCCGTGCCGGAGGCCGACCCCGACGTGATGCGCGAGCTCGGCCGCGGGCTGCGCGCCGGAGCCGAGCGAGCGGGAATCGAGATCCCCGGCGGCGAGCTGGCGCAGCTCGGCGAAATCGTCCGCGGGCTCGACCTCGTCGGGGCCTGCGTCGGGCTCGTGGGACTCGATGCGATCGTCGACGGCTCGGCGATCGAGCCCGGCGACGCGGTGATCGGGCTGCCGTCCACGGGGCTGCACTCGAACGGCTACACGCTCGCGCGCCGGGCGCTGGACGGGCTTCCGATGGACGACGAGCGGCTCGGCCGTCCGCTGGGGGACGTGCTGCTGGAGCCGACCGAGATCTACGTCGCCGCGGTCCTCGAGCTGCTCGGCTCGCCGGTCGAGACGCACGGGCTCGCCCACATCACCTCCGGCGGCCTCGGCAACCTGCTTCGGCTGTTCGCGGAGGTCGGGTACGAGATCGACGCCGCGCTGTCGCCGCAGCCGGTGTTCGGGCTGATCCAGGAGCGCGCCGGCGTCCCCGACGACGAGATGCGCGAGGTGTTCAACATGGGCTGCGGGTTCTGCTGCGTGGTCCGGGCGGGCGACGAGGGCGCGGCGCTCGAGCTGCTGCGCCGCCACTACCCCGCCGCGCAGCGCATCGGAAAAGCGACGGCGCAGGCCGGCACGCTGATCATCTAGCCTCGCGGAAGCATGCAGGTCGCGATCCTGATCTTCGACCGGTTGACCGCGCTCGACGCGGTCGGCCCGTACGAGGTGCTCTCCCGGCTGCCGGGGGTCGAGCTCGACTTCGTCGCCGCGAAGCCGGGCACGAAGACGACCGACACCGGCCGGCTCGGGCTCGAGGCGCAGAAGTCGATCGCCGAGGTGGCGTCGCCGGACGTCGTGCTCGTGCCGGGCGGCGAGGGGAACCGGGCGCTGCTCGGCGACGAGCCGGTGCTGCGCTGGCTGCGCTCCGTCCACGACGGCTCGCGCTTCACGACCTCGGTCTGCACCGGCGCGCTGGTGCTAGGCGCGGCCGGGATCCTCGACGGCCTGCACGCGACGACCCACTGGGCCTATCTCGAGTACCTGGAGCGCTTCGGCGCCCAGCCGGTCGCCGAGCGCGTGGTCGAGGACGGCAAGGTGGTCACCGCCGCCGGCGTCTCGTCGGGGATCGACATGGCGCTCAACCTGGCGGC
>DATAFB010000131.1:0-37808 GCA_036257695.1 Solirubrobacterales bacterium | reverse complement strand
TCGGCCTGGTAGGCGGCGTTCTCGGCCGTGTTGCGGGCCTCCGCGAGCTCGCGCTGGCGGCGGTCCTCGTCGGCGTGGGACTCGGCGTCCTTGACCATCTGCTCGACCTCGCTCTCGCTGAGGCCGGAGCCGCCCTTGATCTCGATCGCCTGCTCCTTGCCGGTGCCGAGGTCCTTGGCGGTCACGTGCAGGATGCCGTCGGCGTCGATGTCGAACGTGACCTCGATTTGCGGCATGCCGCGCGGGGCGGGGGGGATGCCGGTGAGCTGGAACTTGCCCAGGCTCTTGTTGTAGGCCGCCATCTCGCGCTCGCCCTGGAGCACGTGGACCTCGACCGAGGGCTGGTTGTCCTCGGCGGTCGAGAAGACCTCCGACTTGCGGGTCGGGATCGTCGTGTTGCGCTCGATCAGCTTCGTGAACACGCCGCCCTTGGTCTCGATCCCGAGCGACAGCGGAGTGACGTCGAGCAGCAGCACGTCCTTGACGTCACCGGCCAGCACGCCGGCCTGGATCGCGGCGCCGATCGCGACGACCTCGTCGGGATTGACGCCCTTGTGCGGCTCCTTGCCGGTCAGCTCCTTGACCTTCTCCTGCACGGCGGGCATCCGCGTCATCCCACCGACTAGCACCACGTGGTCGATGTCCGACCCGGCGTCCTTGAGCGCCTGCTTCACCGGCTCCACCACGCGATCCAGCAGGTCCGAGGTCAGCTCGTTGAGCTTCGCCCGCGTGAGCTTCATGTCGAGGTGCTTGGGGCCGGCGTCGGTGGCGGTGATGAAAGGCAGGTTGATCTGCGTCTCCTGGGTGGTGGAGAGCTCGATCTTCGCCTTCTCCGCCGCCTCGTACAGGCGCTGCAGCGAGTTCTTGTCGGCCGACAGGTCGACGCCCTGGTCGCGCTTGAACTCCGCGACAATCCACTCGACGATCGCCTTGTCCCAGTTGTCGCCGCCGAGGTGGTTGTCGCCCGAGGTCGCCTTGACCTCGAACACGCCGTCGCCGATCTCGAGCACCGAGACGTCGAACGTCCCACCGCCGAGGTCGAAGACGAGGATCGTCTGGTCGGCCTCCTTCTCGAGCCCGTAGGCGAGCGAGGCGGCGGTCGGCTCGTTGATGATCCGCTTGACGTCGAGGCCGGCAATCTTGCCGGCGTCCTTGGTCGCCTGGCGCTGGTCGTCGTTGAAGTACGCGGGGACGGTGATCACGGCCGAGTCGACCGTCTCGCCGAGCTTCTGCTCCGCGTCCGACTTCAGCTTCTGGAGGATCATCGCCGAGATCTCCGGCGGCGAGTTCTGCTTGCCGCGGACCTCGACCCGGACGTCGCCGTTGGGGCCGGCGACGACCTTGTACGGGACGATCGTCTCCTCCTCCTTGACCTCAGACTCCTTGCGTCCCATGAACCGCTTGATCGAGAAGATCGTGTTCTCGGGGTTGGTGACCGCCTGGCGCTTGGCCACGGTCCCCACGAGCCGCTCACCGCTCTCCGTGAACGCGACGACAGACGGCGTCGTCCGTCCGCCCTCCGCGTTCTCGATGATCGTCGGCTCGCCGCCCTCCATCACGGCCATCGCCGAGTTGGTGGTTCCGAGGTCGATTCCGATCGTCCTAGCCACTTTCAGTCCTCCACATTCGCTTCGTTCTCAGCACAAAATCTGAGTCTGAGCGTAGCAGATTAGACGCGGTGCGGGCCTACCTTTGCGAGGGTATGCCCGCCGCCTCGAGGGCTTGTCGCGCTCACGCCGCCGCTACTGGCCGGCGACGCGGGCGACGAAGTCGGCGACCTGCTCCGCGTTCTCGCCCTGGAGGATGCCCGCCGGCATCCGGCCGTCGACGCCGTTCTCGATCGCCGTCTGCACCCGCTGCTTGTTGGCCTCCGGAGTCCCCTGCCCGAGGAGATCGTCGAGGTTCGGGCCGACGATGCCGTCGGTGCCCGCGCGGGCGAGCGTGTGGCAGGCGCCGCAGTTGGTCTGGAACAGCTCCTTGGCCGCCTCGTCGCTCGCGGCGACCTTCTCCGGGGATGCGCTCTCGCCGCCCTCCTTGCTGATCGCCCAGTACGGGAGCAGGAGGCCGAAGAACACGACCACGATCCCGAAGATGAAGAACGTTCGCTTGCTCATGCAGGAGCGCGGATCCTATCTCCGCCTGGGACAAAGGGCGGCGGGCCGGGGTGTCGCGGGCCCCGGCCCGCCGGGGGGTATGCGCCGGCCGGCGATGCCGGCCGGCTGATCATTTGACTTGAAACTAGCCCGAAAGCACGTATGGACCGCACTGATTGCCGCTGGTATCGAGGACCGGTCCGCCGTTCTCATCCTTGTACTCGATCGTCACGGACTCCTTGCTGACCGTGACTTCGGCGTAGCTGTTGACGCCACCCTGGTCGCACGACATTCCGAGGCCGCCACCTGACGGATTCTGCGTCGGGGGCGGCGTGAAGAAGAGCTCCGAGACGAGAGCGCCCGAGTTCTCGGGAACCCCGGGTTCATCGTCAACCTCCCCCCAGAACGTCTTCGTCGACACCGGACCGACGACGTGGTCGTGGTATGGCGTGTCCTGCGGCTGCGCCGGGGCGTTGCTTGGCGCCACGTCGTCCGGCCACGTCCGCAGGCGGATCACGTTCTCCAGCGCTCCGTGCACGTCGGTGGTCAGGAAGGCGAGGCGATCGACGCCCCGGGCCTGAAGCTCCTCGAGCAACTTGACGCGCTCGAAGGCGTAGCCCTCCCAGTTGTCGAACGGCACCCCCGTGTACATCTGCTGGATCGGCATCTCGTTGACGACCAGCTTCCAGCGCGCCTTCGAGTCGTCGACGTCGTCGACGAACCGCTTGTACTGGCGGTTGCCGAGCATCGTCCGGCTCGGGTCGGTGATCGCGTCCTTGCAGGCCTGGGAGACCGGCTCGGCGAGCGACGGGACGCGTACCGAAAAGAACGTCCGCTGGCTCGGGGGCATCGTCGGAGCCAGGTCCGGGAGCCCCGTCGCGGGGTTGTCGCACGTTCCTCCCACCCAGGCCTCGGCGGAGCGGAACGAGCGCTCGTCGATGAAGAACAGCTGCAGGTTCTTGCCCCACCGGAAGGTGCGGTAGATGCCCTCTTTCTTGTTGAACGTGACCGGCGCGTAGTCACGGAACGCCTGCTGGCCGGCCTTGTAGATCTTTTCTCCGTCCAGCGTGATCGGCTCGGCGAATCCCGAGGGGGTGAAGCTGTCTTGGTTGGGTGAGAAGTCATTGATGAACTCGTGGTCGTCCCAGTGGCTGTAGAAGCCGGCCGACCTGCGCAGTTTGGTGAGGTTGGGCTCGCCGAGGTTGAGCTTGTACTTCGCCCACTTCTGCGCCCGGGTGAGCGCGAGCGGCCCGGGCTCCGGCACCTCGGAGTCGGAGTACATCGTGTCGCCCATGTGGATGTTGAAGTCGTTCTTCTCCTCCAGCATCGACCTGAAGGCGAGCATGTGACCCCAGAACGGCTCCGTCTCGCCAGCGGTTGGGTTTGCATCCGTGTCGCCCGAGTACGCGAACCTGATCGTCTTCGAGCGCTTCGGCTTCGGCGCGGTCTCGAAGGTGCCCCGCTCGCTGCACTTCTTGCCCTTGCAGAAGCGGTAGTAGTGCTTCCTACCCGGCTTCAGGCCCCGCATCGTCTTCTGGACCGTGAAGTCTTTGGACTTCTTCGCCTTGACCTTCGCCTTGTCCTCGAGCTTGCGGAAGCGCTTGTCCTTCGCAACCTCCGCCTTGACCTTCCCCTTACTGGTTGCGTGACCCCAGATGCGCGCAGACTTCGAGGTAATCTCGCCCGCGGTCACGCCGAAGGTGAACTTGGCGGCGTTTGCCGCGCTCGGAATCGCGAGCGCCGCGACGGCGCTCACGACGAGAACTAAAGCGACCCTCCCACCCTGCAAGGGCCGCGAGTCTACACGTCTTAAGCCAAGGCCAGGTTTCATGTGCGATCGCGGCGGCTCGAGGTACTACCTGGCCGCAAGTGCGGCGGGCCGGGGTGTCGCGGGCCCCGGCCCGCCGGGGGGTATGTGCCGGCGGGCACGCCGGCCGGCTGATCATTGACTTGAGTTACTTCTTGAGCTGCAGTCTGCTCACTACTCCACCGTGGTCCGACCGCGACCAGCACGGCGGCCATCCCGCCCGGCCGGTGGGGGCCCTCGCAACAACGGGACATGCGACGTGACTCGCTGCTAGTCGGCGGGGATGAAGTACATCGGATTGGGGAGCTTGAACGCCTTCTTCGAATGTCCTCCGTCCAGATCGCTCTCCTGATCCCCGACGTTCGCCAGGATCGTGAAGCCCTCACCTTCGATCTCCTCGCGCGCGCCGCTCTTGAACTCGAGGACATTGGCTTCCGGTGGTTTCATCACCAGCTCGCTCCACTGAGCGTATCCCGCTTTGCGTAGATTGCCCTCGGTCAACGAGCGAATCGCCGGAGGATGGCTTGTGATGAAGAAGACGCTGACGTCGCGCTCGATTGCGAACCGATACAGCTCCAGCGTCGGCTGGATCGGGGGCGAGTCGGCCTCCGCCACAGCGATCACCACGCCCCTGTAGTCGAAGTCGACCGCGTTCAGATCCGCGTACCGCGACAGGGCGGTGTCATCGATGTCCAGTACCAGGGCCGGTCTGATCGTCTTGCACTTGCGCCTGCCCCGCTTCCGCGCGCACTTCTGGTAGGTGCCCTTGCTGCGGTTGTAGTTCAATCGCATGAGCTGCTTGCGCAGATACCGCCGGGCCCGCTCACCGATCTCCTTCAGGTCGGCCTCGAAGCGCCCCGAGTCGTGGTAGGCCCTGATCATCTCCGCCAACTTCGGAACGCCGAAGTTCTCGCTTGCCCCAATGTCCGGCAGTCCAACCCCCGTGGGCCGAACGGAGACGATCGGCGACTTCGACGACGTCCCCTTTTCCCCGGCGATCGCCGTCGTCACCGCCGCGCCTGCGGCGAACGACGCTACTACCAGGACCAGGCCGCGCGCGCGGGTAAATCGTGAGGGTGCGGCACCGTCGCTACCCCGACTTCCCACCCGCCTCATCGCTCCGCAAACCTACTCGATCCCCGGGTTCACTCCCGCCTCCCCGTCAACTGTCTGGGCACGATTCCGGCGCGGGATGCGAGCGCAGCACCTTCTCGAGCTTCTTCGGCCGTGAGGTCATGATGCCGTTGACGCAGTATTCGATCAGCGTCGCCCAGGTGGGTGGGTCGTCACGGTCGGCACCGCCGAACCAGTTGTGCCACGCGTACCCGTCCACATGTGCCTGGGCCACGCTGTCCTTCGTCGTGATCTGGAGCAGCTGCCCGCCGAACTCGAACGTGATCGGGACCTGGAAGGCCACGACCCCCGCACCCGGTGATCCGCCGGTCAGGAACCAGTTGGCAAACCCGTCGATTCCGGGCGACAGCCCGATTCGAGGCAGAAGCTCGTGGAACAGCTCCACGGCTTGCTGCCGAAAGGAAGCGACAATCAGGTCAGGCCGCTTGAACTTACTCAGAAGAGCGGCCAGAACCTCGGCGTTCTCCAGGTACTCATCCGTTTCCTCGGCCTCGGTGCGGCCCTTGATCTCGATGTTGATCGGCGTGTCCGGAAATGCTCGGAGCACCTTCCGCAGCGTCGGCACTCTGAAGTCGCCGGCCTTGAAACCTTTCGGCGGCCGCTTCTTCCCGGTGGCGATGCCGCGAAACCGATATGCGTGACGCGGGAGTCCGTGCTGGTAGTGATCCGGACCTTGCTTTGAGAACCAATACGCGGCGTCCAGGCGCTTGATTTGCTTCAGCGTCTTCGATGCGATCAACCCGTGGCCGTTGGTGGTCCGGTCCACGCTGGTGTCGTGCATCACCACGACCTTTCCGTCCTTCGTCACCCCAATGTCGAGCTCGAGCATGTCCGCCCCGGCTCGGAGCGCGCGCTTGAACGCAAACAGCGTGTTGGAGGGGAACTCGTCCTCCCCGCCCTGATGGGCGATGTTGAGGGGTTCACGCACGATCCAGGGATTGCCCCCAGCCTCGGCCGTCGGTGCCGAGACGGTTAGCAGCGCGCTGAGAACGACCCCCAGGGTCAGAAGGACGGCACGAGTCGCTCGTGTGCGGCGTCCGGTTATCCGATCCATCGTCCGGGCGGAGCGTACCCGCTGCATGCCATGCCGGGGATTGCGGGCAGGTGGGGGCCCGGCGCGATCGGCTATCGGCCGCCTGAGGACAGGCTTGAGCCCCGCCGCCGACGCCGCTAAGGCGGACGGGCCAGGCCGCGCCAGTATGGACACATCCGTCGTAGCGCGCATTCCTCGCACCGGGGGCGCGGCCGGCAGACCGCGCGACCATGCCGGATCAGGTTGATGTGCAGCTCGTACGCGTCGGCCGGGTCGGTGATGGCGCGCATCTCGTCGTGGGCGAGCTCGAACGACGCATTGGAGGGGAACAATCCCAGCCGGCCGCCGACCCGGTAGACGTGGGTGTCGACGGGGATCTCGGGCCGGCCGAACGAGAACATCAGCACGCACGCCGCCGTCTTGCGCCCCACGCCGGGCAGCGAGACGAGGAAGGCCAGCGCGTCCTCGCGGGGAGCGTCCTTCAGCCACGACAGGTCCAAGGAATCAGGGCGCGCGACGTCCTCCGCTCCGCGTCCGGGCGTCGCGCGGTTGGTGATGTCCTGGAGCGCGGCCTGGATCCGCGGCGCCTTCTGCGGCGCCAGCCCCCCGGGCCGGATCGCTTCGGCGACTTCGTCCAGCGGCGCGGCGCGCACCTCCTCCCAGGTGGGGAAGCGCTCCCGCAGCCGGGCGTACGCGACATCGCGGTTGGTGTCGTTGGTGTTTTGCGACAGGATCGTGCGCACGAGCTCCTCGACCGGATTGCCATGCGGGACCTGAGTCGGCCGGCCGTATATCTCGCGCAGCCGGTCCCGGATCGCGCGCACCCGGCGCTTCGAGGGCCGTTTCCACGCTCGGACCGCCACGCGGCGAGGATATGGTGCGCCACCGTGATCGAGAAGGCGACGGTCGAGGTCGACGGCGTGCGGACGTTCCTTCGCCGCAAGCCCGGAGAGGGAGTGCCGACGCTGTTCGTGCACGGCAACCCGAGCCACTCCGCTGACTGGATCCCGTTCCTGGACCGGGTCGGCGGTCCCGCGATCGCCCTGGACCTGCCGGGGTGGGGGCGATCCGAGCGGCCCGGGCCGGAGCGATTCGACGGCACGATGCACGGCCTCGCCACGTTCGTGAACCGGTTCCTCGACGCCGTCGGGATCGACGA
The DNA here is from genome assembly GCA_036257695.1 of Solirubrobacterales bacterium. GTDB lineage: Bacteria > Actinomycetota > Thermoleophilia > Solirubrobacterales > 70-9 > DASPWW01. The sequence goes on along the minus strand of DATAFB010000131.1, from coordinate 30,582 downwards.
GCACAAGCTGGTCGTCCACGACTGGGGCGTCGTCGCGCTGATCGCGGCGCAGCGAGACCCGGAGCGGGTCCGGCGGCTGGTGATCATCGACGTGGTCCCGCTGCTCCCGGGCTACCGGTGGCACTGGTCGCGCGGCTGTGGCGGCGCCGGTGGATCGGGGAAGCTGTGAACGCGACCTCGACTCGCGCCGGGTTCGCGCTCGGCATGCGCCAGGCTCGCGCCGACCGCGGGCCGATGCCGAGCGAGTTCATCGACATGATCTGGGAGACTTACGACCGCGGCACCCGGCGGGCGATCCTCAAGCTGTACCGCTCCGCCGACGAGGCCACCCTGGGGACTGCCGGTTCGCGGCAGAGCGAGCTCACCTGCCCCGCCCTGGTCGTCTGGGGGACGGGCGATCCCTATCTCCCGGCACGGTTCGCCCGCGACTACGCCCGCGTCCTCCCCAACGCCGAGCTGGTCGAGCTCGAAGACGCCGGCCACTGGCCGTGGCTAGAGCGCCCCGACGTCGTCGACCGCGTCGCCGCGTTCCTCGACGCGCGCTGAAACGAAACGGGCGCTGAGAGCCGTTCGGTCCTCTTTACAATCCCGCAACATCCCGTGCGCTCCGTCGTCTCATCCATCGGCCGTCGCCTCCCGCGAGGGTGGGGCGATCTGCTGTGGCAGTTCGCCCTCTTCCTGATCGTCTACCAGGGCTACCAGGTCGTCCGCGGGCTCGCCGACGGCCAGGTCGCGATCGCGTTCCAGAACGGGGAGCGGATCATCGAGCTGGAGCGCACGCTGGGGACGTTCTTCGAGGCCAACCTGCAGCAGGCGGTGCTCGACCACGCGTGGCTGATCGACACCGCGAACTTCATGTACATCAACGCCCAGTTCGTGATCACGACGGCGTTCCTGGCGTGGCTGTACCTGGCCCGCAACGACAACTTCTACTTCGTCCGCAACATGTTCGTGGTCGCGATGGGGATTGCGCTGATCGGCTACGCGACCTTCCCCACCGCGCCGCCGCGATTCTTCCCGGAGGCCGGCTTCACGGACACGATCGCGATCGCAACCAACGTCGACCAGGACACGGGCGCGGTCGGGCTGCTTGTCAACCAGTACGCCGCGGTCCCCAGCATGCACATCGCCTTCGCCCTGATGATCTCGGTACCCGGAATGGTGCTCGCCAAGTACGCCGCCTCGCGCACCTTCTGGTCGGTGTATCCGGCGCTCGTGTTCTTCGTCATCGTGGTCACGGCCAACCATTACTGGTTCGACGCCGCCGCCGGTGCGGCCGTCGCCAGCATCGCGGCGCTGATCGCCGCTCGGGTGCTGAGCCCGTTGCGCCCCTACCACTGGGCCTGGCCCGGGTCGGAGCGCGAGCCGGCCGGTGAGGTCACCGCCTGACGGGCGGCGAGATGGCGATCGAGACTCCCCCAACCCGCACCGGACGCCCGCCCCGCCGCGCCCGCAGCGGCCAGGAGCTCCGCGCGATGGCGCGCGAGGCACTGATCGAGTCGCGGCTGACGCCGAACACGATCTCGATCACCGGCCTGGCGCTCAACCTCGCCGCCGCGGTGCTCGTCACGCAGCGCCTCTTCTTCCTCGCCGGCGTGGCGTTCATCGTCGGCTCGGTGATGGACACCCTCGACGGCCGCTACTCGCGGATGTCGGGCAAGGGGACGCTGTTCGGCGCCTTCCTCGACTCCACCCTCGACCGGACCGAGGAGGGTGTCGTGCTCGCGGCCGTCGCGTGGTACTTCGCCGAGCGCGGCGACGAGATCGCGGCCGCGGCCTGCGTGCTCGTCGTGCTCAGCTCGCTGATGGTCTCCTACACCCGCGCGCGGGCGGAGGCGCTGGGCGTGGAGTGCAAGGTCGGGCTTGCGAGCCGGCCCGTGCGGGTGGTGATCCTGTCGATCGGCCTGGTCTTCGCCAAGGGCGCCGGCATCTTCGACGTCGAGCTGCTGGCCCCCGCGATCTACGTGATGGGCGCCCTGACCGCGATCACGGTCGTGCAGCGCGTGTTGCACGTGCGGCGCGAGCTGTCGGGTCTGGAGGGCGCCGAGGCGAGGAAGGTGTGACGGGCGTGCTATGTAACCCGGTCTCGGATCGGGTGTGATAAGACGGCCAACCGCGAGAGGAGCCCTCGGATGAGCACGACAGGCGGAGCCCACGGAAACGGCGCCCCGGACCGCGACGACAAGGTGCGCGTCGCGATCGTCGGCGTGGGCAACTGCGCGAGCTCGTTCGTCCAGGGCGTGCACTACTACCGCGACGCCGATCCGGCCCAGACGGTGCCGGGGCTGATGCACGTCGAGCTCGGCGGCTACCACGTCCGCGAGATCGAGTTCACCGCGGCGTTCGACATCGACGCCGACAAGGTCGGCAAGGACCTCTCGGAGGCGATCTTCGCTGGACAGAACAACACGATCCGCTTCTCCGACGTCCCCAACCTGGGCGTGCCGGTGCATCGGGGGATGACCCACGACGGGCTCGGCAAGTACCTGAAGCAGAAGATCACCAAGGCGCCGGGCGAGACCGACGACATCGTCGGCATCCTCCAGGAGACGAAGACCGACGTGCTGGTCTGCTACCTGCCGGTCGGCTCCGAGCAGGCGACGAAGTGGTACGTCGAGCAGGCGATCAAGGCGGGCGTCGGGTTCGTCAACTGCCTGCCGGTGTTCATCGCCCGCGAGGACTACTGGAACAAGCGCTTCATGCGGGCCCGGCTACCGATCATCGGCGACGACATCAAGTCGCAGGTCGGCGCGACGATCGTCCACCGCCAGCTCGCGCGGCTGTTCGAGGACCGCGGCGTGCGGATCGAGCGCACGAGCCAGCTCAACGTCGGCGGCAACATGGACTTCTACAACATGCTCGAGCGCGAGCGGCTCGAGTCGAAGAAGATCTCGAAGACCCGCGCCGTGACCTCGATCATGGACGGCGAGATCTCCGACGCGAACGTCTACATCGGGCCGTCCGACTACGTCGAGTGGCTCGGAGATCGCAAGTGGGCGCACATCCGGCTCGAGGGGCAGTCGTTCGGCGACGTGCCGCTGACGGTCGAGCTCAAGCTCGAGGTGTGGGACTCGCCGAACTCGGCCGGGATCGTGATCGACGCCGTGCGGATCGTGAAGCTGGCGCTCAACCACGGCATCGCCGGCCAGCTCGACGGGCCCTCCAGCTACCTGATGAAGTCTCCGCACACGCAGCGGCCCGACCCCGTCGCGCGCGACATGACCGACGAGTTCATTCGCGACCACGCGCGCACCGCGATCCGCGAGCAGCCGCGTGAGCTCGCGCCGGAGCAGGCCGAGACGTAGCTCTATCCTGCGCGGGTGCCCGGCCGCGAGCGCCTTTCGATCGCCCACGTCACGCCGCACACCTGGGGCCCGTACCACGAGGTCAACGAGTTCGTGCGGAAGGTAAGCGCCGGGCTCGCCGAACGCGGCCATCGGGTGCTCGTCGCGGCTCCGTCCGATTCCCGCACCGCGATCCGCGACTCGAGGCGCGCGATCCGCACCGCGCTCGACGGAAAACCGGACTCGATCTTCGAGCTGGCCCCGGAGCGGGACTCCGACGGCGCGGCGGTGCTCGCGGTCGGCCAGGGGCTCCCGATGCCCCGCGGCCCGCGTCCGCGGGTCGCGCCCGTGCCGCTCGACGTCAGCCGCACGCTGGACCAGCTTCTCGGGGGGATCGAGCTCGACGTCGTCCACGTCCACGACCCGTTCGTCCCCAGCACCTCCTCGACGGCGCTTCGCCACTCGCGGTCGCTCAACGTCGGCAGCTTCCACGAGCCGACCGAGCGGTTGCTGTCGACCCAGGTCGCGCGGCCGCTGGTCGAGATCTTCTTCGGCCGCCTCGACGCGAGGACGGTCAGCACCCGGGGGACCGGGGAGCTCGTCGGCCGCTACTTCCCAGGCGGCTACGCGCTCGTGCCGCCAGGCGCCGACCCGGAACCGGGCTCGCGGCGCAGTCGCGACGCGCCGCCCCGGATCGTGTTCTGCCTGCGCGAGGAGCGCGGCGCGCTGCGGCTGTTCCTGCGCGCGCTGCGCCGCCTTCCGGCGGATCGCGAGTGGGAGGCGACCGTGTGGGCCGAGCGGCTGCCGGAGTACGCCCGGCGTCTCAGCCGCGGGCTGCGCGAGCGCGTATCGCTGGTCGGCCCCGCGGACGGCCCGCCCGAGCGTTGGATCGCCGACGCAAACGTCGTCTGCGCGGCGTCCGGAGGCTCGCTCCCGGCGCCGGGGATCGTCCGCCAGGCGCTCGCCTCTGGCGCGGTCCCAGTGGTCTCGCACCTCCCGATCTACGAGGAGCTGACGGAGGACGGCGAGCTGGGGCTGCTGTTCCCGCCCGGCGACGCGATCACGCTCGCCGGCCAGGTCGAGCGCCTGATCGCCGACCCGGAGCTGCGCGCGGAGCTCGCCGGGCGCGGCCGCGACGCCGTCGCGAGCTGGGCGGCGACGACGGAGCGGCTCGCGGGGATCTACCGCGAGATCTGCGCCCGGAGGCACGATCCGCGCGGCAACCCAGCGATCCGGCGCCGGCTCGCGTCGCGGCCATCGATCCACTGCGACCTCCACATGCACACCGACCACTCGCCCGACTCGGCGACCCCCGTCGAGGTGCTGCTCGAGACGGCGCGCGACCGCGGGCTGGGGGCGATCGCGATCACCGACCACAACGTGATCTCGGGGGCGCTCGAGGCGCGCGAGCTGGCGGCGGGCATGGACGGGATCGAGGTGATCGTCGCCGAGGAGATCAAGACCGCCGAGGAGGGCGAGGTGATCGGTCTCTTCCTCGAGCAGGAGATCCCGCGCGGGATGACGATGGCGGAGACGATCGCGGAGATTCGGCGCCAGGGAGGGCTGGTGTACGTCCCGCACCCGTTCGATCGCATGCACTCGGTGCCCGACTACGAGCACCTGCTCGAGTTCGTCGACGAGATCGACATCCTCGAGGTCTTCAACCCCCGCATCACCCTGTCGTCGTTTAACGAGGAGGCGCAGCGGTTCGCGACCAAGTACCGGATCGTCCCCGGCGCCGGCTCCGACAGCCACGTCGCGCAGGGGCTCGGGAGCGTCCGCATAAGACTGAGCGAGTTCGAGGGGCCGCAGGAGTTCCTCGAGGGGATGCGCGACGCCGACATCGTCCACAAGCGCAAGAACCTCGTCTACGTCCAGACGCTGAAGTTCCTGCAGACGACCGGCCGCCCGCGTCCCGCCCGCCGCGCGCGGGCCGCGAAGCGGGCGCGGGCGGTCCGCGGCGGCCGCCGTCAGGGGAGGGCGTCGACGCGACAATCGGTGAAACGGACGGACCGCCGAGGCAAGAAGTGATGCACTCCGCAGGAGCCGGTCGCGGATCGTCAAAGAGAGGCCGGACTGTGCCGACGACCGACGACGAGATCCAGGAGAAGTACCTGGAGCGGGCGATCCGCGAGCTCAACGACCTCACCCGCGAGCTCCAGGCCTGCGAGGGATGCCCCCGCGGCAGGCTGCAGCCGGTGCTCGGCTCGGGCCACCCTCAGGCCGACGTCGTCCTGCTCAAGCACGCTCCGACCGCCGCCGAGGTCGAGGAGGGCGTCGCGTTCTACGGTCGCGCCGGGAACGCGCTGATGAAGAGCTTCAAGCGGCTGGGCATCGACCCGCTGGTCGTGTACGGGACGCTGTGCGTCAAGTGCCCGCTGTCGGATCCCGCGCTCGCCGACCCGGGTTGCGTCGCGAGGCTGGTCGAGGAGCTGGCGATCGTCTCGCCGCGGATCGTCGTCGTCATGGGCGAGCCCGCGCTGGAGACGCTGAACGAGCTCGAGGTTCCGCTGTCGCGGCGGCTGGAGCCCGACCCCGGCGAGGTGCAGTCGCTGACCCCGACCGTCGACGCGCTGTTCGTCCCCGACATCGACGCGGCCCTCGACGAGGAGGGCACGAAGCGCGAGTTCTGGGGCGCGTTTCGCTCGCTCGGCGCGTGGTACGACGAGCTGCCGCCTTACTAGACGTCAGGCTCCTCGACGTCGTCCGCCAGCGGCACCTGCTCTGCGGCGCAGGTCGTGCACAGCACCAGGCTGCGGCCGGACTCCAGCGCCGCCTGCTTCTCGGCGTCGGTGAGCTGCGCCCCGCAGCTCTGACAGCGGTCGGGCAGCTCCTCGATCGAGCGCTCCTCGAGGTCCATCCCGAGCTGAGTCTAGGCGACGGCGCCTAGGGCCGCACGAGCACGCTGACCTGGTCCGCACCCAGCTCCCGCCGCAGCCGCAGCACCGGTGCGTCGTCGCGGGACGTCACTGCGGCCCCGTCCACCTGCGCGGAATAGCCGTCCGGGAAGTTGATCCTCGGCACCCGGATCTCGGTCTGCGCGCGGCGGGGGAGCCGGTCACCGTCGGGGCCGCGCGTCGAGTAGACGAGTTCGAAGACACCGGCGTCGGGATCGAACGAGTACCGCGTCGGGGTTCCCGCGACCGCCTGCGGGAACGGCCGCGCCAGCAGCTTCAGCTTCGGGCGCTTGACGTTGTCGCCGCGCGGCGGTTCGGAGGGGTCGATCACGAGCGCCTGCACCCCGGGACCATCGGTCGTGGGGTCGTCGCAGTCGCAGTAGTGCCAGTACTGCCACCCCACCATGTGGCGGTCAGCGAGGTCGATCACCTGGCGGATCCGAGCGAGCTCATCGGTGGCGCCGAACTCAGTCACCAGCGAGGCATCGCCGGTCCGTTCGACGTGGTTGGCAGCGTTTCGGAACACGGAACGCAGGTTGTCTTCGCACGATGTCGTTCCGACGCCACCCCCTCCCTGCAGGCAGTACGGATGGAAACTGAACCCGGCGTGGCGGTCGCCCGTATCGCCGTGCGAGGTCCGCGCACCGTAGTCGAACAGGACGTTGGGCTCGTAGAAGGCCATCGTGGTGCGGTCCACCGACCTGATCGCCCTCATCGTCCGCTTCGAGAACGGGGTCAGCGAGCCGGAGTCGAAAGCGGGGCATCCCGCCGGGTTGAGGCAGCCTGGGAAAACCGAGCCGGGCCACGGCTCGTTGAGCAGGTCGTAGCCCGCCACCCGGGGTCGGCGCTCGAACCGCCGCGCGACCACCCGCCACGCGCGCGCGTACGCCTCCTGGAGCGAAACCCCCTGCGCCGCGTCGTTGGCCCAGAAGTGGTCGAACGCGCGCTGCAGCGCGGGCATCGTCAGGTAGTTGGTCGGGAACCCGTTCTCGGGTTCCGCCGGCAGTCCATCGTCGAGCGTCTGCCAGTCGGGCCATCCCTCGCCCTCGAAGCGCTCGTTGTAGAGGTCCTGGTGGAAGTCGAGCAGGGTGAAGATCTTGCTCCTCGCGAGCGCGCGCTCGGTGCGGGCGATGCTGCGCAGGTAGCCGCGCTTGTATCGCGGCTTGCCGTCCGGCCCGGGCGGGTTCGGCTCCAGGCCCTTGTAGATGATCCCGAGCCGAACCGTGTTGAAGCCGTGCCGGTGCAGGAAGCGCGCGTCGTCGCGACCGAAACCGGTGTCCTCGGGGCGGTAGGAGCCGACCTTGTAGACCATGTTGAACCCGTGCAGGATCACGACCCGCCCCGCGGCGTCGGTGATCCAGCGCCCTTCGTGGCCGAGCGGGGGCTTCGGCGCGGCGAAGGACGGGGCCGCCGCCGCGAGATGGAGCGCGGCCGCGACGCCGAGCGGACGCGCCACCAGCGCCACCCGCCGCGCGGTCACGTGAGCCGCGCCTCCGAGCCGCCCGGGGCAACCGCCTCGGCGAGCGCCGTCATCGCCCGCAGTGTCGCGCTCGCCAGCGCGCGGATCACGACGACGTCGAGCGGTCCCTCGTAACGAGAGAGGTCCGCATGCGCCGCGTGGGGGCTCTCGCTCGCGACCCCGACGGAGCCGGGCTCCGCATCGAGCCGAGCGAAGTGGCTGCGATAGCCGTCGTGAAGGTCGCGATAGAAGGATTCGTCCTTGAGCAGGCGTTCCCGCGCGTCGCGCCCGACCGCGACCCGTACGTAGCCGAGCACCGGCGGCGGCTTGCGGCCGGCCTCGCGCGCCCCGGCGTGGACCTGCCGGCGGGCACCGGCGGCGAACTCGGGCGTCATCCAGTTAAGGAACGCGCCGTCGTACGCGGCGCCGGCGAGCGAGCACATCTTCGGTCCCATCGCGGCGAGCACGAGGCGGACATCGGGAAGCTCATCTCGCAGCGCTGGCAACGCATCTCGCATCCGGGTTAACGGGCGCTCGGAGAAGCCCGCCCCCACGCCGATCCACAACCGCTCGCGCGGCAACCCGAGCTCCTGAATCCTGCGTGCGATCTCGCGCGGGGAGTGACGATCCAGCGGCAGCACCGCGACCCCGAGATCGATCCCCGGCACCGACCGGGCAAACGCGGCCAGCGTGTCGAGACCGCTCGCCGCCGGGTGGTCGTTCGACCACATCGACTCGTAGCCGAGCATCTGGCAGCGTCCCGCGAGCGGCTCCGCGATTCCCCGCTCCAGCCCTGCGGTGACCCCGAACGCTCGGCTCAATCTCTCTCCAGCAGCGCCACGCACTCGATGTGCGGGGTCTGGGGGAACATGTCAACCGGGCGCACGCGGCCCAGCCTATAGCCGGCGGACGCGAGCTGGTCCGCGTTCGGCGCCAGCGTGGTCGGGTTGCACGACACGTACACGATCCGCCGCGCGCCGCACTCGATCACGCGCCGCACGACCTTCTTCGACAGGCCCGCCCGGGGCGGGTCGACGACGACGACGTCGGGACGTCCCGCGCGCTCGATCAGGGGGCGGACGCCGAGCCGCGCGTCGGCGGCGACGAAGCGGGCGTTGGCGATCCCGTTCGCGCGGGCGTTGTGCTCCGCGTCGGCGATCGCCGCCTCGACCACCTCGAGCCCCCACACCTCGCCTGCGCCTGGGGCGAGGGTGAGCCCGATCGTCCCGATCCCGCAGTAGAGGTCGAAGAGGCGCTCGGTTCCGCGCAGGGCGGCGTACTCGCCCGCGATCGCGTACAGCCGCTCGGCCATCTCCGTGTTCGTCTGGAAGAAGGCATACGGCGAGATCCGCATGTCGAGCCCGGACACCCGCTCGGTGAGATGCTCCTCGCCGAGCGCGCCGGTCGGTCCGTGGGTGCCGCCGGAGGGGCCCTCGATCACGGTGTGGAGGTCGACCGGCGGGCGGGCGAACGCGGCGGGCGAGGTGACGAGGCGGGTCTGAAGCTGCCCCGTGCGCCGGCCCTCGCGGACGACGAGGTTGCGCAGCACCCCGTCGCGGGCGCGCCGGTCGTACGACGGGATACCCTCCGTCCGCGCCCACTCGCGTAGCTCGTTGCGGGCGCGGTTGTTGGGCTCCGAGGCGAGCAGGCAGTCGTCGACGTCTACTACCACGTCCCAGCGGGCGCGGGCGTGGAAGCCGAGCACGAGCCGGTCGTCGCCGGCCCCGAATGAGTACTCGAGCTTGTTGCGGTAGCGCCACCCGTCGACGGCGGGCTCGATCGGCTCGAGCTCGAGCCCCTCGAGCCCGCCGATCCGCTCGAGGGCGTCGGCGACCTGTTCCTGCTTGTGCTCGAGCTGGCGCTCGTACGGAAGCCCCTGCCACGGGGCGCCGGGGCACGGCTCGCCGCCGTGCATGCAGCGGTCAGGGACACGCTCGGCGCTCGGCCGCACGAGCTCGACGGCGCGCGCCTCGGCGTAGCCGCGCTTGGCCTTGGTCAGCGCCGCGCGTACCCGGTCGCCCGGCAGGGCGCCGGCGACGAAGACGACGTAGCCGTTCGAGCGCGCGACCCCGCGCCCGCCGAACGCCAGCCCCTCGACGTCGAGCTCGAGCTCGTCTCCCTTGCGCGGCCGCTCCCGCTGCGAAGTCTCCACCGACCTATCGTTGCAGCGTCATGGCCCTGGAGCTCGACAGCTTCCGGGACTCCGCGGAGGAGTTCACCGAGCAGATCGACCGCGAGTACTACCTCCACCTCTCCGGCCGCAAGCGCGAGTTCGAGATCGAGCCGATCTACGACCGCCACGCGGAGCTATTCTCGCGCCGTGCGGTCGAGGGCCTGCGCGACGCCGCGGAGGCGGCGAGCGGCGAGCGCGCGCGAGGCGTCCGCTACCTGCTCGCGTTCGCGTTCGAGGGCCACCTCGGGCAGGCGAACAAGCGCGAGGCCACCGAGCTCGCCGAGCTCGAGTCGTCGCTCGAGGTCGCGGTCGACTCGGCCGCGATCCCGTATCGCGGCGTGCCGGTCGCGCTCGCCAACGAGCCCGACGCGAGGCGGCGCGCTGCGATCGAGGCGGCCCGCGACGAGCTGCTGATCGAGCGCCTCAACCCCATCCACCGCGTCTCGCTCGAGCGCGCGCACGAGCTCGCGCGCGAGCTCGGCTGGGCGAGCTACCGCGCCGCGTTCGCGGATCTGCGCGGGGTCGACGTCGAGGCGCTCGCGGACCAGGCACGGGGGTTCGTGCGCGCGACCGACGACGCCTATGCCGGCCTCGTCGACCCACGGCTTGAGTCCGTCGCCCTGCCGCCGCTCGGCGAGCTGCGCCGATCCGACCTGCCGCGCTTCTTCCGCGCCCCGGGGCTGGACGCCGGATTCCCGGCCGACCGGCTGGTGCCCACGTTCGCCGACACCCTCGCCGGCATCGGGATCGACCTCGAGGCGCAGCGAAACGTCCACCTCGACACGGAGTCGCGGCCCAGCAAGAGCTCGCGCGCCTTCTGCGCCACGCCCAGGGTGCCGGGCGAGATCCACCTCGTCATCGCCCCGAGCGGCGGTCGCGACGACTACGAGTCCCTGTTCCACGAGGGGGGACACGTCGAGCACTTCGCTCACGTCGACCCGGCGCTCGCGTTCGAGTTCCGCCACCTCGGGGACAACTCGGTCACCGAGTCGTTCGCGTTCCTGCTCCAGCACCTGACCGAGGACCCGGAGTGGCTGCGGGCGCGGCTCGGGATCGCCGAGCCGGAGCCGATCCTGGGCTACGCGCGCGCGGTCAAGCTGGTGATGCTGCGCCGCTACGCGGCGAAGATCGCGTACGAGCTCGAGCTGCACGACGCGGACCCGGACCTCGACGCGATGCCGGACCGGTACGCGGAGCTGCTCGGAGCCGACACCCGGGTGCCGTGGCCCCGGGCGAGCTGGCTCGCGGACGTCGACCCGGGGTTCTACGCGGCGTGCTACCTGCGCGCGTGGGCGCTGGAGACGTCGTGGCGGCGGGCGCTGCGCGATCGCTTCGGGCAGCGGTGGTTCGAGGCCGAGGCAGCCGGCGGGTGGCTGCGCGAGCTGTGGTCGCAGGGCCAGCGGCTCGGCGCCGCAGAGCTGCTCTCGGAGACGCTCGGAGAGGAGCTCGACCTGGGGGTGCTGGAGGCCGACTTCGCGACGGCCTCGCCGTGACCGTGAAGGGTTAGGCTTGAGCGAGCCCGCCAGCGACCGCACGATCTGCTTGCAGATCGGGCGTTTTGAAAGGAGTTTCTATGGAATCCAGCCAGACCAAGGGCCGGCGCGAGCGGCTCACCAGCGACCTCCAGAAGGCACTCGAGGACCTGAGGAAGGCGGGCGAGAGCGCCACCGGGGACGTTCGCTCGGGCATCGAGTCCGCGGTCTCCCGGATCCGGGACGCCTCCACCGCCGCCTCGTCCGGCGACCTGCGCGCCCAGCTCGACAGCTTCAGGGACTGGCTCCAGAGCGCCACCGCCGACGTGCTCGACGAGATCGAGAAGGAGGTTCGCAAGCGGCGCGAGCAGCTCCAGGGCGACGGGGCGAAGAAGTCCGGCGCCAAGTCGGGCGGCGCGAAGTCGTCCGGCGCGAAGTCAGGCAGCGCCAAGAAGTCCGGCGCCGCGAAGTCGAGCGGCGGCGGCTCGTCGAAGTCCTGACGGCTAGCGCAGGCGCTTCTGCGCCTGCTGGAGGACGCGCTCGAGGTCTCGGAGCATCGACTCGGTCTGCTGCCGGCCGCGGCTGATCAGCCGGCTGACGAGCTCGTTGGCGTCGTCGCGGGTCATCCGCCCGTGTGCGACGGCGTCGTCGAAGACCTCCTGCAGCCGGTCACGGGGCAGCGTGACGCTCTTCTCGAGCGCGTCGCGAAACGCCTGCACGCTCTTATCGGCTCGTCCCTCCTCGGCGTCGCCCGGGCTCGGCTTGCGTGATCGCTCGGCCACGGTCGAAGCCTAACCGCTAACCGGCGACGTCCTGGCGTACGCGAACCGGATCTAGCTCGCCGGCGCCGCGAACAGCGCCTCGACCGGGGCGTGGTCCGAGAGCCGCAGTGCGAGGCCGTTCCACGGGATCTCGCGCCCCTCGGGGGGCCACTGGCGGGGCTCCTCGCGGACCTCGAGCCCGCGCACCAGCAGGTGGTCGATCGCGTCGGGCGAGGTGGGGGCGCGGAGCCCGAAGCGCTCGGCGAGCTCGTCGAAAAGCGGCGATCGCGCGGGGCGGAGGTTGAAGTCGCCGCCGAAGATCAGCGGGGAGTCGGTCGCCCAGCCGCTGGCGGTCTCCGCCGCGAGCCTGACCTCCTCCTCGGCGAGCGGGTAGTTGTCGTTGCTGGCGTGGAAGTTGGCGACGCAGACGCCGTTGTCGAGCAGCGAGAACGCCATCGTGCGACGCTCGGGGTCGCCGGGGCGGATCACGAGCTCCCGCGGCTCGGCGATCCGGAGCCCGCGTATCAGCGTCGTGTTTGACCCGCCCTCCCACGATCCCGGAAGGTCGGGGTTTAGGCGATGCAGCGCGCCTTGGAGCGGAGGGATCAAGTTGCGCGAGGTCAGCACGCGCTGGGCCTCGGCGCCCGCCGCCTGCGCCAGCGGCCGCGCCCACCGTGGCGGGCACTCCTGGAGCAGCGCGACGTCCCATTCGGCGTCCGCGATCACGCGGACGAACTCGTCGAACAGGTCGCGGTTGACCTGCACGTGGGTGTCGTTGCGCTCGGTGATCCGCAGCAACTTCGACCGCAGCGTGTACAGCGACGGGTCCGGCGGCCCGTCGCGGCCGTGGAACAGGTTCCAGTTCAAGGCCCGGATCTCGATGCGGCGTAGTATCGGCGGCTTCGATGACGGCCCCGCTCCACTTCCTCACCGGCGAGGAGCTGTCGGCGGACGAGCTGGCGGCGCTGCTCGACCGCGCGTTGGAGCTGAAGGCGGGGCGGCGCGAGGGCGTGGGCGCGGACGCGCTCGCGCGACGGTCGGTGGCGCTCGTGTTCGAGAAGCCGTCGACCAGGACCCGCGTGTCGTTCGAGGTCGGCGTCGCTGAGCTGGGGGCGACGCCCGTGGTCCTGCGCGGCGACGAGCTCCAGCTGTCGCGCGGCGAGTCGATCGGGGACACGGCGCGGGTGCTGTCGCGGTACCTCGACGCGATCGTGATCCGGTCGGCGTCGGACGAGAAGGTGGGCGAGCTCGCCCGGGCGTCGGCGGTTCCGGTCGTCAACGGGCTGACGCCGGCCCACCATCCGTGTCAGGCGCTCGCCGACCTGCTGACCCTGCGGGAGCGGTTCGGAGAGCTGCGCGGGTTGCGCGTCGCGTACGTCGGCGACGGCAACAACGTCGCCCGCTCGCTGGCGATCCTGGGGAGGACCGCCGGCGTCGACGTCGTCGTCGCGTCGCCCGAGGGCTACCGGCTCGAGCCCGGGGTGGCCGCCGAGGACGCCGACGACCCGCGCGCGGCCGTGGCGGGCGCCGACGCTGTCTACACCGACGTGTGGGTGAGCATGGGCGACGAGGCCGACGCAGATCGCCGGCGGGCGGACCTGGCCCCGTTTCGCGTCGACGCCGACCAGCTCGCGGCCGCGGCGGACGGCGCGATCGCCCTCCACTGCCTCCCCGCCCATCCCGGCGAGGAGATCGCCGAGGACGTCCTGTACGGCGCGCGCTCGGCCGTCTGGGACCAGGCGGAGAACCGCCTCCATGCGCAGAAGGCGCTGCTCGACCGGCTCCTGAACTGACCTACACTCAGACGGCCCTCGGCCCCGTGGTGTAAGGGTCAGCACGCCGGCCTTTCAAGCCGGAAGAGCAGGGTTCGAATCCCGTCGGGGCCATCGCTGGAACAGACGGAACACAGGCACAGCCGATTGTTCGTGTTCCGGACATAAACAACCGGAAAGCGCAGATCTTTCCGCCCGACTCTTGACAAATCCCCGTGCGGCGGAAAGACTCAGCCGCGTGGGCACGGGAGGAGGACGAAGCGCGAGTGGCTCGCTCACGTCGCTGCGCGAGGGCAACCGCCGCCGGATCGTCGACGCGCTGCGCCAGCGCGGCGTCGCCAGCCGCGCCGACCTCGCCCGGATCACCGGCCTGTCGCGCTCGACGGTGTCGACGATCGTGTCCGACCTGCTCGAGGCCCGCCTCGCGATCGAGCGCGAGAACGGGCTCCCGCCGTCGCAGGAGGCCCACACCGGCCGACCCCCGGTGATGATCTCGCTCGACAGCTCCGCCGGGCTCGCGGTTGGAATCGACTTCGGCCACCGCCACCTTCGCGTCGCCGTCTCCGACCTCTCCCACGCCGTCCTCGCCGAGACGTGGGGTGAGATGGACGTCGACCACTCCGCCGACCACGGCCTCGACGCCGCCGCCGAGTTCGTCGCCAACGTCCTCGACGAGGCGGGCGCCGACCGCAGCCGCGTGATCGGTGCCGGGATGGGCCTCCCGGCGCCGATCGACCGCGCCACCGGCGCCGTCCAGGCGTCCTCGATCCTCCCCGGCTGGGTCGGCGTCGATGCCGCGGCCGAGGCCAGCCGCCGGCTCGAGATGCCGGTCGAGGTCGAGAACGACGCCAACATCGGCGCCCTCGCTGAGCTCGTGTGGGGCGCGGGCCAGGGCCGCTCCGACGTCGCCTACATCAAGCTGGCGACCGGGATCGGCGCCGGTTTCATCTCCGCCGGCCGCCTCCACCACGGCGTCGGCGGGACGGCGGGCGAGATCGGCCACACCGTGCTCGCCGACGGCGGCCCGGTGTGCCGGTGCGGGAACCGCGGCTGCCTCGAGACCCTCGCCTCGACACGGGCGATCACCCAGCTCCTCAGCGCCAGCCGCGGCGAGGAGGTCACCACGAGGCGCCTGCTCGAGCTGTCGGCCGCCGGCGACGCCGCCGCTCAGCGCCTGATCGGCGACGCCGGCCGAGCCGTCGGGATCGCCGTCGCCAACCTCTGCAACCTGCTCAACCCCGAATGCGTGATCGTCGGCGGCGACCTCAGCGCCGCCGGCGACGTGCTGCTCGACCCCGTCCGGCGCTCGGTGCGCCACAACGCGATCCCCAACGCGGTCGAGCAGCTCGAGATCGTCCCAGGGGTGCTGGGCGAGCGCGCTGAGCTGCTCGGCGCGCTCGCCCTCGTCATGCACGAGTCGGACCGCTTCCTCACCCCGGCGCTGCCGACGAAGGAGGCCGCGTGACACCGGGACGGACAGGCTTGGAAACAGGGCAAGACGGGAACGTGATCACCAACGAGAGGAGGAGCGAATGCGAGTGAGAGCACCTCGGGTGCTCGTGCCGATCGTCGTGCTCGGACTGGCCCTCGGGCTGGCCGCGTGCGGCGGCGACGACGACGATGGCGGCGGTGAAGGCGGCGGCAGCATTGCCTACCTGCTTCCGGAGTCGAAGACAGCGCGGTACGAGACCCAGGACCGGCCGACGTTCGAGGCCAAGGTCGACGAGCTGTGCTCGGAGTGCGAGATCGTGTACAGCAACGCCGACCAGGACACCGCCAAGCAGCAGCAGCAGGTCGAGGCCGCGATCACCGAGGGCGTCGACGTGATGGTCCTCGACCCGGTCGATTCGGCCGCGGCCGCGGGACTGGTCAGCCGCTCGAAGGAAGCCGGCATCCCGGTGATCAGCTACGACCGGCTGATCCTCGACGCCGACCTGGACTACTACGTGTCGTTCGACAGCGTCGAGGTCGGGCGCCAGCAGGGCGAGGCCCTGTCCGAGAAGCTGGCGGAGGACGGCTCCCCCAAGGGCCCGATCGTCCAGATCAACGGCGCGCCCACCGACAACAACGCGAAGCTGTTCAACGAGGGCTCGACGGAGATCTTCGACCAGGAGGGCGTCGAGATCGCGAAGGAGTACGACACGCCCGACTGGTCGCCGGACGAAGCGCAGCTCGAGATGGAGCAGGCGATCACGGCCGAGGGCAAGAACGGGTTCGCCGGGGTGTACGCGGCGAACGACGGCACCGCCGGCGGCGCGATCGCGGCGATGAAGTCCGCCGGCATCGACCCGGAGTCGAAGCCGACCACCGGGCAGGACGCCGAGCTGGCCGCGATCCAGCGCATCCTCGCGGGCGAGCAGTACATGACGGTGTACAAGCCGATCACGCCGCTCGCCGACGCGGCCGCCGAGCTCGCGGTCGCGCTCGCCCAGGGTGAGGATCCCCCTGAGGGCCTCATCAACGGCGAGGAGGACAACGGACAGGAGCAGGTCCCGACGGTGTTCCTCGAGACGATCCCCGTCTTCCAGGACAACATCGAAGACACGATCATCAAGGACGATTTCTGGAGCGTGGACGAGATCTGCACCAAGGCATACGCTCAGGACTGCAAGGACGCGGGCCTGCAGTAGCCATTGACCCCGAGGCGCGAGGAGAGGCACGGAGATGAACGGGACTCAGAGCCAGCAAGCGGCAACTGAGCGCACTCCGGCGAACTCGCCTCTCCTCGCGCTGAAGGGGGTCAGCAAGAGCTTCGGGCCCGTCGAGGCCCTCAAGGACGTCGACTTCGAGCTCGGCGCCGGCGAGGTGGTAGGCCTAGTCGGCGACAACGGCGCCGGCAAGTCGACCCTGATCAAGGCAATCTCCGGAGTCCAGCCCGCCGATGAGGGTGAGGCCTACTTCGAGGGGAATCGGGTCACTCTCAACACCCCCCAGGCGGCGTACAGGCTCGGGATCGCCACCGTGTACCAGGACCTCGCGTTGTGCGAGAACCTCGACGTTGTCCAGAACCTCTATCTCGGCCAGGAGGTCGGCAACCACATCCCCGGCCTCGACCTGCTCGACGAGCCGTCGATGGAGCACCGCACCCTCGAGCTGCTCGACTCGCTCGGCGTGACGACGATCCGCAGCGTTCGGACCGAGGTCGCCCAGCTCTCCGGCGGACAGCGACAGGCGGTCGCGATCGCCCGCTCGCTGCTCGGCGAGCCGCGGCTCGTGCTGCTCGATGAGCCGACCGCCGCGCTCGGCGTCGTCCAGACCCGCGAGATCCTGAAGCTGGTCCAGCGGCTGCGCGAGCGCGGGCTCGGCGTCGTCGTGATCAGCCACAACCTCGCCAACGTGTTCCGGGTCGCCGATCGGATCGTCGTGTTGCGCCTCGGCCGGGTCGCCGCGGTCCTCGACGCGGACGAGACCAACCGCGAGCAGGTCGTCGGCGCGATCACCGGGGCGGAGTTCGGACAGGAGGACGTCGCGCGAACGACGGAGGAGCACGCTCTGTGAGCGGAGTCGCCACCGGAGAGGCAGCCGCGCCGGCCGCCCGCGAGCGCGGGGCCGTGGCGGAGTTCCTGCGCCGGATGGCGCTCGGCGAGTACGGGACGCTGCGGGTCCTGCTCGGGATCGCCGTGATCTGGACGATCTTCCAGATCGCCAACGACCGCTTCCTGACGGCGATCAACCTCTCCAACCTCATCCTCCAGATCACCGCCGTGGCGACGATCTCGATCGGTGTCGTCCTGATCCTGCTGCTCGGGGAGATCGACCTCTCGGTCGCCGCCGTCAGCGGCCTCGCCGCGGGGGTGATGGCGGTGCTCAATGTCAAGGAAGGGTGGGCCCCCGAGCTCGCGATCCTCGCCGGGCTCGCCACCGGCGCGGCGATCGGCCTCTTCAACGGCTTCATGGTCACGACCTTCGGGATCCCGTCGTTCGTCGTCACCCTCGCGGGGCTGCTGGCGTGGCAGGGGGCGCTGCTCGCGGTGCTCGGCGACACCGGGACGGTGAACCTCCCCGACAACCTGATCACCGACCTGACGACCACGTTCTTCTCGCAGGAGCTCGGGTGGGCGGTCGCCGCGGTGGTGATCGCGGCCTACACGGCCACCGTGATCCGAGAGCGCCGCCTGCGCGAGAAGGCGGGGCTCGAGACGGGAGCCCTGGGCGCCGCGGTCGCGAAGACCGCGGTCGTCGCCGCCGCGATGATCGCCGCCGTCGCGATCCTCAACGAGGACCGCGGCGTGCCGCTCGCCGCCGTGATCATGCTCAGCCTCATGGCGATCTTCTCGTTCATCACCAAGCGCACGCGGTACGGGCGCCACATCTTCGCCGTCGGCGGCAACGCCGAGGCGGCGCGGCGCGCCGGGATCTCGACCAAGTGGGTCCGGATCACCGTCTTCACGCTCGGCTCGACGCTCGCGGCGGCGGGGGGGATTCTGGCGGCCTCACGGCTGCTCGCGGTCAACCAGAGCTCGGGCGGCAGCGACCTGCTGCTGCTCGCGATCGCCGGTCCCGTGATCGCCGGCACGAGCCTGTTCGGGGGGCGCGGCTTCGTGTGGTCGGCGCTGCTCGGCGCGCTGGTCATCGGGTCGATCTCGAACGGCATGGACCTGCTGGCGCTGTCGTCGGATATCAAGTTCATGATCACCGGCGCCGTGCTGCTGCTCGCGGTGACGATCGACGCGGCCACGCGGCTGCGGCGACAGACCGGCACCACCTAGCGGCATCGGCGTGAAGGCGGCGGTGATCGGAGTCGGCTTCTCCGGCCGCGCCCACGTCGACGCCCTGCGGCGCGTCCCCGGCGTCGAGCTGATCGGCATGGCGGCCTCATCGGACGACCCCGACCCTCTGCTCGCCGCCGCCGACGTCGTCCACAACTGCACTCCCAACGACCTCCATCTTCGGCTCGGGACGCGGGCGGTCCAGGCCGGGGCGCACCTCGTCGCCGAGAAGCCGCTCGGCAGGGACCTCGGCGAGGCGCAGCGGCTGGCCGAGGCGGTCGCCGCCTCGGGCCGCCACGCATGCGTCACGTTCACCTACCGCTACTTCCCGGCGATCGCCCGCATGCGCGAGCTGGTTGCCAACGGGGCCGTCGGCGAGGTGACGACGGTCCGCGGGACCTATCTCCAGGACTGGCTGCTCGAGATCCCGGACCCCGGGTGGCGGCGCTCGGCGGCGCGATCCGGGCCGTCGTGCACGCTCGCCGACCTCGGCACGCACCTATTCGACCTCGTCACGCACGTGACCGGGATCGCGTTCGAGGCCGTCGCCGCGACGCTGGGCTCGGCGCTGGCGGACGATGACGGCCTCGACGACCACGGGTCGGTCGTGGCGCGACTCGAGGGCGGGGCGCGGGTCGCGCTCGTCTTCTCCCAGGTCGCCGCGGGGTCGAAGAACGACCTGCGGCTTGCCGTCGACGGCGAGCTCGGGTCGGTGGCGTGGGCTCAGGAGCACCCGGAGGAGCTGCGCGTCGCTCGCCGGGGCGGCGGCACCGCGGTCGAGATGCGCTCACCCGACTGGGCCCCGAGCGGCCCGCCCGGCCTTCCCCCCGGACACGTGGAGGGCTGGGCCGACGCCGTTCGCAACCTCGTGTTCGACTTCTATGCCGCCGTCGAGGGTCACGAGGACGCGCGGCCGCCCGCGATCGAAGACGGGCTGCGTGCGGCGGAGGTCGTCGACCGCGCGCTGCGCGCCGCCGCCGAGGGCGCCTGGGTCGACTGCCGCTAGCTCGCCGGCGCTCCGGCGGCCTCGGCGTCGCCCCGTACGGGGGCGCCCATGGCGTGGAATCCGCCGTCGACGTGCAGGATCTCGCCGCTGATCCCGCGCGCCATGTCGGAGAGCAGGAACGCGATCGCCGCCGCCACGGGGCCGGGATCTTCGACGTCCCACCCCAGCGGCGCCTGGGTGCCCCACATCTTCGCCAGGTCGCCGAACCCGGGAATCCCGCTCGCCGCCGGCGTCGCCAGCGGGCCCGCGGAGACGAGGTTGACGCGCACCCCGTGCGGCCCCAGGTCGCGCGCCAGGTAGCGCGCCGCCGACTCGAGCGCCGCCTTCGACACCCCCATCCAGTCGTACGCCGGCCACGCGACGGAGGCGTCGAAGTCGAGCCCGACGAGGCTGCCGCCCCCGCCCTCGGCGCCGTTCGCGTACAGCGGCATCAGCGCCTCGGCGAGCGCCTTGAGCGAGAAGGCGCTTGTCTCGAACGCCGCCGTGGCGCTCTCGCGCGGCGTGTTGAGGAACTCGCCGCCGAGCGCATCGGGGGGCGCGAACGCGATCGCGTGCACGGCCCCGTCCACCCTTCCCCAGCGCCCGCGCAGCTCGTCGCGCAGGGCGGCGAAGTCCTCGGGCCGGTTGACGTCCAGCTCCAGCACCTCGGGCTCTTCCGGAAGCCGCTTGGCCGCGCGCTCGGTCATCCGGCGCACGCGGCCGAAGCTCGTCAGCAGGACCTCGGCGCCGGCGTTCTGCGCCTGCTCGGCGACGGCGAAGGCGATGCTGTGGCGGTTGACGACGCCAGTGACGAGGATCCGCTTGCCCTCGAGGATCACAGGTAGACCTCACCATTGCCAGCGAAATGCTCGGCTACGCCTCCGCTTCCGCGGGGTTGCGGGCGGGACGACGTTTCCTGTCCCTCCTCGCGTCTCCACAGAACCTTCAGCTTCGCCCGGGCGAGCGTCTCGTTGCGGTCGTTCAGCACCTTCCAGCCGCACGTGACGAGCCCGGTCGACGCGTCGAGGGGCTCCACCGAGTCGACCCGTCCCTCGACCCGGATCGTGTCGCCGATGTGGGCGGGGCGCTTGAACGTCACGCCGTCGACGCCGCGCAGCGCGAGCACCCGCGCGGGATCGAACGGGACGAGCCCGAGCGCATACGACAGCACCAGCATCCCATGCGCGACCCGCTCGCCGAACGGGCTGTCCGCGGCCCACCGTGCGTCGGTGTGCAGCGGATGGCGGTCGCCGGTCAGCGCCGCGAACGACACCAGATCCGACTCCGTGATCGTGCGGCTCGCGGTTGCGAACCCGGCTCCTGGCTCGAGTTGGTCGAAGTCGCGCTCGAAGATCCCGTTGGCGCTCACGGCTTTCTCCCTTCGGTTTCGATGTCGATCCCGAACTCGTCGCGAAGCACGCGGGCGAGCTCCCACGCTGCCCGCTCGTGTCCCACAGGCGACGGGTGCAGCCCGTCGGCCGAGAAGTTGGCGCGGTCGGCGAGCCCGGGGTGGTCGACCACGTCGAAGCACGGAATCCCGCGCCGGGCGGAGATCGCGCGGGTGGCCTCGTTGACGCGCCCGATGCCGCCCGTGACGCGGGCCCGGGTCCTCGGGCCGAGCTCCATGAACCTCATTCCCTCGGGCGACGTCGCGGTCAAGATCGCCGCCCCGGGGAGCGCCGAGCGCAGCCGGTCGAGGATCTCCGCCAGCCGCTCGCCGTACCCGTCGACGTCGGGGCGCACGCTGCGCAGGACGTCGTTGGCCCCGCAGATCACGGTCACGAGGTCCGGCTCCAGCTGCAGGGCGGGGCCGACCTGCTGGGCGAGGACGGCGTCGCTCGTTGCGCCGTCCACGGCAAGGTTGCGGTACGTGAGCTTCGGCTCGCGCGCGCGCAGCGCGTCCGCGACGCGATCGGCCCACGGCTCGCCCGGAGCGCACCCCTTGCCGGCCGTGAAGCTGTCGCCGAGCGCCACGAAGCAGGACACCGCTCGCTGGCCGCCCTTCCCCCGCTTCGGCAGGTGTCGGGCCATGAGCGCGAACGGGTCCTCCGGAGCCATCATCTCTCCAGCGATCCGAGCGCCCATGCCAGGGAGCGGCGGGTGTCCGTCGGCTCGATGACTTCGTCGATGAACCCGCTGGCCGCCGCCGCTGCCGCGGTCAGATGCTCCTCGGCGTACGCCGCCGCGAGGTTGGCGCCGAGCGCCTCGGGGTCGTCCGCGTCGCGCAGCCGGCGGCGGTGGACCACGCCCACGGCCTGGTTTGCAGCCATGATCCCGATCTCGGCTCCGGGCCATGCGAAGACGACGTTCGCGCCGAGGTCCTTGGAGTTCATCGTGATCACGGCGCCGCCGTACGCCTTGCGCAGCACGACCGTGACCCGCGGAACCGAAGCGCCGGCGAACGCCCGCAGCAGCGAGGCGCCGTGACGGATCACGCCCGCCCCCTCCTGGCGGGTGCCCGGCATGAAGCCGGGCGTGTCGACGAGGACGACGAGTGGGATGCCGAATCGGTCGCACATGTCGACGAAGTGGGCCGCCTTCTCGGACGCGACCGCGTCGATCACTCCGCCGAGGCGACGCGGCTGGTTGGCGACGATGCCGACCGGCCGGCCGTCGAGGCGGGCGAACCCCGTGACCATGTTCCGCGCCCATCGAGACGAGATCTCCAGCAGCCGCCCCTGGTCGACGATCGCGGCGATCACCTCGCGGACGTCGTACACCCGCCGCGCCTCGGCCGGCACGGGGGCGCTCGGGTCGCTCCCGCCGGCGGGGCCCGGGGCGGCGAGCGGGGAGCGCTCGCCGATCACCTGCGGAAGCAGCCCGAGCAGCTCGCGCACGCGATCGGTCGCCTCCTCCTCCGAGTCGGCCACGAGTTGGCAGACGCCGTTCCCCTCGTGGACGCGCGGACCGCCGAGCTCCTCCATCGTCACCTCCTCGCCGAGCGCCTCGCGCACGACGCGGGGGCCGGTGAGGAACATCCGTGCCGAGCTTGTCATCAGCACGAAGTCGGTCAGCGCCGGCGAGTACGAGCCGCCGCCGGCGGACACGCCGGTTACGACGGAGATCTGGGGGACGCGTGACGACAGCTCGACGCTCTTGCGGAAGATCCGCCCGTACCCGGCGAGGCCGGCGTGCCCCTCCTGGAGGCGCGCTCCGCCCGACTCGATGAACCCGACCACCGGCGCGCTCGCCTCGCCGGCGAGCTCCATGACCCGGACGATCGAGTCGGCGTGGGCCTCCCCCAGCGAGCCGCCCATGAACGCCGGGTCCTGCGCGTAGCAGAACACGGGTCGCCCCGAAACGCGGCCCGCCCCAGCGAGCACACCGTCGCCACCGTGCGCCCGCTCGCCGAGCCGGCGCGACAGCACCCGCGAACGCAGCGGCCGGAACGAGCCCGGGTCGCACAGCGCCTCGAGGCGCTGGCGAGCGCCGACCGCGGCCTCCTTCTGTGTCGGGACCTGGACGGCGGCGGTGGGGGCGGCCGTCCCGCTCATGCGCGCAGGCAGAGGACGGCGTTGTGGCCGCCGAACCCGAACGAGTTCGAGATCGCGACCAGTGGATCTCCGGCGCCGTTGCCGTTGGCGCCCAGGGCCCGCGCCTCGCCCGGGACGTAGTCGAGGTCGAGGCCATCGTCGCGCTCCTCCCACCCCAGCGTCGGTGGGGCGGTGCGGCGGCGCAGCGCCTGGACGGTGGCGATCGCCTCGACCGCGCCCGCGGCTCCGAGCAAGTGTCCGATCGCCGACTTGGTAGACGAGACCGGGACTCGGCGGGCGTCGTCGCCCAGCGCCGTCTTCAGCGACTCGGTCTCGGAGCGGTCGTTGAGCGGGGTCGAGGTGCCGTGCGCGTTGACGTAGTCGAGGTCTGCGGGCCCGATCTCCGCGTCGTCGAGAGCCAACTCGATCGCCCGCGCCGCCTCGGCTCCCGACGGCTCCGGCGCCGTGAGGTGGTGGGCGTCCGAGGTCGCGGCGTATCCCAGCACCTCGCCGACAGCCTCCGCGCCCCGCCGCTCGGCCACCTCGGCGTCCTCGAGCACCAGGACACCGGCGCCCTCGCCCATCACGAACCCGTCGCGGCGGCGGTCGAACGGACGCGAAACGCCGGTCGGCGAGGTCGCGCCCATCGCCATGAACGCGGCGGCCGCCAGCCCGGTCAGGGCCGCCTCCGCGCCTCCGACCACGACCGCGTCGGCGTCGCCGCCTTCGATCAGCCGCGTGCCGGCACCGACCGCGTGCGCACCGGCGGCGCACGCCGACACGACGCCGTAGGTGTGGCCATGGATTCCGTGGCGCATCGCCAGCGCCGCGGCGCCCGCGTTGCCCATCATCAGGGGGACGGACAGCGGCGAGACCGCCTTGGCGCCGCGCTCGCGCAGCACGTTCTCCTGCTCCTCGAGCGAGCTCAACCCGCCGATCCCGGTGCCGACAACGCACCCGACGCGCTGCGGCACGTACGGGAGCCCCTCCGACCAGCCCGCTTGGCTCACGGCCTCGTCCGAAGCCGCGATCGCGAACTGGGCGAAGCGATCGCTGCGCCGCGCCTCCTTGCGGGTCATGAACTCGATCGGATCGAACTCGTCGGCCTGACCCTCGCCGTCCTCGATCCCGCAACGGCGGTCGATCCAGCGGTCGATCAGCGCATCGGCGCCGACCCCCAGCGGGGTGACCGCGCCGATGCCCGTGATGGCGACGCGCCGTCTCATGACGAGCGCGCCACCACGAGGTCGATTACCTCGCCGACGTTCTTCAGGTCCTTGACGTCGTCGCCCTCGAGCTCGACTCCGAACTCGTCCTCGACGATCTGCGAGATCTCGACCAGGTCGAGAGAGTCGACCTCGAGCGTCTCGAACGTCGCCCCGCGCGAGATCTGATCGCGCTCCGCGCCGACCTCGGCGAGGCCGTCGAAGATCACCTTCTCGACCCGCTCCGTCGTCACTGCCGCTTCCATCGTCTGCTCCTTTCGATCATGCGCTCATCCCTCCGTCCACGGTCAAGGTGGTGCCGGTCACGTACGACGCTCCGTCCGAGGTCAGGAAGCGCACGCAGGCGGCAACCTCCTCGGGGGTGCCGACGCGGCGCGCCGGGATCGCGTCGACGAGCCCGTTGCCCATGACGTCCTCGGTCAGCTTCGTCTGCACGAACCCGGGGGCGACCGCGTTGACCGTCACCCGGCGCCGCGCGACCTCGACGGCGACCGTCTTCGTGAACCCGATCAGCCCCGCCTTCGACGCGGCGTAGTTCGCCTGCCCGGCATTGGCGCGCGGTCCGACGACCGAGGCGACGTTGACGATCCGCCCGAAGCGCGCCCGCAGCATCGGCTTCAGCGCCCGGCGGGTCGTGCGGAACGCGGCCGACAGGTTCGTGTCGATCACCCGCTCCCACTGCTCGTCGCCGAGCTGGGGGGAGAGGCCGTCGGCCCGTACGCCGGCGTTGTTGACCAGCACCAGCACCGGCCCGAACTCCTCCTCCATGCGCGAGAACAGCGACTCTGCGGCGTCCTCGTCGCGCAGGTCGCCGGGCAGCGCCAGCGCGCGGCCGCCGGCCTCGGCGATCTCGGCCGCGACGCGCTCCGCGCCGGAGGCGTCGCTGCGGTAGTTGACGCCCACCGGCCATCCGTCGGCGGCCAGCACGCGCGCGATCGCCGCACCGATCCCGCCAGCGGCGCCGGTCACGAGCGCGCTTCCGTTGGTCTCCTCAGCGCCCATCCGAGCCCCAGTCGATGACCGTCGCCCCCCACGCCAGGCCGCCGCCGAACGCGGCGCACAGCACCGTCGCGCCGTCCGCGAGCAGGCCGCGGTCGCGCGCCACGGTCAGCGCGATCGGGATCGTCGCGGCGGAGGTGTTCGCGTACTGCGGCACGCAGTCGATCACGCGCTCGGTGGGGAGCTCGAGCCGCTCGCCGACGGCGCGGATGATGCGGCTGTTCGCCTGGTGGTAGGCGAACACGTCGACGTCGGCCAGGTCGCGTCCGGCGGCCGCAAGCGCGTCCAGCGTCCCTTCGGCGAGCCGGTCGACCGCCTGGCGGAAGGTGTCCGGCCCCTTCATGCGGACTAGGCCCTCGGCGCGGTCCGCCTGGATCAGCCCCGCGCGGGCGCCGTCGGCGCCGAGCACGACGGGGCCGATCCGCCCGGGCGGGTCGGTGGCGCGGACGACGAAGGCGCCGGCGCCGTCCCCGAACAGCCCCGCGGTGCTGCGATCGTCGCGATCGGTCAGGCGGCTGAGCAGGTCGGCGCCGATCACGAGTACCGAGCGCGCTCTGCCGCTCTCGATCTGGCCGGTGGCCAGCGAAAGCGCGGAGAGGAAGCCCGTGCACGCGGCGTTGAGGTCGATCGCGCCGGAGCGGGTCGCCCCGATCAGATCGGTGACGAGCGCCGCGGCGTGCGGCGTCAGCTGCTCGTGGCTCATCGTCGCGACGATCACCAGGTCGAGGTCCGCGGCATCGACTCCCGCGTCGGCGAGCGCCGCCGATCCCGCCTCGGCGGCGTAGCTCGCGAGCCGGTCGCCGTCCGCGGCCACGCGGCGCTCGACGACCCCGGTCCGCTCGACGATCCAGCGCTCGCTGACTCCGAGCCGGTCGGCGATCGGGGCGTTGTCGACGGCCTCGGGCGGCACCGCCATCGCCACCGAGGCCACCGCGGCGCCGCGCCTGGTGGCGAGCCCATCGGACGCCGCGCGCGTCGTCGTGGCGAGCGCCTCAGGCACGGGCGGCCTCCGGATCCAGCGCGCCGACCGTCGTCGCCTCGACCGAGTCGAGGGTGCGCCGCACGAGCCCGGTCAGCACCGTCCCCGGGCCGGTCTCGACGAACCTCCGCACCCCGGCGCGGTACAGCGCGATCAGCGCCTCGCGCCACCGCACCGGCTTCGTCAGCGCCTCGAGGAGGCGCGCGCGCACGTCGTCGAACGGCCGCGCGGCGATGCTCGACATCACCGGGACCCGCGGCGGGCCGACGTCGACGGCGGCGAGCGCGCGCTCGAACTCCGGCACCGCCGACTCCATCGCGGGGGAGTGGAACGCTCCCTGCACGCGCAGCCGGATCGCCTTCAGCCCCGCGCGCTTCAGCTCCGGCTTGGCGGCGGCGAGGGCGTCGGCGGGCCCCGACAGCACGACCTGCCCGGGGGCGTTCTCGTTCGCTAGCGTCAGCCTGAGGCGCTCGGCGATCTCGCGTGTCGGCGCCTCATCGCCGAGCACGGCGAGCATCCCGCCTGGGGGGCCGCTCTCGGCCGCGGCTTGCATCGCCCGTCCGCGCGCGATCGCGAGCGCCAAACCGTCCTCCTCGCTGACGCTGCCGGCCGCGGCGAGCGCCGCCAGCTCGCCGAGCGAGTGGCCGGCCATGTACGCCGCCGCCGGGCTGCCGCCTTCCGCCCATCCGGCGAGGCTGGCGCAGTAAAGGGCCGGCTGTGCGTACGCGGTCCCCTCGTCGACGCATGCGAACGGGTCGGCTCCGAGCTCGGCGATCGCCTGGTCGAGCAGCCCGGGGCGCACCCGGGCGACGAGCTCGCGCATATCGTCACTCTGGCTTCCCTGGCCGGGGAAGAGCAGCGCAGTGTCGTGGTCGTTGCCCACCGCCGCATACTTCCCCGCTACCCACCCGCTGTTAAGGCGCGCACACGGTGAACCCCCCGGTCGGGGGGGTCGAGGCGACCGCGTCGGGGGGAATCAGTACGGATGACCTGCCAGTCGCCTCGCAGTTGGGGGCTGCGCCCCAATGCTCGGCGCCCAAATCGCTAGGTGATGATCCCGAGCCGCTGCGCCCGCTTGACCGCCTCGGCGCGGTTGCGAACGCCGAGCTTGCGGTAGATCGTGCTCGTGTGCTCCTTGACGGTGTGCGGAGAGAGGTACAGGCGCTGCGCGATCTCGCGGTTCGTGGCCCCTGCCGCGATCAGCCCCACCACCTCGCGCTCGCGACCCGACAGCGCGCCCGGCCGCTCCTCCTCCTCGCGCCCGAACACCTCCATTCCGAGTGCGACCATCCGCACCGCCTTGACGATGTCGCCGGCGCCGAGCTGCTTCGAGACGAACCCCGACGCGCCCGCGGCGCGCGCGACCGCGGGCGAGATCGAGCCGACTCCCGACAGCAGCAGGATCCGCGTCTCTGGGGACGCCGCGCGCAGCTCCTCGCACAGCTCGGCCCCTGACTCGTCGCGCAGCAGCAGGTCGACCAGCGCGACGTGGGGGCGCAGCCGGCGCGCCTGCTCGAGCGCGTCGGCCGCGTCGGCCGCGGCGACGCAGCGCTCGACCCACGGCTGGCGCTCGAGCAGCAGCCGGAAGCCCCAGTGGACGACGTCGTGGTCGTCGACCACGAGCACGCGGAGCTCCTGCTCGGTGCTCATCGGCGTCCCGGCGGCACCACGAGCCTGACCCGCCACCGGTCGGGCGGGACGGGCCCGAACTCGACGATCCCGCGGTGCTGGAGCGCCTCCAGCGACATCAGCCGCAGCCCGAGCCCCCCGCTTTCGCCGTTCTCCCCGACGGCGCCGTCATTGGTCACCTCGAGGATCAGCGCCTCCGGCTCGGCGGCGACCTCTACCTCGATCGTCGTCGGGCGTGCGTGCTTATCGATGTTCCGCAGCGCCTCGGCGAGCGTCGCCTGGAGGAGCGGCTCGAGCTCGCTCGGTATCTCGACTCCGTCGGGCCACACGACGCTCAGCTCGGGCCGCCGCCCGAGGCGGTCGAGGAGATGGCGAAGGGTGGTGCGGGTCTCGTGCTCGCGCGGGGTGAGCGAGCGATCGAGCGCCCCGCGCAGCTCCGACAGCACCGCGCGCAGCTCCTCGTCGACGCGGCCGCGGTCGGCCTCGGTGAGCGGCTGGTCGGACCCGACGACGAGCAGGAGGCCGAACAGCCGCTGGATCACCTGCTCGTGGATCTCGCGCGTCAGCGACACCCGCTCCGACAGCCGCCGAGCGTGCTCGCGCTGGCTGGTCGCGCGCTCGACGCTCGCGGCGAGCGCCGCGAGCCGGCCCAGGGTCAGCATCGTGCGGCGCTCGTCGTCGGTGAGCTCGAACCGGCCTCCGCCGCGGTCGGCGAAGATCACGCCCAGCCACCGCCCGCCGGCGGAGATCGGAGTGCAGGTGATCGTCGTGATGCCCGCGAAGCGCGCGTATCGGGCCGGGACGTGGCTGGCGTGGTCCTCCGACGCCTCGACCACCCGGTTCTCGGCCAGCGCGCGCTGGGCCATCGGCGTCTCGTCCAGGGTGCCCTCGATCTGGGCGACGAGGTCGGGGTCGGTGCCGTGCGAGCCGACCGGGACGACGGCGCGGTAGGCGGGGTCGTACAGCAGCAGCGCGGCGCGGCGCAGCGAGGTCAGCCGGCACAGAGCGTCGCAGACGTCGTCGTAGAACTCGCCGGTTTGGGCCGCCGAGTCGGCCTCGGCGAGCAGGTCGACGAGCACCTCGATGGCGTCGTCGCGCGTCCATGATCGGGAGCCGTCGATGTTGACGTCTACCCACCCACCCGCTCCCGGTTACCGTGTCGCGGCGCCGCCGGCTCGCGCTCCCACCGGGCGAGGAAGTTCGGCTCGCGCTCGGCGTCGACGGCGGACGTTGCCCTCATGCCAAGATCAACCTACCCCCTCGTGCAGCCCGAGATCGAGATCGGCCCGCTGACGCTGCAGACCTTCGGGATCTGCTTCGCGCTTGCCTTCCTCGCCGCCGGCGCGCTCGTTGCCCGGCGGCTGAAGGAGCTGGGCAAGCCGTCCGACTGGGCGTACGAGATGACCTTCGCCGCGCTGGTCGGCGGGATCGTCGGCGCCCGGCTCGACTTCGTGTTCCAGAACTGGGACGACGTCTCCGGCGACCTCGTCGGCAACATCTTCTCGGGCGGCGGGCTGGTGTGGTTCGGTGGCGCCGTCGGAGGCGCGCTCGGGGTGGTGCTGTGGGCGTGGCGGCGGAAGATGCTGGGACTGGGGCTGCTCGACCTCGCCGCCCCGGCGCTCGCGCTCGGCTATGCGATCGGCCGCATCGGCTGTCAGGTGTCGGGCGACGGCGACTACGGGGAGGACTGGGACGGGCCGTGGGCGATGGCGTATCCGGACGGGACCGAGCCGATCGACACTCCGGTTCACCCGACGCCGATCTACGAGACGCTCGCGATGGGGCTGGTCGCGCTCGTGCTGTGGCGGTGGCGGGAGCGGTTCGCGCCCGGAATCCTGTTCGCGATCTACCTCGTGCTGGCGGGGACCGAGCGCTTCCTGGTCGAGCTCATCCGCCGCAACGACGCAGTCGTCGCGGGGCTGACCACGGCGCAGCTCCTAAGCCTCGCGATGCTCGCCGCGGGGGCGGCGTGGCTGGTCGTCAAGGCGCGCCGCGACGGCCTTGAGCCACAGCCCACCTGAGCCTACGCCGACCGTAGCAACCCGCCGTCCAGCGGGATCACCGCGCCGGTCAGGTACGCGGCCCGTTCCGACGCCAGGAACGCGACCAGGTCGCCGAACTCCTCCGGCATCCCGAGGCGCCCTGCCGGGACCTCCCCGCGCGCCCCCTCCTCGGCCGCCTCGATCGAGCCCGCGTTGTCGGCCAGGCGCTGGGTGGCGAACCGCCCCGTCGCCACCGTGTTGACGGTGATCCCGTCGGCAGCGACCGCGCGCGCCAGCGTCTTGAAGAAGCCGACCGCGGCCATGCGGTGGATGTTCGACAGCGCCAGGGCCGGGATCGGCTCGCGCGTCGAGCTCGACCCCACGTTGACGATCCGGCCCCAGCCGCGCTCGCGCATCCGGGGCAGCACCGCCTCGATCAGCACCCGCGGCGCCAGCACCAGGGAGCGGTACGCGGCCTCCCACTCCTCCATCGAGTGGTCGAGCACGCCACCGGGCGGCGGGCCGCCTGTGTTTGTGACGAGGATCTCGACCGGCCCGTGGGCGTCCGCCGCCTCGCCTGGGAGCCCCGCAACCCGATCGAGGTCATGCGTGTCGCACACGAACGGGGCCACGTCGCCGCCGATTTCCCGCGCGGCGGCCTCGATCCGCTCGCGCGATCGCGAGGCGATCGCGACCCGGGCGCCCTCCCGCGCCAGCACCGCGGCGATCCCGCGCCCGATCCCGGCGCTCGCCCCGAGCACCAGCGCCGAGCGTCCGTTGAT
>DATAFB010000129.1:0-8619 GCA_036257695.1 Solirubrobacterales bacterium | reverse complement strand
CCCGCCCCGACAACCGCTCCGGGTGGCTCGACGGCGACGCGCCGCACACGCCGATGGAGGAGCTGATCGACAGCCAGGACGAGGCGAACTTCTGGGACCCGGAGAAGCACCTCCGCGTGGTGAAGAAGAAGACCACGCCGCCGCCATACCCGCGCGCCGAGTCGAGCGCCGCGGGGTCGGACCCCGCGGGCTGGGGCGACTAGTGGACGTCTCCGAGCGGCTGGACGAGCTTCGCCGGTCGGGGCTCCATCGACGGCTGCGGTTGGTCGGCGGCCCGCAGGGCCCGCGGGTGCTGCTCGACGGGCGCGAGGTGCTGCTGCTGTGCTCCAACGACTACCTCGGGCTCGCCAACCACCCCAAGGTTCGCCGCGCCTCGGCGGCGACCGCGATGCGGTGGGGCGCCGGCGCGGGGGCCTCGCGGCTGGTGTCGGGGAACATGGGCCCGCACCGCCGGCTCGAGGAGCGCCTGGCGGCGTTCAAGCGCACCGAGGCCGCGCTGCTGTTCGGGTCGGGCTACCTCGCGAACACCGGCACGATCGCGGCGCTCGCGGGCGAGGGCGAGGTCGTGTTCTCGGACGAGCGCAACCACGCCAGCATCATCGACGGCTGCCGCCTCGCCCGCGCGGACAAGTTCGTGTACCGGCATCGCGACCTCGAGCACCTGGCGTGGGGCTTGAGCCGCTCCGCGGGCCGCGCCAGCCTGATCGTCACCGACAGCGTGTTCTCGATGGACGGCGACGTCGCCCCCATCCCCCACCTGGTGCGGCTCGCCCGCCGCCACAAGTGCCGGCTGATGGTCGACGAGGCGCACGCGACCGGCGCCGTCGGGCCGGAGGGGCGGGGCGCGGTCGCCGCCGCCGGCGCCAGCTCGGAGGTCGACGTGATCGTCGGCACGCTGGGCAAGGCGCTCGGGAGCTACGGCGCGTACGTGTGCGCGTCGCGGGAGATCGTCGAGCTGCTGGTCAACACCGCGCGGCCGTTCATCTTCTCGACCGGACTGCCGCCGCCGTCGGTCGGCGCGGCGGCGGCCGCGCTCGAGCTGCTCCAGTCGAGGCCCGACCGCGTCGAGCGCCTGCGCCGCAACGCCGAGGTCCTGCGCTCGGCGCTCGCGGCGGGTGGGCTCGACACCGGCGGCTCGCGGACCCAGATCATGCCGATCGTCGTTGGCGACGCGCGCAAGGCGACCGCGCTGTGCGAGCGGGTGCTGGAGCGCGGCCTGTTCTCGCAGGCGATCCGTCCGCCGACCGTCCCCGAGGGGACCTCGCGGCTGCGGCTCAGCGTGATGGCGTCGCACCGCGAGGCCGAGCTGTTGCGGGCGGCGCGGACGCTGTCGGTGGCGGCCGGCGAGCTCGGGCTCCTGGGCAACGCTCCGAGGCCGAGGCGGGCGCTCGACCAGGCCGCGTAGGAGACCACCCGCCAGAAGCGGAGGCGGGAGCGAGCGAGCGTGAACGCCAAACGGCAAGTTTGCAAGCAAACTTGCCGGTGATCATGGGACGCGAGCGAGCGGGAGCCGAGCATTCTGGCGGAATTGGTGTGCGCGGGGTCTTCGTCACCGGCACCGACACCGGGGTCGGGAAGACGGTCCTCGCGGCGGCGACGTGCGCGGCGCTCGCGTCGCGCGGGGAGCGGGTGGCCGCGCTCAAACCCGCCGTCACCGGCCTCGACGAGCCGGCCGATGAGTGGCCGCACGACCACGAGCTGCTCGCCGCCGCCGCGAGCGCCGGCCAGGAGCCCGGCGACGTCGCTCCCTACCGGTTCGGCCCGCCGCTGTCGCCGCACTACGCCGCCGAGCTCGCCGGAGAGCGGATCGAGCCGGCCCGCGTCCTCGACGCGGCGGGCACCGCGGCGGACGGCTCCGGGGCGCTCGTCGTCGAGGGGGTGGGCGGGCTGATGGTCCCGCTGACGCCCGGCTATCTGGTCCGCGATCTCGCCGTCGACCTCGAGCTGCCGGTGGTGATCGCGGCGCGCACCGGCCTCGGAACGATCAACCACACGCTGCTGACGATCGACGCCGCGCGCGCCGCCGGCCTCCACGTCGCGGGCGCGGTGATGACGCCGTGGCCGGACGAGCCGGCCCCGATCGAGCGCTCGAACCGGGCCGCGGTCGAGCGCTTCGGGGGCGTCGCGGTCCGCGGGCTGCCGCAGGCGACGCCGGCGACCCTGGCCGCCGCGGGATCCGCCCTGCCGCTCGACGAGTGGCTCGACGCGGGATGAAGCCGGCGTCTAGGTGATCCAGCGCGTCATCAGCAGCAGCCGTCCCCCGGGCGGCGCCTGCATCGGGTCGAACCCGAGCCGGCGGTAGAGCGCCAGCGCCTCGGGATTCGCCTCGTTGACGTCGAGCTGGACCCGGCGGCAGCCGCGCTCGCGGGCGCGCTCGATCGCCGTCTCGCCGAGCGCGCGCCCGATGCCGAGCCCACGCGCGTCGGCGTCGACGTACATGTCCTCGAGCCAGCAGTCGGGGGCGTCGTACCACAGCCCGTAGCGGTACCGCAGCTGGCAGATGCCCGCGGGAGGGGCGGCGTCGGGCTCCGCGAGCAGGAACTCGGTGTGGGGGTCGACGAGCAGCCGCGCGACCCCGACCGCGAGCTGGTCGTCGGTTGGCTCGTCGCGGCCCCACCAGTCGCGGAACGCCGCCATCAGCCTGGCGACGTCGTCCGCGTCTGCTTCCCCTCCGAGTCGCACTTGCACCGCGGCCCGACGCTACCGGTTCCGGCCGGGCGGGCGTCTATCGTCGCGGCACTCGATGCCCACGACCGGCGAGCTCGACCAGCGCCACCTGTGGCATCCGT
Source organism: Solirubrobacterales bacterium (assembly GCA_036257695.1). Taxonomy (GTDB): domain Bacteria; phylum Actinomycetota; class Thermoleophilia; order Solirubrobacterales; family 70-9; genus DASPWW01. The sequence continues at coordinate 5,830 of DATAFB010000129.1, read as the reverse complement.
TCACGCAGATGCGGGACTGGTGCCGCGAGGAGCCGACCGTCATCGATCGCGCCGAGGGCACCGACCTGATCGACACCGAGGGGCGGCGGTACATCGACGGGGTCTCGTCGCTGTGGTGCAGCGTCCACGGCCACCGCCACCCGGTGATCGACGGCGCGGTCCACGCCCAGCTCGACCGGGTCGCGCACTCGACGCTGCTCGGGCTCACGCACGAGCCGGCCGCCGCGCTGGCGGCGCGGCTGGTCGAGATCGCGCCGCGCGGGCTGACCCGCGTCTTCTACTCGGACTCGGGCTCGACCGCGACCGAGGTGGCGCTGAAGATGGCATTCCAGTTCTGGCAGCAGCGCGGCGGGCAGCACGTACGCCGGACGTCGTTCGTCTCCCTGCGCGACGCGTACCACGGCGACACCCTCGGCGCGGTGTCGGTGGGCGGGATCGATCTCTTCCACGGCGCCTACGGGCCGCTGCTGTTCCACCCCCGCCAGGTCGACCCTGGAGACGCGGAGCAGCTCGAGCGGACGCTCGCCCTCCACGGCGAGCAGGTGGCGGCGGTGGTCGTCGAGCCGCTGGTCCAGGGCGCCGCCGGGATCCGCGTCCAGCCGCCCGGATACCTGCGCCGCGTGCGCGAGCTGTGCGACCGCCACGACGTGCTGCTGATCTGCGACGAGGTCGCGACCGGGTTCGGGCGCACCGGGACGATGTTCGCGTGCGAGCAGGAGCGCGTGGCACCCGACTTCCTCTGCCTCGGCAAGGGGCTCACGGGCGGGTACCTGCCGCTCGCCGCGACGCTGACCACCGAGAGGGTCCACGACGGCTTCCTCGGCGAGCACGAGGACTACCGCACGTTCTTCCACGGGCACACGTTCACCGGCAACCCGCTGGCGTGCGCCGCGGCGGTGGCGAGCCTCGAGACGTTCGAGAGCGAGCGCACGCTCGCGCGCCTGCAGCCGAAGATCCGCCTCCTGCGCGACCGGTTGGAGCCGGTCGCGGCGATGCCGGAGGTTGCCGAGGTCCGCGGCCGCGGGATGATGGTCGGGATCGACCTCGGCGACCACGACCCGGCGCTGCGGCTGGGCCAGCGCGTGGTCGCGGAGGCCCGAGCCCGCGGCGCGATCGTGCGCCCGCTCGGCGACGTCGTCGTGCTGATGCCCCCGCTGGCGATCTCGCACGCCGACCTCGGCCGCCTGGTTCGGATCGTGGCGGAGGCGATCGAAGCGGCGGCCGAGTCCGCGTACGGCGACGCGGCTGCCGCGCAGCCGGAGACGCCCCCGGCCAAGCTCGCCGCTTGAGCCGATCCGCTGCCGAGTGCTCCCTCAAGTGCGCTATAGCGGCCCTGAGGGAGCAGTCGGTGTGGGTTGAGCTCCGGCTACTCCTCGTAGGGCTCGAAGTCGGCCTTGCGTGCCCCGCACACGGGGCAGAACCAGGTGTCAGGGATGTCGCTGAACGCGGTCCCCGGCGGGATGCCCCCGTCGGGGTCGCCTTCGTCGGGGTCGTAGATGAACCCGCACGACGTGCAGACCCAGAGTTGCTTGGTCTCGGTCTCAATCGCCACGGTCGCGCAGGTTAGCTCAGCGTTCCCCGCAGCCGCCGCGCCGGGACGGGCGGGTAGATTGGTCGTGTGACGGAGCCGGCGACGCCGCGCCCGGCGGCGACGATCATCCTCCTGCGCCGGGGCGGCAAGCATGCCGAGCGGGGCGTCGAGGTCCTACTGGTGCAGCGCAACCCCGAGGCCCGGTTCATGCCCGGAGTGTGGGTGTTCCCGGGCGGCGCCGTCGACGAAAGCGAGCGCTCGCCGGCGGGCTCGGGCGACTCCGGATCGTTGAACGACGAGGAGCGGGCGCACCGCGCTGCGGCGATCCGCGAGCTCGAGGAGGAGGCCGGGATCGCGCTGCCGGCCGACGCCGACCTGCGCCCGTGGTCGCGGTGGATCACGCCCGAGGTCGTCCCGGTGCGCTTCGACACCCGTTTCTACGTCGCGCTCGCCCCGCCCCACTCCCCGCCGCGACCGGACGGCTCGGAGACCGTGGACGCGCGGTGGTTCACCCCCCGGCGGGCCCTCGACATGCACGTCTCGGATGAGCTCGAGCTCGTGTTCCCGACCATCAAGCACCTCGAGTCGCTACTCCCCTACGCGAGCTCGCGCGAGGTCCTCGACGCCGTCGGGACGCGGGTCGAGCCGGTGCTGCCGAAGGTGATCGGAGCGGGCGAGTCGCAGCGCATCGTGCTGCCGGGCGATCCCGGGTACCCGGACTAAGATCCTGGGACAGGTGACCAGCACCCTGCCGCAAGAGGTACGCGACGTGTTCGAGCGCTTCGTGGCCTGCGAGTACACGACGGTCGACTCGCGGCAGCAGCCGATCACGTGGCCCGTGACGCCTTACTACCGCGGCGGCGCGCCGACGATCGACGTCACGACCGGGCTCGGCTATCCGAAGAAGGCGCTGGACGCGCGCCGCAACCCCCGGGTGGCGCTCTTCTTCTCCGACCCGACCGGGTCGGGGATCGAGTCGGGGATCCGGGTGCTGGTGCACGGGACGGCGGATGTCGACGACCGCGACCTCCCGGCCAACCGCGAGCGCTACTGGCGCGAGGCGCTGGAGAAGCTCCCGGCGACGAAGGACATGCACCCCCCGCGCGTGATGCGGGGGCTGTTCAACTGGTACTACACGCGGATCTACGTCAAGGTCCGGCCCGAGCGGGTCTTCGTGTGGGAGAGCGGGGACCACGCCGCGCCGCCCACCGTGCTCGGCTCGCGCGTCGAGGAGGTGCGCTCCGGGCACACCGAGGAGCCCGAGCAGGCGCATGCCGAGGCCGGCGGCGGAGTCGACGCGTGGGACGAGCGCGTCGAGGAGCTCGGGGCGCGCCACCCGACCGCGGTGCTCGCGTGGGTCGCGCCAGACGGCTTCCCGCTGTCCGTCCGCGTCCCGGTGCGGGCGAGGAAGGAGGGGCGCAGGGTCGCGATCGACGCCCCGCCGACGGAGCTGCCGCTGCTCGAGGGCCGCGCGTGCCTCACCGCCCACGCCCACGATCCCGACTTCTCGTGGCAGGAGAACTTCCAGGTGCGGGGCGACCTCGTGCGCGACCCCGACGGGTGGTCGCTCGTCCCGCATCGGCTGATCGGCGGCTTCGAGCTCCCCGACGAGGGCATGGCGGCCCGCTCGCGGCGCAACCTCCGCAAGTCGGTGCGGTTCTGGCGCAACGCCCGCGCCTACAGGGCGCGGCGGTAGAGCTCGGCGAAGTCCTCCTCGCTCGGCTCGCGGGGATTGACCAGCGTCGAGCCCTCGCCCATCGCGTCGGACGCGAGCTGGGGAACCGACTCCTCGCTGACGCCGACCTCGGACAGCCGCCGCGGGAGCCCGAGCCGCGCGGTCAGCTCGCGCACCCAGTCGGCGAGCGCGGAGCCGACCGCGGCGCCCGATCCGCCCGGCTCGGCGCCGACGAGCTCGGCGATCTCCCGATAGCGGTCGGCGACGCCGTCGTCTCCGGCGGCGTTGAACTCGATCACGACCGGGAGGTTGATCGCGTTCGCGACGCCGTGCGGGACCCCGTGCCTGGCGCCGCACGGGTGCGAGAGCGAGTGCGTGATCCCGGTCGCACCGAGCCCGGTCGGGACGATCGCAAGGTTGGCCGCGACGAGCATCTCGCCGCGCGCCTGCTCGTCGGAGGTGTCGGCCACCGCGCGCTCGAGGTTGTCGCGGATGATCCGGATCGCGTGCAGCGCGTAGGCGTCGCCGAACGGGCTCCACTCTGTCGACGTCACGCCCTCGATCGCGTGCGTCAGCGCGTCCATCCCGGTCGCGGCGGCGATCGGCGCCGGCAGCGTCGCGGTCGACTCGGGGTCGAGGATCGCGAGCCGGGGGGCGAGCGGGAAGTCGAGGACGAAGATCTTGATCTCCCTGCCGGGGTCCTTGACGACCGCCACCGGGCTCACCTCCGAGCCGGTGCCGGCCGTCGTCGGGATCGCCGCGAGCGGGGCGAGCGGCAACGGCGGGCCGATCCCGTCGGCCGCGCGGGGCAGCGCGTAGACGCCCTCGTAGGCCGCGATCTCGGCGCCGTGCGTGAACAGCACGTCGGCGGCCTTCGCGGTGTCGATAACCGAGCCGCCGCCCAGGGCCAGGAACGAATCTGCGCCCTCGGCCTTGGCGACGCTCGCGCACTCAGCGACGACGCCGGCGTCGGAGTCCTGGGGGACGTCGTCGAACACGCCCAGCGGCTCGACGCCGCCGCCGCGCAGCCCGTCTGCGACCCGATCGGGCAGGCCGGTGGCGCGGACCCCGGCGTCGGTGACGATCAGGGCCCGCGACGCCCCCTCCTTCGCGAACTCGAACCCGGCGCCGTCGAGCAGCCCACGGCCGGCGACCACGCGGGTGGGGCTCGCGAACTGGCAGAAGTCCTTGAACCCGGACCACTGCGTGGCGCCGAACGCCTCCACGAGGACCTACACGTTCGCGAGGTCGGAGCGGCCCTGCTCGGTGAGCTGCTTCTTGTAGCGCGGGAACACCGGCTTCGTCATCGGCACGAGCTTGAGGATCTTCGCGACCGGACCCTTCGCCTTGATCTGCCCTCGGGCCATCGCGACGGTCACGTTCACCTGGCCGAGCCAGAACCGGTGCGCGGTGTCGGCCTCCATGCTCATCACGACGTCCGGCTCCATCTCCGACTCCCCGAAGTCGACCTCGCCCGGCTGGTTCGGCTGGAGGCGAACCGTGATCTGCGAGTCGGGGTTGGTGAACTCGTAGCGCACGATCGTGTCCGCCTTGCGGAACCTCGGCCCCAGCTCGTCGTCGGCGCCGAGGTCGACGAACAACTTGCCGAGCGTGTCGTAGACGTCCTGGGCGTCTTTGAAATAGGCCACGTCTCCTCCCTCAGTGCGGCTCGATTGGCGGAATCCTATTCCCCCAGCCGCGCCATCACCTCGGCGGCGAACCACTCCAGCGCGTCCGGGATCGCCTGCGGCAGGAGGGTGACCTGGACGACGACGAGGGTCACCCCGGCCTCGGCGTAGCGGCCGAGCTCGTCGACCATCTCCTCGGCCGAGGCGCCGAGGTTGCGGCGCTCAGGGGTGAAGCTGTTCGCGGCGAGCTCGGGCGGCACCATTCCGCGGACCACGGACAGCTCGAGCTCGCCGGGATCGCGGCCGACCTCGTCGCCGAGCTCGGCGAGCGAGTCGCGGATCCCCTGCATGTCCTCCGGGTAGACCTCGAACCCGTGCCACCCGTCGCCGTGGCGCAGCGCGCGGCGCAGCGCCGGGCGGGTGTTCCCGCCCACCCACAGCGGCGGCGCCGACTCGCGCGGCGGCACGCCGAGGACGACGTCGCGGAAGCCGAAGAACCGACCCTCGAACGAGGCCGGGTCGTCGCGCCACAGCGCGCGCAGGACCTCGAGGCCCTCGTCGGTCCGCGCGCCGCGCTCCGCCGGGTCGATGCCGAGTGCCTCAAACTCCTCCCGCATCCACCCGGCGCCGACCCCTAGCACCAGCCGGTCACCGGACAGGAGGTGAAGCGTGGCCGCCTGCTCGGCGACGATGATCGGGTTGCGGTAGGGAAGCACCAGCACGCTCGTCCCCAGCCGCACGCGCTCGGTGCGCGCGGCGACGAAAGACAGCGCCGCAAGCGGCTCCAGCCACCCGATCCCCGGGTTCATCGCGATCTCGGTCCCCGAGCGCTGGTACGGGTACTCGCTCTCGCGCGCGTGGGACATCAGCGCGTGGTCGGTCGCCCACACCGAGTCGCAGCCGAGCCGCTCCGCCGCCTCGGCGGGCGGGAGCAGCAGCTCCGGGCCGTGGTCGAGGCCGACCGTGGGCAGCACGACTCCGATCCTCACCGGGCCG
>DATAFB010000114.1:0-6307 GCA_036257695.1 Solirubrobacterales bacterium | reverse complement strand
CCGCCCTGCTCGGCGGCCTCGTGGTCGGCCTGTTGGGCTGGATCGCGATCGCCGCCGGGTGGATCGACTCCGGCGACGACAGCGGAACGTCGCTCGCCGCGCCGCCTCTGACAAGGCCGGCCGCGGACCGCGATCAGTCGAAGCAGTCGCTGGTCAACCAGATCTACCAGCAGGACTCCCCCGGGGTTGCCTTCATCCAGGCCGAGCAGGAGCAGAGTCAGCTCTCCCCGCTCAACCCCTTCCCCCAGCCGCGCGGGGGGACGGCGAGCGGCTCCGGCTTCGTGATCGACGACCAGGGGCACATCCTCACAAACGCCCATGTCGTGTCCGGCGCGCGGAACATCCAGGTGAAGCTGGGGGAGGACGAGGACCCCGTCGACGCGAAGCTGGTCGGCAAGGACACCTCGACCGACGTCGCGGTCCTCGAGGTCGACCCGAGCGTGGCCGAGCTCCACCCGCTCACGCTCGGCAGCTCGTTGGACGTGGGCGTCGGCGACCCCGTCGTCGCGATCGGCAACCCGTTCGGCCTCGAGCGCACCGTGACGACCGGGATCGTGTCGGCGCTGCAGCGCCAGATCGAGGCCCCGAACGGGTTCACGATCAGCGACGTGATCCAGACCGACGCCGCGATCAACCCCGGCAACTCGGGCGGCGCGCTGCTGAACCAGGACGGCGAGGTGATCGGCATCAACTCCCAGATCGCGACCGCGGGCGGAGGCGGCTCGGTCGGAGTCGGCTTCGCCGTCCCGATCGACACCGCCCGCGACGTCGCCAACCAGATCCTCGACAGCGGCCAGGTCGAGCACGCGTTCCTCGGGATCAGCGGCGCCGACGTCACGCCGGAGATCGCCGATGCCCTCAACCTCGACGTCGACGAGGGCGCCCTGGTGCAGCGCGTCGTTCCCGACGGGCCCGCCGACGACGCCGGGATCGAGGCGGGCGAGCAGGAGGTCGCCGTCCCCGGTCAGCAGCTGCTCGCGGGCGGTGACGTGATCACGGCGGTCGACGGCGAGCCCGTGACAGGCATGGACGACGTGATCGCCGCCGTCAACGGCAAGCAGGCGGGCGACGAGGTCACGCTCGAGGTCCAGCGGCGCGACCGGCCCCAGGACGTCACGGTCGAGCTCGGCGACCGCCCCTCGCAGGCGAGCTAGCCGCAACCGCTCTCGCTGGCCGGGTCGCCGGTCGCGTCTGCCACCCTTGTGTGCATGACGCGGGTGAAGATCTGCGGGATCACGAACCTCGAGGACGCGGAGGAGGCGGTCCGGCTCGGCGCGTGGGCGATCGGGCTCAACCACCATCCCGCCAGCCCGCGCCTCTGCGAGCCCGGCGTCGCGGCCGAGATCGGCGCCGCGATGAAGCGCCGCTGCGAGGTCGCCGGGGTGTTCGTCAACTCCAGCCTCGACGAGGTCGCCCGCGCGGCCGACGAGGAGCAGCTGACGATGCTCCAGCTACACGGCGACGAGGGGCCGGCGTTCTGCGCCGAGGCCGCGCGCCGCACCGGGGCGAAGGTGATCAAGGCGATCCGCGTTCGCAGCGCGGCCGACCCGCGCGCCGCCGAGGCCTTCCGCACCGACTTCCATCTCCTCGACGCCCACCGTCCGGGCACGCCCGGGGGAACGGGGGAGAGCTTCGACTGGGAGCTGGCGGCGGGGCGGCGCTCGGAGACACCCGTGATCCTCGCCGGCGGGCTGACCCCGGCGAACGTCACCGAGGCGGTCGCCGCCGCCGACCCGTACGCCGTCGACGTCGCGAGCGGTGTCGAGGCAAGCCCGGGTCGCAAGCACCACGCACTGATGGCGGCGTTCTTCGAAGCCGCTCGTGCGCCGGAGCCCTCTCGCTCGGGCACCCGATGAGCGTCGTCGAGGAGCGCTTCGGCCCCTACGGCGGGCGGTTCGTCCCCGAGACGCTGGTGGCGGCGCTCGACGAGCTGACGGCAGCGTGGACGGAGGCGAGCGCGGACGCGGGGTTCGGGGCCGAGCTCGAGGCGCTGCTGCGCGACTACGTCGGCCGCCCGACGCCGCTGTTCCGGGCCGGCCGTCTGTCCGAGGCGGTCGGGCACACCGTGTGCCTGAAGCGCGAGGACCTCGCCCACACCGGGGCGCACAAGATCAACAACGCGATCGGCCAGGCGCTGCTCGCGCGCCGGATGGGCAAGCCGCGGGTGATCGCCGAGACCGGCGCCGGCCAGCACGGCGTCGCGACCGCGACCGCGTGCGCGCTGCTCGACCTCGAGTGCGTCGTCTACATGGGGACCGAGGACATGCGCCGCCAGCGGCCCAACGTCGAGCGGATGCGGCTGCTCGGCGCCGAGGTTGCCCCCGTCGAGGCGGGCGCGCGGACCCTCAAGGAGGCGGTCAGCGCCGCGATCCGCGACTGGGTCGCAAATGTCGAGTCGACCCACTACGTGATCGGCTCGGTCGTCGGGCCTGCGCCCTACCCGTCGCTCGTCCGCGACCTGCAGCGCGTGATCGGCGACGAGGCGCGCGAGCAGGCGCTCGCCGCCGAGGGCGAGCTGCCCTCCCGCGTGATCGCGTGCGTCGGTGGCGGCTCGAACGCGATCGGGACGTTCACCGCCTTCCTCGACGATGCCGGCGTCGAGCTGATCGGGGTCGAGGCCGGGGGGGAGGGGCTGGACAGCGGCCGCCACGGCGCGTCGCTGGGCGCCGGCACGACCGGGGTCCTGCACGGAACGATGTCGTCGGTGCTCGCCGACGCCGACGGCCAGATCCTCGAGGCGCACTCGGTTTCTGCCGGGCTCGACTATCCGGGGGTCGGCCCCCAGCACGCGCAGCTTCGCGACTCGGGACGCGCCCGCTACGAGGCGGTCACCGACGCCGCCGCCCTGCGCGCGTTCGGCGAGCTGGCACGGCTCGAGGGCATCCTTCCCGCGCTTGAGCCCGCGCACGCGATCGCGTGGCTGCTGGAGAGCGGCGGGACCACGGACGGCTACGACCTCTTGTGTCTGAGCGGGCGCGGCGACAAGGACCTCGCCGAGGTCCTGGAGCGGACCGGAGCACTCGATGGCGACTGACCCAGTCGCCTCGCCCGTCGCCGGTGCCGACCGGATCGGGGCGGCTTTCGCGCGCGCGCGCGAGCAGGGCCGCGCCGCGCTGATGCCGTACCTGATGGGCGGCTTCCCCGACCGCGAGACCGCGGACGCAGTCGCCGAGGCGTACGTCGACGCGGGCGCCGACCTGGTCGAGCTCGGCGTCCCGTTCTCGGACCCGCTCGCCGACGGGCCGGTGATCCACGCCGCCGCGACGACCGCGCTCGCGGGGGGAGCGACGCTCGAGCGCGTGCTCGAGACGTGCGCCGCGATCGCCGAGCGCGTCCCGGTCGTTCCGATGTGCTACGCGAACATGGTGCTCGCGACCGGGCCGCGCGAGTACGCGGACCGCCTCGCCGCCGCCGGCGCCGCGGGGACGATCGTCCCCGACCTTCCGCCCGAGGAGGCCGCCGGCGTCCGCGAGCAGCTCGGCCGCCACGGCCTCGCGCTGGTGGCGCTGGTGGCGCCCACCACGCCGCCCGAGCGGCGGCGGTCGATCTGCGAGCACGCCGAGGGCTTCGTCTACGTGGTCTCGGTCGCCGGCGTCACGGGCGAGCGCGCCGAGCTGCCGCCGGAGCTGGGAGAGCTGGTGGCCGCCGTTCGCGCCGAGGCGGCGGTCCCCGCCGCGGTCGGGTTCGGCGTCGGCACCCCGGAGCAGGTGGCGGCGGTCGGCGAGCTCGCGGACGGGGTGATCGTCGGGACGCGGCTCGTCAGGGCCGTCGGCGAGGCCGGGGATCCCGAGTCGGCCGCCGCCGCGGTCGCGGGCTTCATCCGCGAGTCGCTTGCGGCGATGGGGAGTGAAAACGAATGACCTGCCTCTCGCCTCGCAGTCGGGGGCTCCGCCCCCGATGCTCGGCGCCAATGTGAGCTAACGGATAGATTGGCGCCGTGCAGCTGCTCGTGTTCACGGTGATCGGGATGTGCGCGATGCTGGTCGGGTTCGCGTTCGGCCTCGGCGGCGCCGTCAGCTCGCTGATCTTCCTCGCGATCCTGCTCACCGGCGTCGTCGTCCGCGTCACGCAGCCCCTCCGCGCGCGACTGCGCCCCTGAACGAAGCGCCAAGTTTGCAAGCAAACTTGGCGGAGATCGCCTATCCGAAGAGCGGCTCGAAGACCTCGTAGTCCTCGATCGGCACGGTTCGCAGCCCCGCCACGGCTTCGGCGAGCGGCACGAGCTCGATCCGGGTCCCGCGCAGCGACGCCATTGTTCCCCACTTGCCGTCGTTGGCGGCCGTGATCCCTTCGAGGCCGTACCGTGTCGCAAGCACGCGGTCGGACGCCGTCGGCGTGCCACCGCGCTGGACGTGGCCGAGCACGGTGGCGCGGGTCTCGAACCCGGTCCTCGCCTCGATCTCGCTCTCGAGCCAGTGTCCGATCCCACCGAGCCGTGGATGGCCGAACTCATCGAGCTCGCCCGCCGCCGCGACGGACTGCCCGTCCTTCGCCGCGGCGCCCTCGGCGACGACCACGATCGAGAAGTTGCGGCCCCGGGACTTTCGGCGGCGCAGCAGGGCGCACACTTGCTCGACGTCGAACGGCCGCTCGGGGATCAGGATCACGTCGGCGCCGCCGGCGACGCCGGAGTACAGCGCGATCCAGCCCGCGTCGCGGCCCATGACCTCGACGACGAGGATCCGGTGATGGCTCTCGGCGGTGGTGTGCAGTCGGTCGATCGCCTCGGTCGCGATCTGGAGCGCGGTGTCGAAGCCGAACGTGACGTCGGTTCCCTCGAGGTCGTTGTCGATCGTCTTCGGCACCCCGAGTACCTGCACCCCCTCTTCGTGGAGCTTGTTCGCGGCACCCAGCGTGTCCTCGCCACCGATCGCGATCAGCCCGTCGAGCTTGAGGCTGCGCATCGTCTCGCGCACGATCGCGGGGCCCTCTTCGTCCTTGACCGGGTTAGTACGCGAGGTGCCGAGGATCGTCCCGCCGCGGTGCAGGATGCCGCGGGTGGACTCGATCGTCAGCTCGTCGTACTCGTTGTCGAGCACGCCGCGCCACCCGTCGCGAAAGCCGATGATCGCGTGCCCGTACTCGTCGATGCCCTTGCGCACGATCGCCCGGATCACGGCGTTGAGTCCGGGACAATCGCCACCTCCGGTCAGCACCCCAACCCTCACGGCGGGAAGGTTAGACGCACTTTGTCGCGACTTCACTACATGTTCGGTGCCCTCGCGGCACTGCTGCTCGCCGGCGCCCCGTCCGGATGCAGCGTCGGCGACCAGGGCGGCTCGGTCCAGGGCGACACGCTGAAGGTGTACGTGAGCCTCCCGATGCGGGGCGAGAGCGGTGCTTACGGACGCGCCACCGCGTCTGGGGTGAAGCTTGCGCTCGCGACCGCGCACCGGCGCGCCGCTGGTGCCCGGATCGAGCCCGTGCTTCTGGACGACACCCTCCACGGCCGCTGGGACGCCAGCGCCGCGGGCCGGAACGCACGCCGGGCGATCTCGGACACCACCGCCGTCGCGTACATCGGCGAGTTCGAGTCGGGCGCCACCCAGGTGTCGCTGCCGATCACCAACGAGGCGCGGATGCTCCAGGTCTCGCCCGCGAGCACGGCGCTCGACCTCGTCAGCCCCTTCCCGGGCTCGGACGAGGTGCCGGAGCACGTGCAGCCGACCGGGGAGCGGACGTTCGGACGCGTGATCCCCGACGACGAGGCGCAGGCGGCCGCCGGGGCGGCGTGGGCGCGTCGCCTCCGGGCCCGATCGGCGCTCGTCGTCTCCGACGGCTCCGGGTTCGGCGACTCGGTCGCCGACGAGTTCGCGGAGGAGGCCGAGGCGCTCGGGGTCGCGGTCGAGCGCGCGGGGCGGCATGCGGACGGGGCCCGCGTGGAGCGGGCGGACGCGGAGCTCGTCTACTACGGCGGCACCGCCGGCGCCGCGCTGCCGCTGCTCGAGCGGGTGGCGCGCACGCCGGGCACCCAACTCATCGGCACCGACGCGCTGCTGCTCGACCGCGAATTCCTGCAGCAGGCGCGGCCGTACGAGTCGAGGCTGCGGCTCACCGCCGCCGCCCAGGACCCGTCCCAGCTCCCGCCACCGCACGGCCCGCGGTTCGTGCGCCGGTTCCGGGCAGAGTACGGGCACGAGCCCGGCCCGTACGCGGCGTACGGCTATGAGGCGATGGACGTAGTGCTGAGCTCGATCGAGCGCGCCGCGGAGCCGGTCGACCGGGCGACGATCCTCGACGCGTTCTTCGACACCCGCAACCGCGACTCGGTCCTCGGGACCTACTCGATCGACGAGCTCGGGGACAC
>DATAFB010000101.1:0-17593 GCA_036257695.1 Solirubrobacterales bacterium | reverse complement strand
CCAGGTCCTCGCCGAGGCGGAGGGCAAGGTGATCGAGCGCGAGGAGATCTACCAGCGCGTGTGGGGCTACGCGATGGCCCACGGCGACCGCTCGGTCGACGTGTTCGTGCGCAAGCTGCGTCGCAAGCTCGAGAAGCTGTCGGCCGGCTGGGAGTACATCCACACCCATTTCGGCGTCGGGTACCGGTTCGAGCCCGATGGGGCGCTCGCCGGCACCGGTGACAATGCCGCCGGCGAAGCGCCGGCGCCGGTCCCCGAGCCCGCGCCCGAAGCGGCCGAGGACGCCGAGACGGCGTCCACGTCGCAGTCGTAACCGCCCTTTCATCGGCGGTTCACGCCACCGACACACGAACGTGGCCGGCGCGCCGTAGCGTCGATCGCGATGGACGATGGAGCGGTCAAGAGGGCGCTGTCGAGGCTCGGAGGGCGCGCGTCCCTCGTCGACAGCTGCCCCGTGTGCGGCCGCCCGGTGACAGCGGCCCACGTCCGGGTCAGGGCGTGGCCGGGGAAGTACGCGCACGCGCGCTGTGCCTCGGTACGTGCGGCGGGCGCACCGCCGCCGACGCGGCGAGCCCGCCGCGTGACCGGTCTCGAGCCCGCCCGCGGTTCCTGCAGGTGTTCACCGCTTGTTCACAACAGCGCCACCCCGATGTAACAAGGTGCCGCGCGGCGACTGAAAGCGTCGCCGTACAGGGGAGCCCGTGCGCCTTTCCACCGATCGGCTCCGTGCATCCCTCGGCCAAGGACACCGACCCAAACCTCTACTACAAGGAGAAGCAGTGATCACTAAGAAGTGGTGGCTCGCGCTTGCTGCGTTCGGCGTCCTCGCCCTCGGCGTCGCCGCCTGCGGCGGTGACGACGATGACGACAGCGGGGACAGCGGAGACACTCCGACCGGTCTCTCCGGCGACATCAGCATCGACGGCTCCAGCACCGTGGCGCCGCTGACGGAGCGGATCGCGGAGGACTTCCAGGGCGAGAACCCGGACGTCCGGGTGACCGTCGGGACCGCCGGGACCAGCGGAGGGTTCGAGAAGTTCTGCGCCGGCGACACCGACATCAACGACGCCTCGCGGGCGATCGAGCCTACCGAGAAGAAGGCGTGCTCGAGCGACAACGTCACCTACGAGGAGGTGCAGGTCGCGAACGACGCGCTGTCCGTCGTCGTCAACCCGGAGAACCCGGTCACCTGCATGACGGTCGAGCAGCTGAGCTCGGTCTGGGACAAGGACTCGACGATCGACAGCTGGGACCAGATCAAGGACCTGGATGCCGAGTACAGCGAGACGCTGGACCTGTTCGGCCCCGGGACCGACTCCGGCACGTTCGACTACTTCACCGAGGCGATCAACGGTGAGGAGGGCGTGCAGCGGAGCGACTACAACAACGTCGGCGAGGACGACAACGCGACCGTGACCGGCGTCTCCGGGTCACCGGGCGGCATGGGCTACTTCGGCTTCTCCTTCTACCAGGAGAACACCGACACGCTCAAGGCGCTCGAGATCGACGGCGGCAAAGGCTGTGTCGCCCCGTCGGAGGAGACGGTCCAGGACGGCTCGTACACGCCACTCGGCCGGCCGCTGTTCATCTACCCGTCCGGCGACGCCCTCCAGGAGGAGGTCGTGAAGGCGTTCGTCGAGTACTACGTCGACAACGTCAACGACGTCGCCACCGGGATCGGTTTCATCCCGATGACGGACGAGCAGCTCACCGAGTCGCAGGACGAGGTCGCGAAGCTCGGCGGGGGCTCGTGACGGCTCGTCGTAGACCGATCCACGAGCTGCCTCGAGCGTAGGCGGCGGTGGAAGCACGGGGCATCGGGGTCTCCCGCCCGGCGGTCAGCCGCCGGCTGGAGGCCCCGAGCCCGCGCTACGGCGAGAAGCTGATCTTCGCGGCGCTTGCGGCGTGCGCGATCCTGTCGGTGGTCACGACGACAGCGATCGTCATCGCGCTGATCGGGCCGACGATCGGCTTCTTCGGGGACGTGCCGCTGTTCGACTTCCTGTTCGGCACCGAGTGGGCGCCCGCGTTCGAGCCCGCCAGCTTCGGCGTCCTGCCACTCGTGGTGGGGACCCTGATGGTGACCCTGTGGGGGATGGTGTTCGCGATCCCGATCGGGCTCGGGGCGGCGATCTACCTCAGCGAGTACGCGAACCCTCGCGTGCGCAAGGTGATCAAGCCGATCCTCGAGATCCTCGCCGGGATCCCGACGGTCGCAATCGGGTTCTTCTGCGTCGCGTTCATCACGCCGGAGATCCTCCAGAAGATCTTCCCCAGCGCCGGGATCTTCCTGGTGCTGTCCGCCGGGCTCGGCATCGGTCTGATGTGCGTCCCGATCATCGCCTCGATCTCCGAGGACGCGATGCGCGCCGTGCCCGGTGGCCTGCGGGAGGGGGCGTACGCGATGGGGGCGACGAAGATGCGCGTCGCGACCCGGGTCGTGTTCCCGGCCGCCCTGTCGGGGATCGTCGCCTCGATCGTGCTGGCGATCTCGCGCGCGGCTGGGGAGACGATGATCGTCGTCCTCGCGGCGGGAAGCACACCGAACATCACCTTCAACCCGCTTGAGGCGATCCAGGCGATGACCGCCTACATCGCGGTCACCGCTACCGGTGAGATCGCCCAGGGAACGACCAAGTACGACACGATCTTCGCCGTCGGAGCGCTGCTGTTCGTCATAACCCTGGTGATGAACCTGATCAGCATCCGGCTCGTCCGGCGGTTCCGCGAGGTGTACGAGTGAGCCCCGAGGATCCGCGCACGGAGCGCGCCCGGCTCGCGGCGGCGGGCGCACGGGCCACCACGGCGGCCGTGGTCGGCGGGCAGCCGCGCAAGGACGTGGTCAGGAACACCGTGTTCGCGGTCCTGCTCTTCGCCGCGATCCTGCTCGCGCTGGCGGGTCTCGCCGCGCTCCTGATCCAGGCGTTCGTCAAGGGCGGGCCGCGCCTGGGATTCGATCTGTTCACCGAGTCCGGCTCCAGCGACCCGACCATCGCCGGCTTCAAACAGGCGATTCTGGGGAGCCTGATGATCATCGCCGGGGTCATCGTCCTGATCGTCCCGCTCGGGGTCGGCGCCGCGGTCTACCTGGAGGAGTATGCGAACAAGGAGCGGTGGTGGAACCGGCTGATCGAGCTCAACATCCAGAACCTCGCCGCCGTCCCGTCGATCATCTACGGGATCCTTGGGCTGGGGTTCATCGTCGGCGGCCCCGTGGATCTGGGGGAGATCCCGGCAGCCGCGTCGCTCACCCTCGCGCTTCTGGTCCTGCCGATCGTGATCATCGCCGCTCGCGAGGCGATCCGCGCGGTCCCGCCGTCGATCCGCGAGGGCTCCCTCGCGCTGGGTGCAACGAAGTGGCAGACGATCCGCCGCCAGGTGTTGCCGGCGTCGATTGCGGGGATCGCGACGGGCGTGATCCTCGCCGTCTCGCGGGCGTTCGGAGAGGCCGCGCCGCTGCTCCTCGTCGGGGCGGCGGTCTTCGTCACCTTCGACCCCCAGTTCTTCACCGAGGGTTACACGGCGCTGCCGGTGCAGATCTTCCAGTACGCGACGCGGCCCCAGGAGGAGTTCCGGATCCTCTCCGCGGCCGGGATCGTCGTGCTGCTGGTCCTGCTCCTGGCGATGAACTCGTTCGCGATCTGGCTACGGAATAGATACGAGCAGAAGTGGTAGGTGACATAGAGTGATGGAGCGCATGACCGAGGAGCAACGACGGACCGAGGGGGCCCGCGCCCGAACCGCCGGGGGCGACGACAAGCGCGGCCTGAGCCAGGGAATAGCGGTCGCCGAGCAGGCGCGCCCGAGCAAGGGCCTCTCGCGGGAGAAGGTCTTCGAGCTCGAGGACGTCTCCGTCAAGTACGACGGCAAGCCGGCCGTGCAGGAGATCAGCTTCGACGTCTTCAAGCACAACATCACCGCGCTGATCGGTCCCTCTGGATGCGGCAAGAGCACGCTGATCCGGTGCTTCAACCGCATGAACGACCTCATCCCGTCGGCCACGATCGAGGGCCGGATCCTCTACCACGGCGAGGACCTGTACGGGCCGAACGTGGACCCGGTGCAGGCGCGCAAGCTGATCGGGATGGTGTTCCAGAAGCCGAACCCGTTCCCGAAGTCGATCTACGACAACATCGCCTTCGGCCCCCGCACGATCGGGATGAAGGGGAACATGGACGAGATCGTCGAGAGGGCGCTGCGGCGTGGAGCGCTGTGGGAGGAGGTCAAGGACCGCCTCGGCGACAACGCCTACGGGCTGTCCGGCGGCCAGCAGCAGCGGCTTTGCATCGCGCGTTGTGTCGCGGTTGAGCCCGACACGATCCTGATGGACGAGCCGTGCTCGGCGCTCGACCCAATCTCGACCGGCAAGATCGAGGACCTGATGCTCCAGCTCAAGGACGAGTACTCGATCGTCATCGTGACCCACAACATGCAGCAGGCGGCGCGGATCTCGGACATGACCGCGTTCCTGATCGTCGAGCTCGACGCCGACGAGCAGAACCGCTGGGGACGGATCGTCGAGTACGACGACACCGAGAAGATCTTCACCAACCCGTCCGACCAGCGCACCGAGGACTACGTGACCGGGAAGGTGGGCTGACGATGCCCGAGGAGACGCGTCTCCACTATCAGGACGAGCTGGTCGAGCTGGAGCGTCGCGCCCTCGAGGGGCTCGACCTGGTGGTTGCGACTCTCGACCGCACGATCGAGGCGGTCGAGAACCAGGACGTCGAGCTGGCCGAGCTGGTGATCGCCGACGACGACCGCATCGACGGCCGCTATCTCGAGGTTCACCAGTCGATCCTCACCCTGCTCGCGACCCAGGCTCCCGTGGCGAGCGACCTGCGGCTGATCTCGGCCCTGCTCCACGTCATGAAGTGCATGGAGCGCATGGGCGACCAGTGCGTGAACATCGGCAAGCTGATCCCCCTCGCCGGTCACGACCCACCCGCCGATGAGAAGATGCTGGGCGACATCGTCACGATGGGCAAGCAGGCGCGCAGCCTGATAACGCAGGCAAAGCGAGCCTTCGCCGACCGCGACGTCGGCCTGGCGCGCGACCTCGTCCGGCAGGACGACGTGATCGACAACCTCAATCGCGAGGCGTTCGCCATCGCGCTGCGGATTGGCGACGATGAGGACCGCCGGGAGTGGGCGATGACGATGATGCTCGTCGCCCGGGCGCTGGAGCGGGTCGGCGACAACGCCGTCGACGTCGGCGAGCAGGTGGCCTTCGTCGTCACGGGTCTGTTCCGCGAGTTCGAGGACGCCTCGCACCCGGGCGAGGTCCCGCAGCCGTCGCCTCAGTAGACGGGCGGTTCCTAGGCCGCCGCCGGGAGCGGGGCGCGGCCGAGCAGCTTGCGCGTGGTGGCGAACAGCACGTCTGCCTGCGGCCGATGCGGCGGATGGACCTCGAGCAGCAGCGGCGCCGGGTGGTTCTCGAGCAACCGCGCCATCCGGTCCCACGGCAACGTGCCGCGTCCGGGCGGGAGGTGGAGGTCGAGGCGCAGCGGGTCGAGGCCGGCGGGCGCGCTGCGGTCCCAGCGTGCCCCGAGGTTGTCGTGGAGGTGGAAGAGGACGGTTGTGTCGAGGGCGGGCTCGACGAGGTGGTCGAGCCGGGTGTGCTTGAGCCCGGCGACGATGTGCGCGTGCCCGAGGTCGAGGCACATCCGAATCGCCGGGGAGCCGATCCGGTTGGCGAGCGCCCGCAGCGTCAGCGGCGTGTCGGAGAGTCGCTCGGGGCCCGGGTAGACCGGGCCAGGTTCTCGATCGCGATCGTCACCCGAGGCGCTCCGCGCGCGCCGCGAAGCGGGCCAGCGAGCGTGTCTCGGCCAGCAGCAGATCCTCGTTGGCGGGGCTGTCGGGGAGCGCGTGCGCGTGGTAGACGACGTGCGAGGCGCCGATCTCGGCGGCATAGGCGAGGACGAAACCTGCCGCCTCGAACGACTTCAGCAGCGGGCCCGACGGCCACCATTCGGTGGGAACCCCCAGACCGAGACGACAGTTCACACCGAGTTCACCACCGCTTCGCCACCCGTTAACCCGATCGGGGCCGCGCCGGGACACACTCGCCTTACATGGGGCCGGAGACGAGGGTCGACATGCACTGTCACTCGGTCGCCTCGCGGCTGACGAAGCCCGAGGTCCGCAAGGGCTTGTTCTTCGGCGAGTGCGCGACCGAGCCCGAGGCGATCTACGAGCTCGCGAAGCGTCGCGGGATGGACTTCGTGACGATCACCGACCACGACACGATCGACGGCGCGATGCGACTCGCCGACCGTCCCGACTTCTTCGTCTCCGTTGAGCTCACGGCGCGGTTCAAGGGCGAGCCGCACGAGGTCCACGTGCTGTGCTTCGGCATCGACCCCGACGACCACGCCAGGCTGCAGGAGCGCGCCGGCGACGTCGAAGCGTGCGCTCAGTACCTCCATGGCCGCGGCATAGTCGCGGCGCTCGCCCACCCCTTCTGGGAGGTCGAAGAGCCGCTCACGCTGCGGCATCGCCGCCGGCTCGCGCAGCTGTTCCCGGTGTGGGAGGTCCGCAGCGGCTACTTCGGCTCGGCGCTCAACGCCCCCGCACTCGCGTTCCGCGAGGCGTGCGGCGGCGTCGGGATCGGGGGCTCCGACGATCACGGCGGGATCCATGTCGGGCTCACCTACACCCAGGGGCCGCCGGCGCGATCGCCGCATGAGTTCCTCGCCAACCTCCGGGCCGGTCTCGTCGAGGCGGGAGGAGAGCAGGGCAGTCGCCTGAAGCTCGCCCAGGCCACCACCGGGATCGCGGCGCGGAGCCTCCCAGGGGGGCTCGGACGCGCGGCGGGCGCGCTCGCTTCGCGCGCCCCGCGCGTCCGTCCCACCCCCCCGCCGGTGCCGGCGCAGACCGAGCCGGCGCCTCTCGCCGACGTGGTCGGGCTCTGAGACCGGCGTGACCGGGGACGCGGCGACCGCAATGAGCGCGAATGGCGGCTCGGGCTCGCGCTCGCGCTTCGGACCCCGGCCGCACGCTCTGCGAAGATGGCGCCCGTCCTCGATGCTGTGCGCGGCGATCGACATCGGATCGAACACGACCCGTGTCCTGGTCGCCGAGCCGCGCAAGGGCCAGCTGCGCACGGTGATGGAGCAGCGGACGTACACCCGCATCAACAAGGCCGCGCGCGAGAACGGGGCGATCAAGGAGGAGAAGATCGCCGAGATCGCCGACACGGTCGCGACCCAGGTGCGGCTCGCGGAGGAGGTCGGGGCGGAGGCGATACGCACCGTCGCCACGGCGGCGATCCGCGAGGCGGACAACCACGACGAGATCGTCGCCGAGATCCAGCGCGTCGCCGGCGTCGAGGTCGACGTGCTGGGCGAGCACGAGGAGGGCCGGCTCGCGTTCATCGGCGCGACGAAGACGCTCGGCCACCCGGCGAGCGGGGAGATCGGGGTCGTGGACGTGGGCGGTGGCTCGAGCGAGGTGATCACCGGGACGATTGACGGTGGCGTCGGCGACGTGTTCTCGTTCCCGATCGGCTCGGGCATGCTCGCGGACAACTTCCTGGCCAGCGACCCGCCGTCGGCGTCGGAGCTGCGTGCCGTCCGCGAGCACATCGCGGTGTTCTTCCAGGACGAGGACCTCCCGCAGCCCGAGCAGGCCGTCGCCGTCGGCGGCAGCGCGACGTCGCTGCGCAAGGTGGTCGGCGCGGTGCTCGAGTACGAGACCCTGGAGCGCGCCATGCGGATCTTCGCCGCCGACGAGGTGGGCGATGTCGCGCGACGATTCGAGCTCGATCCCACGCGGGTGCGGATCCTGCCCACTGGCGTCCTGCTGCTCGAGAAGCTCTCGGAGCTGCTCGGGCAGCCACTTCAGATCGGCAAGGGAGGGCTCCGTGAGGGCGTGATCCTCGACCTGCTGAACGGCTCGATCGACGACGGCGACGCAGGAGGGGCGAGCAGCGCAGAGCTCGCCTGACCGAGCAGCCGAGCGCCGTTACACTCGCGCTGGGACGACGTGGCAAAGGCCCGGCAGATACACGGACTGTCGGCGGACGGGTCGTACGCCGCCGCCGCCGCGAGGATCGTCGCCGTCCGCGCGCAGGAGCTCGTCGACCACTCGGCGGGCGTGCTCGACACCGGCGACATCGAGCGCGTGCACGACATGCGCGTCGCCACCCGGCGGCTGCGCGCCGCGCTCGAGGTGTTCGAGCCGTGCTTCCCGGGCAAGCGCCTGGCCGAGGACCTGGGCGAGGTGAAGGCGCTCGCCGACGCGCTCGGGGAGCGACGCGACCGCGACGTAGCGATCGCGGCGCTCGACGAGCTGGCGGCGAAGATGGCGGCGCCCGACCGGCCCGGGATCGACACCCTGATCGATCGGCTGCGCGCCGAGCAGCGGCGAGCCAACCAGGACCTCGCCGGGTACGTCTCCGGCGACCGCGTCGAGGCCCTGCACGAGCGGCTCCGGGATCTGGTCGCCGACGCATGGGCGCTGGCGCCCGAGGACTCGCCCCCGGGCGAGGCGGCGCGCTCGAACGGGAGTGGCGCGTGAAGGCGCGGCCGGTCAAGAAGCTCGACCCCGGGGCGCCACTGGCCGAGAACGCGGCCCGGATCGTCAAGGTGCGGCTCGACGAGCTGCGCTCGTTAGCGCCGCGGGCGATCGGCAAGCGCAAGGTCAAGGCCCAGCACGACATGCGGATCGCCGCGAAGCGGCTCCGGTACGTCCTCGAGGCAACCGAGCTCTGCTTCGGCCGACCCGGGGAGACGGCGCGGAGGCGGGCCCGTGACCTCCAGGACGTGCTCGGCGAGCTTCACGACTGCGACGTGATGCTGCCACGCGTCCGCCGGCATCTCGACGAGCTTCGCGAGCAGGACGCGGACGCGATCCGGGCGCGGGCCGGTGACGCTCCCGACCTCGATCCACGACTCGTCGCGCGGGCGCCCCACCGGACCGCGTACCGTGGCCTGGACTCGCTCGCCGTCTACGTCCAGGCGCGCCGCAAGCTGCTGTTCGACCGCTTTTGCGAGCTGTGGCAGGAGCAGGAGCAGAAGGGCACGTGGGAGCGGCTCGAGCGCGCCGCCGACCGCCAGCTCGCGCGGGCCCGCGAGCGGCGCCGCGCGGTGCGCCGCGCCGAGCGCGCGCGAGGGAGGCTCGCCGACGCGAAGCGGGACGAGCGCGAAGCGGCCGAGCGCACCCGGCGCGCCGCCGCCGAGCTCGCCGATGCCGACGCCGACGCCGGCGACGCTATGTCGCGCGCTCGCGGAGCTGAACCGGGCGCCGTGGGCTGACCGACCACCGGCCGCGCTCCCACCGGATCAGGGTCCCGTCGGCGAGCCTCGCAGGGCGGCGTAGAGCCTTCGTGTCTGGGATTTCCGTGGCGGCTGTTGACAGCGGTGGCGGCGATGCGACTAATCTGTGGCGCTTGCCTGGGATTCCGCAATTTGCGCGCGGTTCGAGCCTTCTCGAGGAGGCATTCGAGCTCGCCGACGACGCCCACACCGGGCCCGGGCGCCGCAAGAACACCGGCATCGAGCATCCGACGGCCGTCGCCGAGTTGCTGGCGGATCGTGGCTTCGACCAGCAGGTCGTGGCGGCCGGGTTCCTGCACGACGTGCTCGAGGACACCGACACCGATCCCGACGAGATCGTCGACCGGTTCGGTCCCGAGGTCGGGGGGCTCGTCGCGGCGATGACCGAGGACCCGTCGATCGAGCCGTACGAGGACCGCAAGGCGGAGCACCGGGCCAGGGTTGCGGCGAACTCCGGCGCCGCGGCGATCTACGCGGCCGACAAGCTCGCGAAGACGCGCGCGCTGATGTACGGCGGAGGCGAGATCAGCGACGAGAAGCTCGACCACTACCGGCAGACACTGGCGGCGCTGCGCGAGGCGCAGCCCGAGCTCCCATTCCTGCCCGACCTGGAGGAGAACCTGCGCGCGATCGAAGCGGATCGGCAGCACGCCACCCGCCGGTAGCATGGATCCCCCCATCCCGCGCCCCGGAGGCTGATGACGAATCGACCCGAGTCGGACCGAGGCACGCTCGTCGGCGACGAGGGTCCGATCGAGCAGCCGGCGCCGGTGGCGGCGCCCGAGCGGCCCGACCTCGAGGACAGCTCGCTGTACTTCAACCGCGAGCTGTCGTGGCTGGACTTCAACGACCGCGTGTTGCAGCTCGCCGAGGACACCTCGGTGCCGCTGCTCGAGCGGGTCAAGTTCTGCGCCATCTACGAGGACAACCTCGACGAGTTCTTCATGGTCCGGGTCGCCAACCTCCACGACCAGGTGGAGGCCGGCAGGGACGCGCGGGGCGCCGACGGGATGAGCGCCACAGAGCAGCTCGAGGCGATCCACCAGCACGTCGTCGGCCTGCGCAGCCGGCTGACGTCGTGCTTCGAGCGTGACCTGCGCCCGGCGCTCGCCGAGCACGGCATCAGGCTGATCTCGGTCGCGTCGGCGAACTCGGACGAGCTCGCCGAGCTCGAAGAGCTGTTCGAGAACCGCATCTTCCCGACGCTGACGCCGCTCGTGATCGGGCTCGGGCGGCCGTTCCCGTACATCTCGAACCTGTCGCTGAGCCTCGGCGTGATCCTCCGGGACCCTGACCAGGAGGCCGAGGTGATGGCCCGGGTCAAGGTCCCGAAGGAGCTGCTGCGGCGCTTCGTCTCGCTCGGCGACGGGGACACGTTCGTCGCGCTCGAGGACGTGATCGCCCACAATCTCGGGTCGCTGTTCCCCGGTATGGAGGTCGTGGGTCACGCGCTGTTCCGCGTCACCCGCGACACGGACTACGACGTCTCCGACGAGGCCGACGACCTCCTGCAGGCGGTCGAGGACGAGCTCCGGCGGCGGCGCTTCGGCGAGGTCGTGCGGCTTGAGGTCGAGCGGGGGATGGACCCACGCCTGCGCCACCAGCTCGTCGCCGCGCTGAAGATCGACAAGGACCAGGTGTACGAGGTCGACGGATTGCTGGGCACCGACGACCTGTGGGACATCGCCGGCGTCCCCGGATTCAAAGAGCTGCGCTACCCCGCGTTCTCGGGCGTCACCCAGCCACGGCTCCAGGGCGAGGACGGAAGGCCCGCCGACGTGATGGAGGCGATGCGCGAGGGGGACATCCTCGTCCACCACCCGTACGACTCGTTCGAGAACTCGGTCGAGCGGTTTGTACAGCAGGCGGTCGAGGACCCGGACGTGCTGGCGATTAAGCAGACCGTGTACCGGACGAGCCCCGACTCGCCGCTGGTCCCGGCGCTGATCGAGGCGTCGGAGCGCGGCAAGCAGGCCGTCTGCATGGTTGAGCTGAAGGCGCGCTTCGACGAGCAGGCGAACATCCGCTGGGCGAAGAAGCTCGAGGAGGCCGGGGTCCACGTCGTGTACGGGATCCCGTCGCTGAAGACGCACTGCAAGTGCATCCTCGTCGTCCGCCGCGAGGGCGACCGGGTGCGCCACTACGTCCACATCGGGACCGGCAACTACAACCCGAAGACAGCCGGCCTGTACACCGACCTCGGCCTGTTCACCGTCGACCCGCAGATCGGCGCCGACGTCGCCGAGATGTTCAACTACCTCACCGGCTACGGGCGGCCGCGGCGGTCGCGCAAGGCTCTCGTGGCGCCGTTCAACCTCCACGAGTCGATCCTGTCGGAGATCGATCGCACGATCGAGGCCCATACCCCCGAGCGACCGTCGCGGATCCGGATGAAGATGAACTCGCTCCTCGACGCGTCCTCGATCCGGGCGCTTTACCGAGCCGCGCAGGCCGGCGTCAAGGTGGAGCTCAACGTGCGCGGGATCTGCGCACTGCGGCCGGGGGTCCCCCGAGTGTCGGAGGCGATCGAGGTTGTGTCGATCGTTGGCCGCTTCCTTGAGCACTCGCGAATCTTCAGCTTCGAGCGCGACGGAACCGAGCGCGTGTTCACCGGCTCCGCCGACCTCATGCCGCGCAACCTCTACAAACGCGTCGAGCTCGTCACCCCGATCGACGATCCCCGTCTGCGGGCCGACCTCCGGGATGTCCTCGACCGCTGCATGGCGGACAACACCAATGCCTGGGTGCTCGACTCCGATGGCCGCTGGACGCGGCGCCGCCCGGGGCCGGGCGAGGAGGCCCGCTCGGTGCAGCGCGAGCTGATCGAGCGCCACCTGGCGCGCGCGGCGGAGCCGGCTCGATGACCCCGATATCGCTTGTCCCCCGCGATCGCGTGTTCTTCGACCTGTTCGTCGAGGCGGGTGAGAACACGCTGCGCGCGGCGCAACTGCTGAAGGAGATGCTCGAGACGTGGCCCGACGACCCGGGCGGGCTGGCGCGCGACATCCTCAAGGCGGAGCAGGAGGGGGACCGGATCACCCACGACATCGTCCAGCGGCTCAACACGATGTTCGTCACCCCGATCGATCGCGAGGACATCTACGGCCTGGCGACGAAGCTCGACGACATCGTCGACTACATCGAGGAGGCTGCGGACTTCCTCGGCCTGTACCAGATCGAGGCTCCGATGGAGCAGGCCAACGCGCTGGCCGACGTCCTCGTCCGCTCGTGCGAGCAGCTCAACGGCGCCCTCGGCGACCTGCGCGGGTTCAAGGACCTCGACCACTACTGGATCGAGATCCACCGGCTGGAGAACGACGGCGACCGGATCTCGCGCGACGCGGTGGCGTCGCTGTTCGCGAACGGGATCGACCCGATGGTCGTGATCCGGTGGAAGGACATCTTCGCGGTCCTGGAACGAGCGATCGACGCGACCGAGACCTCGGCGCACATCCTCGAGGGCATCGTCATCAAGAACGCCTAGGCGGGGGCGTTAGGTTTCGCTGATGGGTGACGACGTCGTCCTGGTGATCGTCGTGGCGACCGCGCTCGCCTTCGACTTTACGAACGGCTTCCACGACACGGCGAACGTCGTCGCCACCTCGATCTCGACCAGGGCGATGTCGCCGCGGCTCGCTGTCGGCTACGCGGCGGTGCTCAACTTCGGCGGCGCGTTCATCTCGCTCGAGGTCGCGGCGACCGTCGCCGAGGACGTCGTCGAGCAGGGGGCGATCACGCCGACCGTCGTCTTCGCGGGCCTGATCGGGGCGATCTCCTGGAACCTGATCACCTGGTACTACGGACTCCCGTCGAGCTCGTCGCACGCGTTGATCGGCGGCGTGATCGGGTCGACGATCGCCGCGGTGGGAACCGGTGCCGTGATCGCGGACGGGGTGGTCGGCGAGGTGCTCGTTCCGGCGGTCGTCGCGCCGATCGTCGCGTTCTTGATCGGCGCGGCGGCGATCCTCGTCGCGTACCGGATAGTCGGGCGGCAGCGCCCCGGGACCGTCGTGCGCGGCTTCCGCCTCGGCCAGATCGCGTCGGGCGGCCTGCTCGCGCTTGCCCACGGTACGAACGACGCCCAGAAGACGATGGGGGTGATCACGCTCGCGCTGGTGGCCAACGGCACGTTGGCCGAGGGCGCCGGGGTTCCGTTCTGGGTCGTGGTGTCGGCCGCAGCGGCGATCGCGCTCGGGACCTACACCGGCGGGTGGCGGATCATCCGCACGATGGGGATGAGAATCCACAAGATGGACGCGGCGCAGGGATTCTCCGCCCAGGGGGCGGGCGCCGCGGTGATCCTGTCGTCGTCGTACTTCGGGTTCCCGCTGTCGACGACCCAGGTGATCTCAGGAGGGGTGGTCGGCGCCGGCGCCGGCAAGCGGCTTTCGGCGGTCCGGTGGGGGGTGGCCGGCAACATCGTCGTCGCGTGGCTGCTGACGCTGCCGGCGGCCGCCGCGATCGGGGCGGCGACGTACGGGGTCACGCGTGTGTTCGGCACGGGGGCGGTCGGCCCGGTGATTGTGGCGGCGGCGGCGGTGGCGCTGATCGCTGTGGCGTTCGCGCGCCGTGCCCGCGCGGGGGCCCCGGTCCCGGCGGGATAGCCGATGACCTTCGCCTCCATCGTCGACTGGAATGCGCTGCTCGAGACGGTCATAGCATCGGTCGTCGCCGGGCTCGGAATCGTGACCGCGTTCTCGATCGCGATCTACGGCGCGGCGCGGTTCGCCGAGGGGCGTCGCGTCGGAGCGCCATTCGAGGCCGGCGTCGCGGCGACCCTGACCGTGTTCGCGCTGCTCGTCTGCGCCGGCGCGATCGTCGCGGGGATCGTTGCCATGGCCTCTGAATAGCTCCCGCGTAAGATCGTCGTATGCAGACGGTTCGCAACGTGGCGATCATCGCCGTGCTGGCGCTCGGGGTGTACGCGATCCCCGGCGGCGGGGCGGCCGCGGAAACGGCGCTGACGGCGTTGACGATGGGCTTCCTCGCTGCGATCGGGTTCCTCGTCTACCGCCTCTATCGCGAGAACCAGCTGACGCTGATGACGCTCACCGACGCCAGCCGGGCGGTGCTGTACGGGGCGTTCGGCGTCGTCGCGCTGATGGTCGCCGGGACCGACGAGCTGCTGTCGACCGGCGCCGGGACGATCGCATGGATCGCGCTGATCGCCCTGTCCGCATTCGCGGTCTTCCGGGTGTGGACGGAGGCGAGCAACTACTAGTGGTGCCGCTCGGGGCGGGGGGATGACGCCCGCGAGCTCGATGGGGGTCGAGACGGGACCCGACGGGCGGGCCCGCTGCTGGTGGTGTCTCGGCGCGCCGGAGCTCCTCGACTATCACGACCGCGTCTGGGGCAGACCGATGCGCGACGACCGTGAGCTGTTCGAGATGCTGGTCCTGGAGTCGTTCCAGTCGGGGCTGTCGTGGCTGACGATCCTGCGCAAGCGCGACGGCTTCCAGCGCGCGTTCGACGACTGGGACATCGCCCGGGTGGCCGCGTACGGCGACCCCGACGTCGAGCGGCTGCTCGGCGACGCGGCGATCATCCGCCACCGCGGCAAGATCGAGGCGGCGATCGCGAACGCCGCCGCGACGCAGGCGCTGTACCGGCAGGGCAAGACCCTGGAGGGCGTGCTGTGGAGCTTCGCCCCGGGGCGCGACTCGGGGCCCCCGCCGTCCAGCGGCCACAACCTCGCGTCGACGACGCCGGAGTCGACGGCGATGGCGAAGGAGCTGAAGCGGCGCGGCTTCCGCTTCGTCGGCCCGACGACCGCGTATTCGCTGATGGAGGCCGCGGGGCTGGTCAACGACCACCTCGACGGCTGCGAGTTCCGCTAGCCGCCGCGCCCGCCCACCCGCGCCCTCCGCCGACTGCTCCCTTAGGTAGTCCATGGGCTCCCGGAGGAGCAGTCGGCATGAGTCGGGGGTCGGGGGCGACTAGCTTCACGCTTTCGTAGCCGCGTCGCGACACCGAGCGCGCCACCGGCGCGCCGGCCCGCGCCAGCCTCGCAGCGTGCGCATCGACGAGCGCGGACAGGCATCCGCGGAGCTGGTCGCCGTGATCCCGGCGCTGCTGCTGGCGGTCCTCGTGGCGGCGCAGATCGGGGTCGTCGGCTGGGCGCTGTGGTCCGCGGGAGCCGCGGCCCGGGCCGGGGCACGAGCCGCGCACGTCGGCGGCGACGCCGAGGCGGCGGCCCGCAGCGCGCTTCCCACCCACCTGCGCAGGGGCTCGCGGGTCACCGACGACGGCGACGTCGGGGTCAGGGTCCGCGTGCCGGCGCTCGTTCCCGGGCTTCCGAGGATTCCGCTGGAGGCAAACGCGGCGCTCGACCCCGAGGCCGGCGATGGATGAGCGGGGACAGGCGTCGGTCGAGCTGCTCGCGGGGATCCCGGCTCTGCTGCTCGCGGGGCTGGTGGCGCTGCAGCTCCTCGCCGTCGGGTACTCGCTGACGCTCGCCGACGGCGCCGCCGAGGCAGGCGCGCTCGCGCTTGCGGCGGACCGCCCGGCGCGGGCCGCGGTGCGCGACGCGCTCCCCGGGTGGGCGGACGGGCGCGTCGCGATCGAGGTCCGCGGCGGCCGCGTGGCGATCGAGTTGCGCCCGCCGTCGCCCGTCCGCGGCCTCTCCGAGCGGCTCGCTGTCGACTCGTCCGCGTGGGTCCGGCGGCCCGCGGGCGGATGACCGGGATCGCCGCGATCGCGCGGCGCGCCGCGAGCGCGATCGAGGCCTTCGTCCTCGCGGCGCCCGGCGACGCTGGCGACGCCGAGTTCGCCACCGCCTCTCCCGGGAGGCCGATCGGCCGGCCACGGGCCCGCTCCCCCCGCGCGGCGCCGGCGGTCGTCCTCGCGACCGCGATCGGCCGCAGCGGGGGATCGGCGTCGCTTGCGGCCGCCGTCGGCGTGGCTGCCACGCACGAGCGCTCGCGTGGGGCCCTGCTCGTCGACCTCGACCCGCCCCCGCGCGGGCGCGGCCCAACGCTGCTCACCTCCGATCGCGCCCGGGCGCTCGAGGACCGCGTGCGAGCGCTCGGCGGCCCGTACCGCGTGGCGGCCGCGCGCGGACGGCTCTGCTACCTGCCGCTCGACGCGTCGGCCCGCGGGTCGGAGGACGGCGGAGGGGACGCGCGCGACGGCAATCCCCTCGACGCCGTCGCCCGAGTGCTTGAGGCCGGCGTCGACGCGTCGACGGTGATTGTCCACGTTCCCCAGTCGCTGTGGCCGCGCGCGGTCGCCGACGCTCGGCTTCGCGCCCGCTCGGCGCTGATCCGCGCCGAGCTGCCCGCCGATCGCGCCCTCGCCGCGCTCGCGGTGCGCGACGTGCACGAGCGCGGCCTGCGCGCGAAGGTCGTCTCGCGACCGCTCGGGCTAGTCGCGGCGCGTCGCGCCCTGGCCGGCATCGACCCGACGGGCCCCGCGACGGGCCGCACCGTCGCGCTGGCCCGGGCGCTCGTCGGCGGCGAGGCCGGGCAGGGTCTCCCGCTCGTGCTCGGCGCGGCGGCGGCGCTCCTGTTCACGGCGGTCGCCGTGGTCGCGATTGGCGCCGCGGTGACCGGCAAGGGGAGGGCGCAGCGCGCCGCCGATCTCGCGGCGCTGTCGGGCGCGCGGGCGATGCGCGACGACTTCGAGCGGCTGTTCGCCCCTTCCACGCTGTCCGACGGGTCGCCGAACCCGGCCCACCTGAGCAAGGCGGAGTACCTGTCGCGCGCGCGCTCGGCGGCACGCGAGGCGGCGCGGCGAAACGACGTCTCGGTGCGTCGGCTGCGCGTGCGCTTCCCCGACTCGGGCTCGTTCGCTCCCCTGCGCGTTCGCGCCCGGGTGGCGGGGGAGGTGGACCGCGACGCGCTTCCCGGCGACGCCGGCCGCAACCGGCGGCGGGGGATACCGGTAGTCGCCTCCGCCGAGGCCGAGGCGTCGCCGCCGGTGGGCTGGAGCGGGATGCCGACGATGGCGTCGGGCGGCGGCTACTCGGGCCCGCTCGCCTACAGGCAGGGCGAGGGGATGCGCCCCGACGTCGCCGAGGCCTTCGACCGCATGGCCGCTGCGGCGCGTCGCGACGGGATCAACCTCGTGGTCAACTCCGGGTTCCGCTCCGACGCCGAGCAGGCAAAGCTGTTCGAGCAGAACCCGAACCCGATGATGGTCGCTCCGCCGGGCAAGTCCCTGCACCGCTGCGCGACCGAGCTCGACCTGGGGCCGCCGAGCGCGTACGGGTGGCTGGCGCGGAACGCGTCGCGGTTCGGGTTCGTGAAGCGCTACTCGTGGGAGCCGTGGCACTTCGGGTACACGCGCGGCCCCGCGCCGTGCTCGGCGGCGGC
>DATAFB010000048.1:0-4309 GCA_036257695.1 Solirubrobacterales bacterium | reverse complement strand
TGATGCCCACATTCCGGCGGTTACTCGGATTCCTGCGCCCGTACAAGCGGGCGACGATCTGGTCGCTGGTTCTGGCGTCGGCCGCGATGGGGATGACGGTCGCGATCCCGGCCCTCGTCGGCGCCGCGGTGGACGCGATCGCGACTCAGGATCGCGACGCGATCCTGCCGCTCGCGCTCGCGATCCTCGGCGCCGGCGTGCTGCGCCTGGCGCTGACGGTCAGCCGGCGGTTGATCGCGGGGCGGGTGTCGCTGGGCGTCGAGCTCGACCTGCGAAACGTCTTCTACCGCCACCTTCAGCTGCTCGAGCTCGGGTTCTTCGACAGCCAGCAGACGGGCCAGCTGATGTCGCGGGCGACCGTCGACCTGCAGTCGATCCGCTTCTTCCTCGGCTACGGACTGATCTTCATCACCCAGAACGCGCTCACGATCGTGCTCGCGAGCACGGTGATGTTCGTGATCAAGCCGTGGCTGGCCGCGCTCGCGCTGCTGCCGGTGCCGTTCGTGGTCTGGGCGGCGTCGCGCTACAACCGCCGCAACCGTCCCGCGCTGCAGGAGGTCCAGCAGCGGCTCGCCGAGGTGACCGCCGACGCTGAGGAGGGCGTGGCGGGGATCCGGATCGTGAAGGCGTTCGCGCGCGAGCACCACCAGATGCTGCGCTTCCGCCGCTCGGTCACGCGGCTGTTCGACCAGAACATGTTCTCGACCAGGCTACGGGCGTTCTACAACCCGCTGCTCGGGTTCCTGCCCAACCTCGGGCTCGTCGCGGTGCTGCTGATCGGCGGCCAGCAGGTGATCAACGGCGGGCTCAGCCTCGGTGAGTTCAGCGCCTTCTACATCTACCTGATGATGCTCACGTTCCCGATGCGGATGCTGGGAATCGCGCTGGGGATGTCGCAGCGGGCGATCGCGGGCGGCAACCGGCTGTTCGAGGTGCTCGACCGCGAGCCGCGGATCACCAGCGCGCCGGGGGCGCCGCCGCTGCCCGACGGCAAGGGGAAGGTCGAGCTCGAGCGCGCGTCGCTCGCCTACAACGGCGCCGAGCCGGCGCTCGAGGACGTCGACCTGACCGTCGAGGCCGGCCGCACGGTGGCGCTCGTCGGCCCGACCGGATCGGGGAAGACGAGCCTCGTCGCGCTGCTGGCGCGGCTGTACGACCCGAGCCGGGGGGCGGTGCTGATCGACGGGGTCGACGTGCGCGCGGTCGACGTCGCCTCGCTGCGCTCGCAGATCGCGTTCGTCGCCGACGAGAGCTTCCTGTTCTCGGCCACGGTGGCGGAGAACATCGCCTACGCGCATCCCGACGCGACGCGGGAGGAGATCGAGCTGGCGGCGCGCCGCGCGCAGGCGGACGGCTTCATCCGCGCGCTGCCGGAGGGCTACGACACCGAGGTCGGCGAGCGGGGGCTGACGCTGTCGGGCGGGCAGCGGCAGCGGATCGCGGTCGCGCGGGCGCTGGTCCCCGACCCGCGGATCCTGATCCTCGATGACGCGACATCGTCGGTCGACGCGCGGACCGAGGCGCTGATCCGCGACGGGCTGCGCGAGGCGATGGCCGGGCGGACGACGTTCATCGTCGCCCACCGACTGTCGACGATCTCGCTCGCGGACGAGATCGTGGTCATGGACGCGGGGCGGATCGTCGATCGCGGCACGCACGACGAGCTGCTCGAGCGCTGCCCGCTGTATGCGGAGCTGGCCGAGAAGGGTCTCGAGGACCACGTCTTCCTCCAGCGCGACCTCGAGGAGCGCGAGGAGGTGGCGCGGCTGTGAGCGCAAGGCTCTCAAAAGGTGGGGGCGGGCGGGGAATGTGATGTTGGGCCGAGCGCGAACACCTGGTGATGTGAGCGCGAGCCCGTGGCAGCGGATCTGGCTGCTGGCGAAGGACCTGTGGCGGCTGGCGCGGGGCGAGGACGAGCGGGCGCGCAAGCTGCGGTGGCTGCTGAGCCTGCTGCGCCCGTATCGCGCCAAGGTCGCGCTGATGCTGGCGGCGCTGGTCGTGGCGACGGCCGCCGGCCTGGCGCCGCCGTACCTGGTCGGGCAGGCGATCGATTCGGGGATCGTCGCCGAGGACCTCGGCGCGCTGCGGCTGATCGTGGCCGCCTTCCTCGCCTCGGCGCTCGTGTACTGGGGGGCGACGTACGTCGAGACCTACCTCGTCGGGTGGGTGGGGCAGCGGGCGCTCACCGACCTGCGGCAGCGGATCTTCGCCCACCTGCAGGCGATGTCGATCGGGTTCTTCACCCGGCGGCGGCCGGGGGTGCTGATCTCGCGGCTGACGAACGACGTCTCGGCGCTCGACAGCCTCGTCACCGACGGGATCGTGACGCTGTTCTCGAGCTCGCTGACGCTGTTCGGGGTGGTGGCGATCATGCTGCTGCTCGACGTCCAGCTGGCGCTGATCACGTTCCTCACCTTCCCGCTGCTGGCGATCGCGAGCATCATCTTCCGGATCGTGGCGGCGAACGCGTACCGGATCACGCGGGTGAAGATCGCCAACATCACCGCCCACCTCCAGGAAACGCTGAGCGGGGTGCGGGTGGTGCGGAGCTTCGCCCAGGAGCCGCGGCACGTGCAGCGGATGGACGTGCTTAACCAGGAGAACTACGACGCGAACATGAAGACGGTGTATTTGAACGCGTCGTACTTCCCGGCGGTCGAGCTGCTGTCGGCGGTCGGGACGGCGGTGATCATCCTCTACGGCGGGTTCCAGTCGCTCGAGGGCGCGATCGAGATCGGCGTCGTGGTCGCGTTCATCGGCTACCTGCAGACGTTCTTCGACCCGATCCAGCAGATCTCGCAGCTGTACACGACGTACCAGCAAGGGATGGCGGCGCTGGACAAGATCTTCGACCTGCTGGACACCGAGCCCGAGATGACCGACCGCGCCGACGCCCTCGACCCGGGAACGCTACGCGGCGAGATCGAGCTCGAGGGGGTTTCGTTCTCGTATGCGGAGGATCCGGGCCCGGACGACGAGTGGGCCCTAAGTGACATCGACCTGCACGTGCCCGCGGGCCAGACCGTGGCACTGGTCGGCGAGACAGGGGCCGGCAAGTCGACGCTGGCGAAGCTGGTGGCGCGGTTCTACGACCCGCAGCGGGGGCGGGTGCTGGTCGACGGCCATGACGTGCGCGACCTGCGGGCGAGCTGCCTGCGGAGCCAGCTCGGGATCGTGCCGCAGGAGGGATTCCTGTTCTCGGGCACGGCGCGGGAGAACATCGCCTTCGGGCGCCCCGATGCGGACGACGACGAGATCCGGGCGGCGGCCGCGGCGGTCGGCGCCGACGCGTTCATCTCGTCGCTCCCGGACGGTTACGACACCGAGGTCGGCGAGCGGGGAGTGCACCTGTCGGCGGGTCAGCGGCAGCTGGTCGCGTTCGCGCGCGCGCTGCTCGCCGAGCCGCGGATCCTGATCCTCGACGAGGCGACGTCGAGCGTAGACGTGCGGACGGAGCGGCAGATCGAGCGCGCGCTGGAGCGGCTGCTGATCGGTCGCACGGCGATCGTCATCGCCCACCGGCTGTCGACGATCAGGCGGGCGGCGCGGATCGTGGTGCTCGAGGGCGGGCGGATCGTCGAGTCGGGCACGCACGAGGAGCTGATCGAGGGCGACGGCCCGTACGCGCGCCTGTACGGCGCGTGGGCGGAGCAGGCGGCGTAGGCGCGGCAGCGCCTACGGGCTGTCGCCGCCCGAGCCGCCGGTGCCGCCGGTGTCGGGGGCGGTGCCGCCCCCCTCGGTCCCGCCGCTGGGGGGCGCCGGGGTCGCCGGAGCGGGGGCGGGTGCGGGCGCGGGCGCGGGCGCGGGGGTCGCCGGGGCCGGCGCCGGCGCAGGTGCGACCGGCGCGGCGCCGGTGTCGCCGCCGACGCCGAGGTCGGTGCCGTCGGTGCTCGCGGTGGCCTCGCCGCCGCACTCCCTGAAGCCGTACTCGTCGGCGGCCGCCGCGAGGTCGGAGCGGATCGCGGTCGCCTCGGTCTCCAGCTCGGCGAGTGACGCCGAGTCGTCGCGCTCGGCGGCGAGTTCCTGGCTGTCGAGGTTTGCGGCCAGCTGCTCGAGCGTGTCGATGAAGTCGTTGAGCGTGGTCTCGTCCTCGTCCGGCGTGCCGACGCTCTCGATCTGGTCGAGCATGTCCTCGACGATCTCATGCTCCTGGGTGACCAGGATGCTGGTGTCCCCGGTGGTGGTCTCCGCGAGGCCGGCGATCGCGGCGTTGGCCTCCTCGCAGATCGCGTCGGCCTCGTCGATGAAGTCCTCCTTGCTCGCCGCGGCGTCGCTCGGCTCCGTCTGCGTGGTGACGGGCACGATCGGC
>DATAFB010000042.1:0-14976 GCA_036257695.1 Solirubrobacterales bacterium | reverse complement strand
GCCGCTGGACGTAGCGGGCGTTCATGACCTGCTCGAACTGCCCGTGCAGCGGCACAGCGAGGATCGGCTTGCCGAGGTAGACGGCCTCGCTCAGCAGCGAGAAGCCGCCGCCCGCGATCACGCCTCGCGCGGTGCGCAGCGGATCTCTCCCTCCTCCATCGCGAAGGTGGGGCCGAAGATCTCGTCGACGCGGGGGAGGCGCTCGCGCAGGTGCCGGTAGGCGGCGCCGGAGGCGACAACGCGGACGTCGTTGGATCCCAGCAGCGAGCCGATCACGACCTCGGAGCGTTCCCCCTCCGTTGACCCCGTACAGGATTCGCATCGGCGCCGAAGCATGCCATGCGTCCGGCCGAGGCGTAACATCGATGGGTTGGCCACCGTGGCATCCGCGACCGACAGGAGCACCCCGCTGGCGCCGTTCAGCGACGCCGTCCGACGCTGGTTCGAGGCGTCGTTCGAGGCCGCCACCCCCGCCCAGGTGCGGGGCTGGCCGGCGATCGCGTCGGGCGCCAACACGCTGATCTGCGCGCCTACGGGGTCTGGAAAGACGCTGGCTGCGTTCCTGTGGGGGATCGACCGGCTCGCGGCCGAGCCCGAGCGGCTCGGGCAGGGGGTTCGCCTGGTGTACGTCTCCCCGCTCAAGGCGCTGTCGTACGACATCGAGCGCAACCTGCGCGCGCCGTTGCGCGGTATCGGAGCCGAGATCAAGGTCGGCCTGCGGACCGGCGACACGCCCGAGCGCGAGCGCCAGGCGATGCGGCGCAAGCCGCCCGACATCCTGATCACCACGCCGGAGTCGCTGTACCTGATTCTGACCTCGCAGGCGCGCGAGATCCTGACTGGTGTCGAGGCGGTGATCGTCGACGAGATCCACGCGGTCGCCCAGTCGAAGCGCGGAGCGCATCTGGCCCTCACCCTCGAGCGCCTCGACGAGCTCGTGAAGCGTGCCGGCAGCGACCCCGTGCGCGGACGCGAAGCGGAGGACGCGGCGGGCAATGGTGTGCAGCGGATCGGCCTCTCGGCGACGCAGCGGCCGCTGGACACGATCGCCCGCTTCCTCGTCGGGCCGCGCCGCGAGTGCGAGATCGTCGACGCCGGCCGCAGCAAGGAGCTCGACCTCGAGATCCGGGTGCCGGTCGAGGACATGACCGAGCCGGACGCTTCGATCGAGAAGCGCCGCGACGGCGGCGACTCCGGCATCGCCCCTCCAGCCGATGCGGTGGAGGAGGCGGCCAACCCGCGCTCGATCTGGCCCGCGATCTACCCCGAGCTGCTGAAGCTCGTGCGCGAGCACACCTCAACGATCATCTTCGTCAACAGCCGCCGCGGCGCCGAGCGCCTCGCCAAGCGCCTCAACGAGCTCAACGAGGAAGATCGAGTCGAGCCGGAGCTCCCCGCCACCGAGCACGCGGGCAACACCCCCGGCAACCAGAAACCAGCGACCAGCAACGGCGAGATCGCGAGAGCCCACCACGGCTCCCTGGCGCACGAGGAGCGCACTGTCGTCGAGGAGCTGCTCAAGTCCGGCCAGCTCCCCTGCATCGTCGCCACCTCGTCGCTGGAGCTGGGCATCGACATGGGGGCGGTCGACCTCGTGATCCAGGTCGAGTCGCCGAAGTCGGTCACCCGCGGGCTGCAGCGGATCGGCCGCGCCGGCCACGGCCTCGGCGAGGTCTCGGTCGGGAGGATCTTCCCCAAGTTCCGCGCCGACCTGCTCGAGTGCGCGGTGGTCACCAAGCGCATGCGCGGCGGCGAGATCGAGGAGACGGTGATCCCTCGCAACCCGCTCGACGTACTCGCGCAGCACCTCGTTTCGATGGCGGCGACCGACGAGTGGGACGTCGACGAGGTCGAGAGGCTTGTGACGGCGACGGAGCCGTTCTCGGAGCTGTCGCGCGAGCAGCTCGAGAACGTGCTCGACATGCTCGACGGCCGCTACCCGTCCGATCGGTTCGCGGAGCTGCGCCCGCGGCTGGCCTGGAACCGGGCCCAGGGCACGATTCGCGGCCGCAAGGGCGCCCGCCAGCTCGCCGTCACCAACGCCGGCACGATCCCCGATCGCGGCCTGTACGGCGTCCACCTGCCCGACGGCCGCCGGGTCGGCGAGCTCGACGAGGAGATGGTGTACGAGGCGCGCCCCGGCCAGACCTTCCTGCTCGGCGCGACGACGTGGCGGATCGAGGAGATCACCCGGGACCGGGTGATCGTGACGCCGGCCCCGGGGACGCCGGGCGCGGTCCCGTTCTGGCGCGGCG
Source organism: Solirubrobacterales bacterium (assembly GCA_036257695.1). Lineage (GTDB taxonomy): Bacteria > Actinomycetota > Thermoleophilia > Solirubrobacterales > 70-9 > DASPWW01. Next base: position 12,721 of record DATAFB010000042.1, on the reverse strand, counting down.
ACGGCGTCGGCCGCCCGGCCGAGCTCGGGCGCGCGATCGGCGCCTTCGCCCGCGAGGCGGTGTCGGCGAAGCCCGCGAAGCTGGCGAAGGACTACGACCTCGACCGCCTCGCCGCGACCAACCTCGTCGCCTACCTGCGCGAGCAGCAGGCGGCGACGCGGGTCGTCCCCTCCGACGAGACGATCGTCGTCGAGCGGTTCCGCGACGAGATCGGCGACTGGCGACTGTGCGTGCTGTCGCCGTGGGGGGGCCGCGTCCACGCCGCATGGGGGCTGGCGCTCGCCGCGAAGATCCGCGACGAGCATGAGCTCGAGGCCGACGCGATCTGGTCTGACGACGGGATCGTGATCCACCTTCCCGACGCCGACCAGCCCCCCCCAGCGGACCTGGTGCTGATCGAGCCCGACGAGCTCGAGGACCTCGTCGTGCGCGAGCTCTCCGGCTCGGCGCTGTTCGGCGCCCGCTTCCGCGAGAACGCCGCCCGGGCGCTGCTGATCCCGCGCGCCTACCCGGGCAAGCGGACGCCGCTGTGGCAGCAGCGCCTCAAGTCCCAGAGCCTGCTCGAGGTCGCGCGCGACTTTCCCCGCTTCCCGCTCGTGCTCGAGACGTATCGCGAGTGCCTCCGCGACGTGCTCGACCTGCCAGCGCTCGACCGGCTCCTGCGCGACCTCGCCTCGCGCCGCATCACGCTGGTCGAAGTCGAGACGCCGACGGCGTCTCCGTTCGCCTCCTCGCTGCTGTTCGACTACGTCGCCACCTACATGTACGAGGGGGACACCCCGAACGCGGAGCGGCGCGCGGCGGCGCTGGCGCTCGACCGCGACCTGCTCCGCGAGCTGCTCGGACAGGACGAGCTCCGCGACCTGATCGACCCCGAGGCGCTGCGCGAGGTCGAGGACTCGCTCCAGCACCGCACCGAGCAGGCGCGGGCGCGCGACCGCGACGCCCTACACCAGGTCCTGCGGCGGGTCGGCGACCTGACCGAGGCCGAGTGCGGCGAGCGGGTCGCCGAGGGCTATTCGGCGGCGTCGATGCTGGCGAAGCTGGAGGCGGAGCGCCGCGCCGCGCGGGTGCGGGTGCGGCGCGAGGACCGATGGATCGCGACCGAGGACGCCGGGCTGTACCGGGACGCCCTCGGGGTCCCGCCCCCGGCGGGGCTGCCCGACTCGTTCCTGGAGCCGGTGCCCGACGCGATGCCGGCGCTGCTGCGCCGCTACGCGCGCTCCCATGGCCCGTTCCCGACCTCGCAGCCGGCGGCTCGCTACGGGGTCGATCCTGGGGCGGCACTGCGCGAGCTCGAGGCCGGGAACGAGCTCGTCCGCGGCGAGTTGCTCCCGGGCGGGAGCGAGCGTGAGTGGTGCGACCCCGAGGTGCTGCGCCGGCTGCGCCGCGCCAGCCTCGCCCACCTGCGGCGCGAGGTCGAGGCCGCCGACCAGCGCGAGCTGGCGCGCTTCCTGCCCAGCTGGCAGAACGTCGACGCGCATCGTCCCGGAGGGGCGGGGCCGGACCGGCTGCGCGAGGCGCTGGTGCCGCTCCAGGGCGTGGCGCTGACCCCCGAGGTGTGGGAGCGCGACGTGCTGCCGCGGCGCATCGGCGCCTACTCGGCGTCGTGGCTCGACGAGCTGTGCACCGGCGGCGAAGTGGTGTGGATCGGGGCGGGCGCCCTGGGCCGGACCGGCGGGCGTGTGGCGCTGTACTTCCGCGAGGACGTGCGGCTCGCGGGACCGCCGCCCGCGAACGCGAAGCTCGACCCGCCCCAGGGAGAGGTCCACGACGCGATCCGCGAGCTGCTCGCGGCGCGGCCGTGCTTCTGGATCGATCTCGTCTCGGACCTCGACGTCGCGGCGGAGGAGCTGCACGCGGCGCTGTGGGACCTGGCGTGGGCCGGCGAGGCGACGAACGACGCCTTCGCCCCGCTTCGCGCGCGGAGGCTGAGCGCAGTGCAGCGGGCCGAGCGCGCACGCGGTCGCCGGTTCGCGGGCCGCCGCGCCGCCACCGGGCAGGCCGTCCAGGGGCGGTGGTCGCTGACCGCGCCGCTGTTCGAGGGCTCCCCCGGCGTCGGGCCGCGCCAGCGCGCCCAGGCCGAGCTGATGCTGGAGCGGTACGGGATCGTGCCCCGCGAGACCGTCGTCGCGGAGGGGATCCCGGGTGGCTTCGCGACCCTGTACGGCGAGCTGTCCAACCTCGAGATGCTCGGCACCGCCCGCCGCGGCTACTTTGTCGAGGGTCTCGGCGGCGCCCAGTTCGCGATCCCGGGCGCCGTCGAGCGGCTGCGCTCGCTGCCGGAGCCCGACGGCGGCTACCTGGCCCTGGCGGCGACCGACCCGGCGAACCCGTACGGGGCGTCGCTGGCGTGGCCGAAGCGCGAGGGCGGTCGGCGCCCGAGCCGCTCCCCGGGCGCGTACGTGCTGCTGCGCGACGGCGAGCCGCTGATCTACGTCGAGCGCGGCGGCCGCGGCGTGCTCCGCCTCGCCGAGCTCGACCCCGAGGCGCTCGCCGACGCCCTCGGCGCGCTCGCGGACGCCGCCGGCGAGGGCGTGCTGCCGCGGCTCGCGATCGAGCGTGTCGACGGCGAGCCCGTGATCGGATCGGGGCTCGAGGCGACGCTGATCGAGGCGGGTTTCTCGCGGCAGCCGCGCAGGCTGGTGGCGTCCGCCTGACAGGATGGCCGAGGGCGACGTCGTCCACCGCGCCGCCCGCCGCCTCGACGCAGCGCTGCGCGGAGTGCCGCTGACCGGCGCGAGCACTCCCAACGCTCGCGGGCGGGTCAACGCCGCACCCGCGCGGCTCGTGGGGCGCGTGCTCGAGCGGGCGGAGGCGCGCGGGAAGCATCTGCTGCTGAGGTTCGGGCCGGACGCAATCGTCCACTGCCACCTCGGGATGAGCGGGGCGTGGCACGTGTACGGACGCGGGGAGCGATGGCACAGGCCGAGGCGCTCGGCGTGGCTGGTCCTGTCGACACCAAGCGCGCATGCGGTCCAGTTCGGAGGTTCGCGGCTGGCGCTCGTCGACGACGCGCGCCTGCGGAGCAACGCCACGCTGGCGTCGCTCGGCCCCGACGTGCTGGCGCCGGGCTTCACCCCAACGCTCGGGGCTGCGGCGCTCCACGCCGCCGGTGGGGACCGGACGCTTGGCGAGGCGCTGCTCGACCAGCGGGTGGTTGCGGGCATCGGCAACGTCTACAAGAGCGAGGCGTGCTTCACCGCCGGCGTGAGCCCCTGGCGACCGCTCGCCGAAATCGGCGAGGATGAGCTCGTCCGCGTGTGCGCCGAGGCGCGCTTGCTGATGCGGGAGGGCGTCGAGGGCTCGCGGCGGGCGAGACACGTCTATCGCCGCGCTTCCGCGCCGTGCCCCCGCTGCGGCACGGCGATCCGCTCGCGAAGGCAGGGAGACGCCGCCCGGGCGACCTACTGGTGCCCCGGCTGCCAGGCGTGACCGGTGGCGCGAGCGGCACCGGTGTCTGGCAGCCACGCTGAGGCACATCCCGCGCGCTGCCGTCCTCGTACGCTCTGAGGATGGCCGAAGAACCCCCCGCGCTGTCGATCAAGGGTTTGACCAAGCGCTACGACGACGGGACGCTGGCGCTCGACGACCTCGACCTCGACGTCCCGGCCGGGGAGTTCTTCGGCCTCCTGGGGCCCAACGGCGCCGGCAAGACGACGCTGATCAACGCGATCTGCAACCTGATCCGCGTCACCGAGGGAGAGATCCTCGTCTTCGGCCGGCCCGCCTCGAGCCTCGAGGCGCGCCGCACGGTCGGGCTCGCCGAGCAGGACCCGAACCTCGACCGCTTCCTCAGCGTGCGCGAGGCGCTGCTCTACCACGGCGGCTACTACGGGATGACGAGGCGGCGCTCGGCCGAGCGCGCCGAGGAGATGATCGACGTCTTCGACCTCCGCGCGAAGGCCGACGTGCGGGCCCCGAAGCTGTCGGGCGGCATGCGACGCCGGCTGCTGCTGGCGCGGGCGCTGCTGCACGAGCCGCGGTTGGTGATCCTCGACGAGCCGACGGCCGGGGTCGACATCGAGCTGCGCCGGGAGCTGTGGCGCTACATCCGCCGGCTGCACAGCCGCGGCGCGACGATCCTGCTGACGACCCACTACCTCGAGGAGGCCGAGGCGCTGTGCGAGGACATCGCGCTGATCTCGGGCGGCGGGATCGTCGCCCGCAGCACCCCCGAGGGGCTGAAGCGGCAGTTCGGCGCCCGGACGCTCGAGGACGTGTACCTGAAGGCGGTCGCATGAGCACGCGGCCGGAGCCGTGGCGCGGGCTGCTGTGGCTGGCGGCGCGCGAGTGCCTGCGGGTGTCGAAGCTGTGGACGCAGACGATGCTGGCGCCGGTCGTGTCGTCGCTCCTCTTCATCCTCGTCTTCGGCCTGTCGCTGGGGACGAGGATCCGCGAGGTGTCGGGGTTCGAGTACGAGGTCTTCATCGTCCCGGGGCTGATCGCGATGGCGATGGCCCAGGCGGCGTACTCGAACAACTCGAGCTCGATCTTCCAGGCCCGCAGCGATCGCTACATCGACGACGTGCTCGCGGCGCCGATGCGGCCGTGGCAGATGAATCTGGGGCTGACCGTCGGCGGCGGCTTCCGGGCGACCCTGATCGGGCTCGCACTCGCGGCGCTGGCCGTACCCCTGACCGGCGCCCCGGTCGAGCGCCCGCTCGCGCTCGCGGCGGCCGTTTTGCTGCTCGTGACGCTGTTCGGCGCCCTCGGTGTCGTCGTCGGGATCTACGCCGAGACGTTCGACCACCACACGTTCATCAACAACATCGTCATCCTGCCGCTGACCTTCGTCGGCGGCGTGTTCTACTCGGTCGAGATCCTGCCGCCGCCGTGGGAGCAGCTGTCGCACGCGAACCCGCTGTTCTACGTCGTCAACGCCGTCCGCTACGGGTTCCTCGGTGTCAGCGACGTCAGCGTTTGGCTGTCGTTCGCCGTTACCACCGGGATCGCCGCCGCGGTAGTCGCATGGTCCCAGTACCTCTTCTCCACGGGGCGCAGGCTGAAGCCCTAGCGCCACCGGCGCCCGCGGGGGGATAATCCTGCCGTGGAGGGAGACCAGCACCCCAATGTCGCCCTGCTCAAGGGCGTGCCGCTGTTCTCCGAGCTGTCGCGCGAGGAGCTCGAGAGCATCTCGCGCGTCGCGGTGTCGCGCTCGTACCCGAAGGGGGTGCGCGTGTTCCACGAGGGCGATCACAGCGACGCGTGCTACATCGTGCGCAGCGGCGACCTCCGGGTCACGCGGGAGCATCCCGACGGCCGCGCGATCGCGCTCGCGACGCTCGGCCCCGGGGACATCTTCGGCGAGCTCGCGATGCTCGACGGCGAGGCGCGCTCTGCGAGCGTCGAGGCCCTGACCGAGTCGGAGCTGGTGGCGCTTCCCGCCGCCGACGTCCGCCGCCTGCTCGAGTCGAGCTCCGAGATCACCGTCAAGCTCGTCACCGCGCTCACCCGCCGGCTGCGCGAGGCGAACGAGCGCATCGCCCGCCAGTCGTTCCAGACGGTGCCGAGCAGGGTCGCGGGGGTGCTATCGCAGCTGATCGCCGAGGAGACGCCGCTCCAGGGTCGCGACGGGGTGACGATCCGGATGACGCAGGCCGATCTCGCGCAACTCGCCGGCACCTCCCGCGAGAGCGTGAGCCGGTTCCTCGCCGTGCTCGAGCGCGCCGGGGTCGTCCAGGTCGGCCGTGGGCGGGTCACCGTAATCGAACCGCGCCGCCTGCGCGCGTACATCTTCTGAGCCCCGATGGCGCGGGCGCCGGATTTCGCCGCGGAGCGCGAGACCATGGTCGAGCGCCAGCTCCGCCGCCGAGGGATCGAGGATCAGCGCGTCCTCGCGGCGATGGCCGCAGTGCCGCGGGAGCTGTTCGTCCCGGAGCCCGAGCGCCGGCGCGCGTACGCTGACTCGGCGCTGCCGATCGGCTACGGGCAGACGATCTCGCAGCCGTGGATCGTGGCCGCGATCTGCCAGGCGCTGGAGCTGGAAGGCGACGAGCGCGTGCTCGAGATCGGGACCGGATCCGGCTACTCCGCCGCCGTGCTGGCCCGGCTCGCTGCCGAGGTGATCACGATCGAGCGCATCGAGGAGCTGGCCGCCGATGCGCGGCGGACGCTGAGCGAGCTCGGGATCGCGAACGTCGAGGTCGTCGTCTCGGATGGCAGCGGCGGGTACCCGGAGCGCGCGCCCTACGAGGGGATCGCGGTGCACGCGACCGCCCCGGGTGCTCCCCCGAGCCTGATCGAGCAGCTCGCGGTGGGCGGGCGCCTGGTCGTGCCGATCGCCGCCGACGGCGCGGACATGCTGACCCGGTTCACGCGCGTGGACGAGGACGTGGACCCGCGGACTGGCCGGGGGCTCGAGCGCAGGTCGCTCGGGGCGTGCCGGTTCGTGCCACTGATCGGACGCGAGGGCTTCGAGGAGCGCGGCGTCGGGCGATGGCGACTGTGAGCCGCCGCGCCCTTTTGCGGCGCAGAGGATCAGGTTAGGCTCGTGTCGCCATGAGCGGCGGAATCTTCGTCCTCAACTTCTACTCGCCGGTCTTCATCGACCAGCTCAAGCGCGGCCGCAAGACCGCGACGATCCGGCTGGGCGACAAGTCGTCCAAGTACACGCGCGGCCAGATGGTCTGGGTGACGGTCGGCTACCGGCACGGGCCGCGGCAGAAGATCTTCTCGGCGGTGGTCGACGATGTCGAGGTGAAGCGGCTCAGCGACCTGTCGCCGCGTGACATCGAGCACGACAACCCCGAGTTCCGCCGCCTCGACGAGACGGTCCATTTCCTGGAGCAGATCTACGGCCGCAAGATCGCTCCGGACGACACGGTGACGGTGATCCGCTTCTCGCGCATCGTCGAGCCCCCGGGTCCCGGGTTCGGGAACGGCGAGCCGCCCTCGCCAAACTAATCCGCACATACGAGCCACCCGTAGGAGCAGGTAGGTGAGCGAGTACCGCTTCCTGACCACGTGGTGCCTGGGGGCGCCGATCGATCGCGTATGGGACGCGATCTACGACGCCGAGCGGTGGCCGGAGTGGTGGCGTGGGGTCGAGCGCGTCGTAGAGCTGCAACCCGCTGGCGAGGACGGGTCGGGCCAGGTCGCGCGCTACACGTGGAAGAGCAAGCTGCCGTACGAGCTCGAGTTCGAGATGCGCACGACCCGGATCGAGCGCCCCAACCTGCTCGAGGGCGCGGCCTCGGGGGAGCTGGCCGGCACCGGTCGGTGGCGGTTGTTCGAGTCGAACGGCGCCACCGCCGTCCTGTACGAGTGGGACGTGCGCACGACGCGGCCGTGGATGAACCTCCTCGCCCCGGTCGCGCGCCCGATCTTCGCCTGGAACCACGACCACGTGATGCGCAACGGGGCCGACGGGCTCTCGCGCCTGCTCGGCGCGACCCTGCTGGCCGCCGCCGGCGGCGCCGTGGTCCCGCGCCGGAAGATCTAAGCGGGATCCGCTTAGATCAGGGTTGACAGCCGCGCGGGGGCGGCTACACTTCAATCATCCTCTGGCACTCTCGCCGTTAGAGTGCCAAGCGCAGCACCAGACGAAGCAACACGACAATCCCTGCAGTTGCCGGTCGCGCGCGGACGCGAAGCGGAGCCGCGACGGGCATGACTCTTGGACGGAGGTAATCGATGAATCTGAAGCCCCTTGGCGATCGCGTGATCGTCCAGGCAACGGAGGAGGAGGAGACGACTGCCAGCGGCATCGTCCTCCCCGACACGGCGAAGGAGAAGCCGCAGAAGGGCAAGGTCCTCGCCGTCGGCGAAGGCAAGTGGGACGAGGACGGCGACAAGCGCATCCCGCTCGACGTCGGCGAGGGCGACGAGGTCCTGTACAGCAAGTACGGCGGCACCGAGATCACGGTCGACGGAGAGGACCTGCTCGTGCTGAGGGAGTCCGACGTCCTGGCCAAGGTCGAGTGACCCGCCAGCTCACCAAAATTAGACACAGGAGGAACGAAGACACATGGCTCACAAGGAGCTGAAGTACAACGAGGAGGCGCGGGCCGCCCTTCAGACGGGGGTCGACTCCGTGGCCGACGCGGTCAAGGTGACCCTCGGCCCGAAGGGCCGCTACGTCGTCCTCGACAAGAAGTTCGGCGCGCCCACGATCACGAACGACGGGGTGACGATCGCCCGCGAGATCGAGATCGAGGACGTGTTCGAGAACCAGGGCGCACAGCTCGTGCGCGAGGTAGCGACGGCGACCAACGACGTCGCGGGCGACGGCACCACGACCGCGACGCTGCTCGCCCAGGTCATGGTGCACAGTGGGCTCAAGAACGTCGCCGCCGGCGCCAACCCCCTCGGCCTGCGCCGCGGGATCGAGACGGCCGTCGAGCAGGTGGTCTCGAACCTGCGCGACAAGCAGTCGAAGGAGATCGCGGGCAAGGACCAGATCGCCCGCGTGGCGGCGATCTCCGCCGCCGACGACGAGATCGGCAACGTGATCGCGGACGCGATCGAGAAGGTTGGCAAGGACGGCGTCGTCAACGTCGAGGAGGGCCAGACCTTCGGCATGGAGCTCGAGTTCACCGAGGGGATGCAGTTCGACAAGGGCTACATCTCCCCGTACATGATCACCGACCAGGACCGCATGGAGGCGGTGCTCGAGGATCCGTATGTCCTGATCGTGAACCAGAAGATCGGCTCGGTGCGCGACATGCTGCCGGTGCTGGAGCAGGTGATGCAGGGCGGCAAGCCGCTCGTCATCGTGGCCGAGGACGTCGAGGGCGAGAGCCTCGCCACCCTCGTGGTCAACAAGCTCCGCGGCACGTTCACCGGCGTCGCGGTCAAGGCGCCGGGATTCGGCGATCGTCGCAAGCGGATGCTCGAGGACATCGCGGTCCTCACCGGCGCCGAGGTGATCACCGAGGAGATGGGGCTGAAGCTGGAGAACACCCAGCTCAGCCAGCTCGGCAAGGCCCGCCGGGTCGTCGTCACCAAGGACACGACGACGATCATCGACGGCGCCGGCGAGAAGAAGGAGATCGAGGGCCGGATCAACCAGATCCGCCAGGAGATCGAGAACACCGACTCCGACTTCGATCGCGAGAAGCTCCAGGAGCGGCTGGCCAAGCTGGCCGGCGGCGTCGCCGTCGTCAAGGTGGGCGCCGCGACCGAGACGGAGCTGAAGGAGAAGAAGCACCGGGTCGAGGACGCGCTCCAGGCCACCCGGGCGGCGCTCGAGGAGGGCATCGTGCCGGGCGGCGGCGTGGCGCTGCTCAACGCCCAGGATGCGGTCGACTCCAGCGGGCTCGAGCCCGACGCGGCTACCGGCACCGAGATCGTGCGCCGGGCGCTCGAGGAGCCGATCCGCCAGATCGCGGACAACTCGGGCTTCGAGGGCTCGGTGGTCGTGGAGAAGATCCGCGGCCTGAAGCCCGGCGAGGGCCTCAACGCCGAGAGCGGCGAGTACGGCGACCTGGTCGCCGACGGCGTGATCGACCCGACGATGGTCACCCGCTCGGCGCTCCAGAACGCCGCCTCGATCGCCAAGAACATCCTCACCACCGAGGCGATCGTCGCCGAGCCGCCGGAGAAGGAGCCGGCCGGGATGCCCGGCGGAGGCGGCATGCCCGACATGGGCGGGATGATGTAGTCGGCCTCAGCACGCAGTCGTACGAAGGGCCCGGCCTCGGCCGGGCCCTTCGCGTTCATGCCTCAGCCGGCCCGCGCCGCCGCTGGAGCACCCAGCGGTTCGCCAGACCCCGGCGACCCGCTGCTCGAGCCGCATCCGGATGAGCCCGGAGTGAGCGGCGACGGTGACGCCGCGCCCCGCTCGAGAACCCGGGACGCGCCCGCAGCTAGAGCACGTCCCGCATCCCCCTCGGCGCCCCCCCGAGCGCCTCGGCGTCCGCGGCGCCGCGCGACGACAGCATCGGGATCTCCATCAGCTCGGCCTCCTCCCAGGTGGCGAACACAGCCTCCCCGAACACTCGCCGCAGCCACATCAGCCCCGAGCGGACGAGCGGCAGCGGCACGTGGACGACGGGACGGTGGCGGCCGGCGGCCGCCGCGATCAGCCGCGCGATCTGCTCGTAGCTGAGCGTCTCCGGGCCGGCGAGCTCGTAGCGCGCGTCGTCGCGATCCTCCAGCGAGGCGACCACGCATCGCGCCACATCGTGGGCCCAGATCGGCTGGTAGCGCGCCTGCCCCGACCCGGACACCGGCAACACCGGGAGCAGCGCCAGGCGCCGCATCAGCCTCACCCACGGGTCGTCGCGGTCGTAGACGATCGACGGCGCGAAGATCGTCGTCCGCAGCGGGGACTCGCGCACGCCGCGCTCGGCGAGCGCCTTGGAGCGGAAGAACCGCGTGCGCTGAAACGGCGTCGCGCCGAGGGCGGAGAAGAACACGAACCGCTCCACACCGGCGCGCTCGGCGGCGCGCAGCAGCCGCAGCGTCCCGAGGCCGTTGACCTCCTCGATCCGGCGCGGCGGCTGGTCGCGGATCGTGGCGGCGAGATGGATCACGCTGTCGGCGCCGCGCAGGGCGTGGCGCAGCCCGTGGGGGTCGCCGAGATCCGAGAACGCGAGCTGCACCCGGACCCTGTACGGGCCCAGCCGGCGCGGGTCGCGGACGAGCGCGCGGACTGTGCGGCCGTCGTCCAGGAACTGGGACAGCAGCGCCTTGCCGACGGTTCCGGTCGCGCCGGTGATCGCGATCACGCGGCCACTCTAGTGGTGCCTCTCATGACGTTCGATCGGACTCCTCGTTCGCCTACAATTTGCCGTCCGCTTGACCGGGATGCCCGGCGGGCGGGATTGGCTGGATCCCCAGAGAACCCGGACGAGGCCCAACGGCATGACCTACGTCATCGCGGAACCCTGCATCGGCGAGAAGGACAACTCGTGCGTCGAGGTCTGTCCCGTCGACTGCATCCATCCCACCCCCGACGAGCCCGACTACGAGAACCAGGAGCAGCTCTACATCGACCCCGACGAGTGCATCGACTGCGATGCGTGCGTCGAGGCGTGCCCCGTCGACGCGTGCTTCGCCGAGGACCAGCTCCCCGACGAGTGGGCGAAGTACACGCAGATCAACGCGGACTACTACAAGAGCGCGTAGCGCGCGCTAGCCGCCGCCGGCCTGGACGACCGGGAGCTCGGTTCCGCCCGCCGGCGCCGCGGCCGGCGCAGCGGCCGGCGGCGGGGCCTGCATCACGGGAAGCTCCTGCGGGGTGGCGGCGACGATCCCGCGCGACGCAGCCCTGATCGCCTGCGACGCGGGAGCATCCGGGTCGGCGATCGCGAGCGGGGAGCCGCTATCGGCGTGCTCGCGCAGCTCCTCCTGGAGCGGGACCTTGCCGAGCAGGGGCACGTCGAGCTCGTCGGCGAGCCGCTGGCCTCCGCCCTCGCCGAAGATCGTGAACCGCTCCCCGTCCGGCGTGGTGAAGCCGGACATGTTCTCGATCACGCCCAGCACCTCGAGGTCGACCTTGGCCGCCATCTCGGCGGCGCGGCGCGCCACCGACTGCGCGGCGGGCTGGGGGGTGGTGACGATCAGGATCTTCGCCTGGGGCAGCAGCTGGGCCAGCGTCATCGACACGTCGCCGGTGCCGGGCGGCAGGTCGAGCAGCAGGTAGTCGAGCTCGCCCCAGTCGACGTCCTCGAGGAACTGCTGGATCGCCTTGTGGAGCATCGGCCCCCGCCACACCACGGCCGCGTCCTCCTCGAGGAAGAAGCCGATCGACATCACCTTCACCCCCGACGCGGCCTCGAGCGGGAGGATCTTGCGCTGCGGCGAGACCTCCGGCTTGCGATTGACCCCGAGCATGCGCGGGATCGAGTACCCGTACACGTCGCAGTCGAGCGCGCCGGCGGACTCGCCCTCGGCGTGGAGCGCCGAGGCCAGGTTCGCGGTCATCGTCGACTTGCCGACGCCGCCCTTGCCCGAGGCGACGCAGATCACGTTCTTGACCTGGGCGAGCGCCCCCTGCGGCAGGCGCTGGCGGCCGAGCGTCTGGCGCAGGCCCGCCTTCTCGCTGTCGCTGAGGACGTCGAATCCGACCTCGACCGAGCTCACCCCGTCGAGCTCCGAAACGCGCTGCGCGACCGCCTGCTGGAAGTGGTTGCGGATCGGGCAGCCCGGCGTCGTCAGCGAGACGACGACCGAGATGCGACCGCCTTCGGCGATCTCGATCGAGCGCACCATTTTGAGGTCGACGATCGAGCGTCGCAGCTCCGGGTCGATGACCTCGCGCAGGCGCTCGGTGATCTGCTCCTTCGTGGGCACGTCCCAATTGTGGCAGACGCCGAAACCAAGACCGGCGGGCCTTGCGGGGGCCCGCCGGTCGGGAGGAGAGGTTGCTGCTTCTGCCCGCCGTTGGGGCGTGCAGATCCCTCCGGGCGCGCCGCCTCTCTCGGCGCCCCGGGCTAAGCGCTGCTAGACGAGCGGCACCCGTTCGCCGAGCTGGGTCCGCGCCGTCCTCAGCCGCTGCTCCGCCCTGCGCCGGTTCCGCTCGACGCCGGTCTCGACGCTGCGGCGCCGCTGGTTGACCTGGCGCTCGACGCGGTTTCGCGTGCGGCGCGCGCGCTGCGTGAAGCGGCGGCGCGCGGTCCCGCCCCGGCGCTCGGCCTTGTTCACCTCGCGGGTGACCTGATGGCGGATGCTCTTGAGCTCACGCTCCGCGGTCTGACGCTGCTGCCACGGCTTGACGAGCTCGCGCACGCGGTCGGCGGCGGTCAGCGCCGCGCCGACCTGCAGGTCGACGGCG
>DATAFB010000028.1:0-17427 GCA_036257695.1 Solirubrobacterales bacterium | reverse complement strand
CATCCGCGAGATCACGCCGATCTTCGACACGCGCGCGCTCGGCTACAGCTCGATGCTCGTCGCCGCCAAGGTCGACTCCGAGCATCCCCAGCGCGCGGCGCGGATCATCAACTCGCACCCCGGCGTGTCCCACAACTACCTCCGCACGCACGAGTTCAACCTCTGGTTCACGATCGCGACGCCCCCGGACTCGGAGCTGGGGCTCGAAGGCACGCTCGACGTGCTCCACCGTCTGACCGGCGCCGAGTCGATCCGCCAGCTGCCGACGCTCGTCCTGTTCAAGATCAACATGAACCTGGAGATGGAGCGCGGCACCGAGGCACTCGCCGCCGAGGTCGACGCCGCCCCGCCGCGCGAGCTCGGGCGGCAGCCGTACGACGACCGCGACGTCGCCGTGATCCGCGCCTTGCAGGGCGCGATGCGGGTCGTCGACCGCCCCTACGACGACGCCGCGGCCGAGGTGGGCATGACCACCGACGCGTTCCTCGACCACCTGCGGGGGATGGTCGACCGCAAGCTCCTGCGCCGGGTCGCCGCGATCCTCTACCACCGGCGCGCCGGGTTCTCGGCCAACGGGATGGGCGTTTGGCGGGTGCCCGAGGACCGGGTGCTCGAGACCGGGCGCCGGATGGCGGCGGTGCGGGGGATCTCGCACTGCTACCAGCGCCCCACGTACCGCGACTGGCCGTACAGCGTGTTCACGATGGCCCACGGCCGCTCGAAGCAGGAGTGCGACGCGATCCTCGACCGGATCGCCGACGAGCACGGCCTGCACGGCGACGATCGCGCCGTCCTGTACTCGTCGACCGAGTACAAGAAGGTGCGGCTGCGGTACTTCACGGAGGACTACGCGCAGTGGGAAGCGGAGCATGGACGGGTTGCTCGTAGCTAGTGGCTCGTAGCTCGAGCAACGAGCAACGAGCGACCAGCAACTTGACCTACACCTCCGAGGAGCTCTACCGCCGAGCGTTGGCTCTCCTTCCCGGTGGAGTCAACTCACCCGTAAGAGCGATGCGCGCGATCGGCCGCGACCCGATCTTCGTCGACCGAGGCGAGGGCGCCGAGCTGATCGACGTCGACGGCAACCGCTACCTCGACTACGTGTGCTCCTGGGGCCCGCTGATCCTCGGTCACGCCGACCCCGCGGTGGTCGAGGCGGTGCGCGCGGCGGCGGGCCGCGGCACGAGCTATGGCGCGCCGACCGGAGGCGAGGTCGCGCTCGCCGGCGAGGTCGCGGAGCGGTTTGCGTCCGTCGAGATGACGCGGATGGTCAACTCGGGGACCGAGGCGACGATGAGCGCGCTCCGGCTGGCGCGCGCCGCAACCGGGCGCGACGCGGTGCTGAAGTTCGCCGGCGCCTACCACGGCCACGTCGACGGCCTGCTCGCCGACGCGGGCTCGGGCCTCGCCACCCACGGGTTGCCCGCGAGCCCCGGGGTGACCGAGGCGCAGACGGCGGACACGATTGTCGTGCCGTGGAACGACCCCGAGGCGCTGCGCGCCGCGCTCGCCGAGCGCCCGGTCGCCGCGATCATCGCCGAGCCCGTGCCCGCGAACATGGGCGTCGTCCAGCCTCGCAAGGGGTTCCTCGAGCTGCTGCGGGCCGCGGCCGACGAGCACGGCGCGCTGCTCGTCCTCGACGAGGTGATCACCGGCTTCAGGGTCGCGCGGGGCGGCGCCCAAGAGCTGTACGCCGTCGACGCTGACCTGACCGTGATCGGAAAGGTGCTCGGCGGCGGGCTGCCGGCGGCCGCGTACGGCGGCCGCCGCGAGCTGATGGAGCGGGTGGCGCCGGCCGGCGACGTGTACCAGGCGGGGACGCTGTCGGGCAACCCGCTCGCGGTCGCCGCGGGGCTTGCCACGCTCGTCCGGCTCGACGCCTCGGCGTACGGGCGCCTCGGGGCGCTGACCGGTCGGCTCGCGGCCGGGCTTCGCGACGCCGCCGAGGAGCGGCCGGTGCAGGTCGCGTCGCTGTGCGGGCTGCTGACCGTGTTCTTCAGCCCCGAGCCGGTGGGCGACTTCGCCGCGGCGACGGCGTGCGACCTCCACGCCCACGCCCGCTTCTGCCGCGCGCTCCTGGAGCGCGGCGTGTACCCGCCGCCGTCCCAGTTCGAGGCGTGGTTCGTCTCGCTCGCCCACGACGAGGCGGCGATCGACCGCACGATCGAGATCGCGGGGGAGGCCCTCGACGAGGCGTTCACGGCTGCGTGACCGTGACCGACGATCTGGAGCGGATCAGGCGTCGGGCGGCTCGGCGAACGCGATCATGTTCCCATCCGGATCGGGGAGGTTCACGTGGCGGACGCCGTTCGAGTAGGTCTCGATCGGTTCGTGCTCGATGCCCTGGGTGGCCAGGCGCTGGAGGAGTGCGTCGAGCTCAGTGACGGAGAGGGTGATTCGGCCTGCGCCCGCGTGGGCCGCGTTCGGCTCGATGAAGAGCCAGGCGTGCTCGTCGATCTCCCACAGCATCTCTTTCCCTACCCGCATGTCCGGGGGTCGTCCGAAGAACCGCGTGTACCAATCGACGCCAGCGTCGAGATCGGATACCGGGACACCGGCGAAGAGATCGGTGATCGCGCTCATCCCAGGGCGCCGATCTGGCGCAGCAAGCCCAGCGTGTCCATGCTGCGCCACGACTCGACGACCTTGCCATCCTCGAAGCGCTCGATCGTCGTGCCGCTGAGAGCGACGCGGTTGCCGCTCGGCTCGGCGTCGCCCAGCCTCCCCTCGTGCGTCATCGTCGCGACCCACCGCGTGACAACCTTGTCGCCCTCGGCGACCTGATCCTCGATCTCGATCCGCATGCGGTCGAGCTCGCCGGTGCTCCAGACCTCGAACTCGGACCGGGCGATGGCCTTGTTGCGCTCGGACATGGGAGGTGCCGAGTCTAGATCCGCGTCGCCCGGGTAATCTCGCGCGCCGATGTCGGATCTCGTCCCAGAGAGCGCGCTCGGCGTGCTGGCCGAGCGGCTTCGCGCCGAGGACTCGGTGATCTCCCCGCACGTGCGCGAGACGGACGCCGTGCCCGCGCTCGGGTTGCTGGTGGCGGCCGGGCCGCGGGCGTCGTCCGCGCCGGGCGAGTACGCGCTCGCGGTCGAGTCGATCCGCGAGGGCTACCTGCTGCATTACGCGGATCCGAGGGTGGTAGTGGGCGCCGACAGCGATCTCGCCCTGCTCGCGGGCGACTACCTGTACGCGCGCGGGCTCGAGTGGCTCGCGGCGCTCGAGGACCTCGAGGCGGTGCGGGAGCTGTCCGACCTGATCAGCCTCTCGGCGCAGCTTCACGCCCAGCGCGACGGCGGCTCGGTCGCCGGCGCGCTGTGGCTCGCGTCGACGGTCGCGGTCGGCGCGGGAGGCGGAGACCGCCACGATGGCGCCAAGGCCGCCGTCCGCGAGGATGGCGCCGACCCGGGCGCCGCGCTGCTCGCCGCGGCGCGGGACCGCGCCTCCGCCGAGGGAATCGACGGTGCGCTGACGATCGCGGCCGACTCGGTAGGCTTGGCCTTCCAGGACCGGCCCGACGAAATTGGCTGACGCCGCCGAAAACAAGCGCGACGACGGCGCCCCGCCCCGCCCCGATCCGCCCGGCTACTTCGAGGGCGAGTCGATGACCCGGCGGACGGCACTTACGCGCGCCACTGCGGCGCTCGGAGGCGTCGCCGGCGTCGCGATCGTGCTGCCGGCGGTGGGGTTCGCGCTCGCCCCCGTGCTCGACGAGGAGGAGGTCCTGTGGGAGCCGGTCGGCGCCCCGGACGACTTCACCGCCGACACCTACAAGCCGGTCGTGTTCACGATCGTCGAGGACATCGGCGAGACGGGCAAGACGACCGGCTACGTGCGCCGCGGGAGCCCCGACCTCGGCGAGGACCCGAACGAGTTCGTCGCCGTCTCCACCCGCTGCGCCCACGCCGGCTGCCCGGTGCGCTTCGTCGAGGCGGCGGGGAACTTCATCTGCCCCTGCCACGGCGGCGTGTACGACTTCCAGGGGAAGGTGATCGGCGGGCCGCCCGTGCGCCCGCTCGATCGCTTCCAGACCCGCGTCCAGAGCGGACAGGTGGAGGTCGGCCCGCGGTACAGCGTCACCTCGCAGCTCGATCCCGTCCGCGCCCGCGACCCGGGTGAGTTCACGGGTGGGATCTGGGAATACATCTACCCGCCGCGGCCGTCGGTGCCGCCGCCCCCGTGATGAATCAACCGGGACCAGCCTCTGACCTCGCAGTCGGGCGCTTCGCGCCCGATGCTCGGTGCTCATCATCATGAGGTTCCCCCAGGCGCTGATCCCGACTCCGCTGCGCCGGCCGCCGGCACCCGGAGAGAAGGCCCCCGGCGACGGCGGCGGCCCGATCGAGCGCGCCAAGGACGCGCCGGCCGACGTCATCGGGTGGGTTGACGAGCGAACCGGCGCCACCGGCTTCCTCACCGGGATGCTGTACCGCAAGGTCCCCAAGGGGACGAACTGGTTCTACACGCTCGGCTCCGCGACCCTGTTCGCGTTCACGATCCAGGCGATCACCGGCGTGTTCCTGGCGATGTACTACACGCCGTCGCCGACCGAGGCGTACGACTCCGTCACCCACCTGACGAACGACGTGTTCCTCGGCGAGTTCGTGCGCGGGATGCACAAGTGGGGGGCGACGGTGATGATCATCCTGATCTTCCTCCACATGGGGCGCACGTTCTTCTTCGGCGCCTACAAGTACCCGCGTGAGCTCAACTGGGTGATCGGCGTCGTGCTGCTGATCCTCACCCTGGTGATGGGCCTGACCGGGTACCTGCTGCCGTTCGACCAGCGCTCCTACTGGGCGACCGTGGTCGCCAACAACATCACCGCGACAGGCCCCGACGTCGGCCCGTACCTGGCCGACTTCCTGCGCGCCGGGCCGGAGGTCGGCGCGACGACGATCCAGCGCTTCTACGCGATCCACATGCTGCTCGTGCCCGGCTTGATCATCGCGCTGATCGGGGCCCACCTGTACCTGGTGGTCAAGCTCGGGACGACGGCGCCGCCGTGGCTGCGCGCCGAGGCGAGGCCGAAGTCGCTGCGCAAGGAGCAGGTATGAGGCCGTCGGAGAAGGAGCAGTACCTGCTCGAGTACGACGCCCTGAAGAAGAAGGGCAAGCCGTTCTTCCCCTACGCGGTGCTGAAGGACTCGGCGATGGCGTTGGTCGTCACGATCGTCGTCGTCGTGCTGTCGCTTGTGCTTGGCGCCGAGCAGGGCCCGAAGGTCGACCCGACGACGACGACGTACGTCCCGCGCCCGGAGTGGTACTTCTTCTTCCTGTTCGAGCTTCTGCGGGTGCTGAAGCCGCCGGAGCTCGTGCCGCTCGCGACCGTCGGGATCCCGACGATCGCGATGGTGCTGCTCCTGCTGCTGCCGTTCTACGACCGCGGACCGGAGCGGCGCCCCGGGCGGCGGCCGATCGCGACCACGGCCGGGATCATGACGATCGTCGCGATGGCCTACCTGACGTTCCTCGGCGCCCAGGCCGGGTCCCCGACCGAGATCGAGCTCACGGTCGCCAAGGAGTACGAGGCCGGAAAGGAGGTGGCGGCGCAGTCGGGCTGCCTCGCGTGCCACCTGTTCGAGCACAACGGCAACGCCGGGCCAGGGCCGGACCTCACCCACATCGGCGAGAAGCTGCCGCGGGCGGCGATTGCGCGCTCGCTCGAGGTCGGGCCGGGGATCATGCCGTCGTACGCCGACCTGCCGCCGGCGAAGAAGCGCGACCTGATCGACTTCCTCGCTTCCCTGCAATAGCGCGCGATCTGCAGGCAGATCGCGCGGTCGGGGGCGGGATGGCCGAGTACTCTCGGCCTGTGAGCGCGAGGCTCTGCAAGGGTGTGGGTGGGCGGGGAAGTTGATTGTGGGCCGAGCGCGAACATCCAGTGATTTGACTGCGACGATCCCAGAGACGGCGCAGCGCCCGGAGCGCGACTCGGACGAGTTCGCGGCGCAGGTGCGCGGGATGTTCGAGCGCATCGCCGGGGTGTACGACCTCATGAACACGGCGATGACGGCCGGCATGCACCACCGCTGGCGCGAGCTCGCGGCCGACCGCGCCGAGCTCGTCGCCGGGGACCGCGCGCTCGACGTGTGCTGCGGGACGGGCGACCTCGCGATCGAGCTCAGTCGCCGCTGCGGCCCCGAGGGCACCGTGGCCGGATGCGACTTCTCCGAGCGCATGCTCGAGCTGGCGCGGGCCAAGGCGGCGCCGCTGGGCGCGGCGGCGCCGACGTTCGAGTGCGCGGACGCGCTCGAGCTCCCGTACGACGACGACTCGTTCGACGCCGTCACCGTCGGGTTCGGGGTCCGCAACCTCGCCGACATCGAGGTTGGGATCGCGCAGATGGCCCGGGTCCTTCGGCCCGGCGGGCGGTTGGTGATCCTCGAGATCACGCAGCCGCGTCGGCCGCCGCTGTCGTGGTTCCACGCGCTGTGGTTCGAGCGCGTCGTCCCCCTGCTCGGCGCCGTCGCGGGGGACCGCGACGCGTACAGGTACCTGCCCGAGTCGGTGAAGCGGTTCCCGTCCCCGGAGGGCCTCGCGGGGATCATGGACGCGAAGGGGTTCGAGCGCATCCGCTGGCTGCTTCTCGCGGGCGGGATCATCGCGATCCACCGCGGGGCCCGGAGGTAGCGATGCCCCGCCCGTCGACGGTCCCGCCGCCGGTCACCTCCGTGCTCGATGCGGCGGGGACGTGGCTTCCGCGCGGGATGGCGGCGGTCGAGGAGCGCCTCGGCACGCTGACCGCCGGCCACGGCCCCGCGCTCGCCGACGACGCGGGCGCCACCCTGGCCGCGGGGGGCAAGCGGCTGCGGCCCCTGCTCGTGCTCCTGTCGGCGGGGCCGGCGGGCGGCGAGGCGGCGATCCGGGCCGCGACCGCCGTCGAGCTCGTCCACATGGCGACGCTGGTTCACGACGACGTCCTCGACGCGGCGCCGCTGCGCCGCGGCGTCCCGACGGTCGCCGCACGGTCGGGCAGGGACCGCGCCGTGGCGACGGGGGACCTGTTGTTCTCGCGCGCTTTCGCCGAGCTGGGAGCGAACGGGGGCGAGCGCCAGGTGGAGTTGCTGAGCGCGACCGCGGTCGCGCTCGCGCTCGGCGAGCTGGCCCAGCGCCGCGACGCGTACGACGCCTCGATCACGCGCGAGCGCTACCTCGAGCGCTGCGGGCTGAAGACCGCGCGGCTGTTCGAGTGCGCGTGCGTGCTCGGCCGTGCGGTGGAGGAAGCAGCGGAGGAGCCCCAGCTGGCGGCGTTCGGGCGCGAGATCGGGCTCGCGTTTCAGCTCCTCGATGACGTGCTCGACGTCACCGGCCCGCCGGAGCGGACCGGCAAGGCGCGGGGGACCGACCTCCTCGACGGCACGGTCACGCTGCCGCTGATCGTCGCCCGCGAGCGAGACCCGGAGCTCGCGCCGCTCGACCTCCGCGGCCTCGACGAGCGCGCCGCCGAGTCGGTGTGCGATCGGATCGCCGCGACGGGCGCGCCCGAGGCCGTCCGCGAGCTGGCGCGGGAGCGGGTCGAGGCCGCGAAGCGCCGGCTCGACACGGCGCGGCTGTCGGGCGAGGAGCGCGAGCTGCTGTCGCTCGTCGCCGACGGGGTCGTCGAGCGCTACTCCTAGGTCGCCCGCTCGACGTGGAAGCTTAGAAGTCTTCGGCGAGGATGTGGTCGCCGGCGAGGGCGACGGTGAAGCGCTCGGCCTCGTCCTCCATGTTCGCGCGCGTCAGACGGGACAGGTCCTCGATCAGCATGTCGGTCCCACGGTCGAGCTCGACGTCGAACCGGTCGACGACCCGCTGGCTGTAGATGCCGTGGCCGATCCACTCGCACTCCGGGCAGCGCAGGTGCACGGTCCAGTCGAGGTCGTCGGTCGGCGCCCAGTCGATCGGGTGCACGAGGTCGGACCCGCACGACCTGCACACGTGCAGCTCGTCGCCCTTGGATTCCGTCTTCGGACGCGGGGCGCTGAAGTCGAGCGGATCGAGTTGCGCGCCACGCGCCGACGGCTCGTCCTCGATCGGGCCTGCCGGTTGACCGTGGAAACTCATCCCTCCCCCTATCGGCCGCAGACGCCGGGCCTTTAGTCCAGCGGCCGGAAACAGCGCGGAATCGCCGCCGGCGCGGAATAGACTGGACTCATCCATGGTGCTCAGCGACGGGACGATCAGAGCTGAGATCGGCGCCGGACGGCTTGCGTTCGACCCCTACGATCCGTCGCTGGTACAGCCGTCGAGCGTCGACGTGCGGGTCGACCGGCGGTTCCGCGTCTTCCACAACGCCCGCTACCCGTACATCGACGTGCGCCAGCCGATGGACGATCTTACGGAGCTCGTCACGGTCGACGAGGACGAGCCGTTCATCCTCCACCCGGGGGAGTTCGTCCTCGGCCAGACGCTGGAGCGGGTGCGCCTGCCGGACGACCTCGTCGGGAGGCTGGAGGGGAAATCGAGCCTGGGACGCATGGGCCTGCTGATCCACAGCACCGCCGGGTTCGTGGACGCGGGCTTCGAGGGCAACCTGACGCTCGAGCTGTCCAACGTCGCCAACCTGCCGATCACCGTCTACCACGGGATGCCGATCGGGCAGATCTCGTTTATGCGCATGGACACGCCGGTCGAGCGCCCATACGGCAGCGACGAGGCGGGCAGCAAGTACCAGGGCCAGGCGGAGCCCACGCCGAGCCGTTTCCACCTGAATTTCAAGTAGCCATCAACACGACCGGCGCACCCCGGTACCCTTTAGGCGATGCCGAATATCGGACCACTCGAGATCGCGATCGTCCTCGTCATCGCCCTGATCATCTTCGGGCCCAAGAAGCTGCCGGAGCTGGGGCGCTCGGCGGGTCGCGGCATCCGCGAGTTCAAGAACTCGGTGACGGGTGACCGCGACAAGGAAGAGGCGGACGCAAAGCGCGCCGAGCTGGAGGAGTCCTCCACGCCGGAGGAAGAGCCGGTGCAGGGCGAGGTCGTCGGCGACCGCAGGAACTGAGTAGACGGTGGCCCGCTATCGGGCTGTCAAGTTCGACGACCACCTGACCCTCGTCGAGCACCTCGACGAGCTTCGCACGCGGATCATCGTCTCGGTCGCCGCGCTGCTCGTTGCCACCGCGCTGTGCTTCTGGCAGAACGACCTGCTGCTGGACATCGCGAACAAGCCCCTGCCCGGCGACTTGGTTCCGATCACCTTTGGGGTCACCGAGCCGTTCATGACGACGCTGACCCTGTCGGTCTACGGGGGCCTGCTGATCGCGATGCCCGTCGTGCTGTACCAGCTGTACGCGTACGTGCTGCCGGCGTTCTCGGACCGGGAGCGGCGCGTGGTGCTGCCGTTCCTGCTCATGGTCCCGTTCCTGTTCGTCGCCGGGGTCGTGTTCGCGTACTTCGTCGTCATCCCGGCGGCAACCCAGTTCCTCCTGAACTTCAACGCGTCGGAGTTCAACATCGAGGTCCGGGCGCGCGAGTACTACAGCTTCTTCGCGCTCAGCTGCATCGCGGTCGGGATCCTGTTCCAGATCCCGATCGGCGTCCTTGCGGTGACGCGGCTCGGGATCACGACTCCCCAGCAGCTCGCCCGCAACCGGCGCTACGCGATCCTGATCATCGCCGTGCTGGCGATGCTGCTGCCCGGCACCGACCCGGTGACGATGCTGATCTCGATGCTGCCGCTGATCCTGCTGTTCGAGTTCAGCCTCCTGCTCGCGCGGGTGCTCGGCCGCCCGCCCGACGAGGCCGCTCCTCCGCGCGCCGCGGAGGGCCGGGGCTGACCCGCGGCGCGGGACGCTAGCTAGGCTGACGGCATGCTCTTCGACCTGCGCGGAAAGCGGCGCCGCTTCATCCAGGTGGTGTACGCGCTGCTGGCGGCGCTGTTCCTGATCGGCTTTGTCGGCTTCGGCGTCGGCAGCGAGTCGGGCGCCGGCGGAATCATCGACGCGCTCGGGATCGGCGGTGGCGACACGTCGTCGAGCAACCCGCAGTTCGACGAGGACATCGAGCAGGCCGAGCAGCGGCTCCAGCAGGACCCCAAGGACGAGCAGGCGCTGGCGCAGCTTGCCCAGACGCACTACCTGGCCGGCCAGGCCGAGCTCGAGACCGACGAGACCACCGGGGAGCCGGTGCTGACCGACGAGGCGCGGGTCAACTTCGACGAGTCGATAGCCGCGTGGGAGCGGTACCTGAAGCTGGCGAAGAAGCCTTCGGACGACGTCGCCACCCAGGTCGTCAACAGCTACGTCTTCCTCAACGACGCGGAGGGAGCGGCGGAGACGCAGCGGATCGTCGCCGAGGCGAGGCCGTCGCAGGGCGCGTACGCCAACCTCGCCTTCTACCTCTACCTGGCCGGCGACTTCAGGGGCGGCGATGAGGCCGCCAAGCGGGCGGTCGCCGAGGCCGAGGGGTCACAGCGCAAGGCCGTCGAGAAGCAGCTCGCACAGGTGGCGGAGCAGGCGAAGAAGTTCGAAAAGCGGCAGCAGAAGCAGGCCGCCGAGGCGCCCGACGGCGCCAACCCGCTCCAGACCCCGCTCGGCGGGGCAGGCGGCGCCGCGCCCATCCAGCCGGCCCCGTAGCGGGCGCCGCCGCGCGCCCGGGCGCGGCTACCATCAACGCGGCGCGGGCCGTTAGCTCAATTGGTAGAGCAGGGGCCTCTTAAGCCCAAGGTTGAAGGTTCGAGTCCTTCACGGCCCATCGCATTGGTCACTCCTCGACCGTCGGGCCGTACGCGCGCGGCAGCGCGTCCACGCGGTCGATCCATGCCGCGAGCCGGGGGTGGTCGTCGCCGAGCCTCAGGTGGTCGTCGAGCATTACGTGGAAGAGCTCGGTGTCCTTGGGGTCACGGATCGTGGCGTACTTGACGAACGGAAACGCGGCGCAGTCCGCGGCCGAGAGCTGGTCGCCGAACAGGTACTCGCGTCCGGTGAGCAGCCCTTCGAAGAAATCGAGCGACACCGCCATCCTGCCGCTCCAGCGCTCGATCGCCGCCTCATCGGGATCGTCGCTCTCGAGTTCCTCCTCGATCGAGTTCGGCGCCCGCTTCCACTCCTCGTTGAACCATTCGAGGAACAGGTCGAGCTCGGCGCCGCGGGCGGGGTCCGCGGGCCACAGCGGCGGCTCGGGGAAGCGCTGCTCGAGGTGGCGGATGATGCGGGTCGAGTCGTGGATCACCTCGTCGCCGTCGACGATCACCGGGACCAACCCCTGCCCGCTGATCCGCTCGACTGGCGAGCGGTCGGAGTAGGGGATCAGAACTGACTCGACCTCGACGCCCTTGTGTGCGAGCGCGAGCGCGACCCGCTCGCAGTTCGTCGACCAGGGGGCGCGGTAGAGCCGGATCACGACCCCCAGTGTCGCGCGTCCTCGATCCCGGCGAGCGCCTCACGCACCAACGTCGACGAGGCGCGCGCGCCGCCGGGCTCGGCGAGTAGCGGGTCAGGCTCGCCGCGAGAGCGCGATCAGCGCCGCGGCGATCGCGAGGATCGCCGCGGCTAGCGTGGTCACGGGTGCCCGGCTCGGCTCCCCCAGCACCGCTCCGGCCGTGCCCGCCGACAGCGCCGACCCGCGGGCGCCGGCGGACAGAACCGAGCCGAGAGACCCGGCCGAGCCGATCGAGAACGCCGACCCGGCCGAGCCGATCGACCCCACGGCCAGAAACGACCCGACCGAGCCGATCGACAGGAACGAGCCCTTGGAGCCGATGCATAGCATCGAGTCCTCGGACCACAGCGACCACTTCGAGCTCGCCACGCGACGATCATACGGCGCGTCCGACCGTGCCGCTGTGACAGCATCCCGCGCGATGAGCGCGGCCGGGATGGAGCTCGGCGTCCACCTCCCCCTGATGGAGTTCGGGGGCGAGGGGCACTCTTGGTCGCGGATCGACGCCGCCGTGGTGGCGGCGCGCGAGTGCGGGTTCGCCGCGATCTCGGCCAACGACCACTACCTGTTCGCGACCCCGTGGCTCGACGGGCCGACGGCGCTTGCGGCAGCGGCGCCGCGAGCCGGCGGGCTCGAGCTCGCGACCACGATCGCCAACGTCGTCCTGCGGGGTCCGGTCCCGCTCGCCAAGGCGCTGACCTCGGTGGACGCCCTCTCGGAGGGAGGCGTGGTCGCCGGTGTCGGCCCCGGGTCGTCCAAGCGCGACTACGACGCCGTCGGGATCCCGTTCGAGGAGCGATGGCCGCGCTTCGAGGAGGCGACGGAGACGCTGCGGGCGCTGCTGCGGGGGACGCCCCCGCCGCCCGACCCGCGCTACTACCCGTGGCCGGACAAGGCGCTCGCGCCGCCTCCAGCGCGCCCTGACGGGATTCCGGTGTGGATCGCGAGCTGGGGCTCGGCCGCGGGGCTGCGCCGGGTCGCACGGCTGGCCGACGGGTGGCTCGCGTCCGCCTACAACATCACCCCCGAGGGGTTCGCCGCGGCCCGGGAGCGGCTCGCCGCCGAGCTCGACGACCGCGGCCGCGCGGCGGACGGGTTCCCGACCGCGCTGTCGACGATGTGGACGTGGGTGACCGACGACCCCGCCGAGCGGGAGCGGATGCTCGAGGGCGTGCTCGCTCCGCTTCTGCGGCGGGACCTGGATCAGCTGCGCGCGAACCTGTGCGTCGGCCCCTCCGCGCACTGCGCCGAGGTGCTTGCGCGGTACGCGGACGCCGGCTGCGGGCGGGTCTACCTGTGGCCGCTCGGCGACGAGCGCCGCCAGCTCGAGCTCGTCGCCTCCGAGGTGATACCCGGCCTGCGGGAGTAGATCCGAGTCCGCCTGGGTAAGCGCGGGCCATGGAGCAGGGCCTGATCGACGGTATCCGGCTGACGGCCGAGCGCCGAGTCGACGAGGAGTACCTCGCCGAGCTTCGTCGCGGCGACCGGGAGCCGTTCGCAGCGGAGCTGTTCGCGCGCTCGGTGACCGCGGGCGCCACCGTGGTCGACTGCCGCGCCTCCCTCGGAGGGCGCCCGGTCGACCTCGTCAGGATCGCGCTCGGCGGCGGCGCGGTCGCGGCTGCGGGGAATGCGTAGGACCCTCGCCGCGAGCCCGAACCCGTGCGCGATCGTTGCCTGCGACCCGTCGGCGCTGTCGCGCGGGGCTCCAGCGCCAGGACCCTGCTCAGGGAGCTCGACGCCGCGGGGCTCGAGCCCGCCGGGATCGACGAGTCGGATTGGCGGCTGCTCGCCCGCGACGAGCTCGTGACGCCGCCCCGGCGCGCGGTCAACCTCTACTGCCGTCGCACGTAGCCGCCGCGCCCGCGCCGCCGCCGCGGGTGGGGCATGATCCCGGCGATGATCGGCCCGATCGAGTCGAAGTTCCCGCGCATCGGCGAGTACGCGTTCCTGTCCGACTCCCACACCGGCGCGCTGGTCGCGCCCGACGGGTCGGTCGAGTGGCTGTGCGTGCCGCGGTTCGACTCGCCAAGCGTGTTCGCGGCGCTTCTCGACCGCGACGCGGGCCGCCTCCGCCTCGGCCCGGCGGGGATGCGGGTTCCGATCGCGCGCCGCTACGAGCCCGGGACTAACGTGGTCGAGACGACGTGGACCACAGGGGACGGCTGGCTCGTTGTCCGCGACGCCCTGTGCATCCGGGAGTGGCGGGAGGCGAGCGGACACGAGCACGCGCGGCCGCCAAGCACCCACGACGCGGACGGCGTACTGGTGCGGACTGCGGAGTGCATCGGGGGCGAGGTCCACCTCGAGATGGTGTGCGAGCTCGCGCACGAGTACGGGTCGCGGCCAGCGCGCTGGGAGCTCGACGGCGAGCTGATGGCGGTGACGCGCGACGAGGAGCCGACGCTGCGCCTCGCCGCCGACATGCAGCTGGCGCCGGATGGTTCGTCGATCGCCGCCAGTCGCCGCCTGAGCAAGGGCGAGGCATGCTTCTGCGCGCTCGGGTGGAGCGGGGCCGACGAGCTTCCCACCAACCTGCGCGAGGCCCGATCGGGGCTCGCGACCACGCTCGAGTTCTGGCGCGACTGGCTCGCGTCGGGCAGCTTTCCCGACCATCCCTGGAGGGTGTTCCTGCAGCGCTCGGCGCTGGCGCTCAAGGGGCTCACGTACGCCCCCACGGGTGCCGTGCTCGCCGCGGCGACGACGTCGCTGCCGGAGACGCCCGGCGGTGAGCGCAACTGGGACTACCGCTTCTCGTGGATCCGGGACTCGACCTTCGCCCTGTGGGGGCTTCACACGCTCGGCTTCGAGGAAGAGGCGACCGACTTCATGGCGTTTGTGGCCGGCATCTGCCGCGCCGAGGGCCCGGAGGTCCAGATCATGTACGGGATCGGCGGCGAGAAGCAGCTTCCCGAGCGCGAGCTCGAACACCTCAGTGGCTACGACGGGGCCCGCCCCGTCCGGGTCGGGAACGCGGCCCACACCCAGCGCCAGAACGACGTCTACGGCGCCCTGCTCGACGCGGTCTACATCCACAGCAAGAACCACGAGATCGACGACGAGCTGTGGGAGATCGTCGCCGACCAGGTCGAGGGCGCGGTGCGCGCGTGGCCGCACCCCGACCAGGGGATCTGGGAGGCGCGCGGCGAGCCCAAGCACTACGTGTCGTCGAAGCTGATGTGCTGGGTGGCGCTGGACCGGGGCTGCCGGCTGGCCGACCAGCGCGGCGAGGCCGAGCGCTCCGCGCGGTGGGGCGAGATCGCCGACGAGATCCGCGCCGAGATTCTCGGCCGCGGCGTCAGCGACCGCGGGGTGTTCCGCCAGCACTACGACACGGATGCCCTCGACGCCTCGACCCTGCTCGTCCCGCTCGTCCGCTTCCTGCCCCCCGACGACGAGCGAGTCCGCGCGACCGTGATCGCGATCGCCGACGAGCTCACCGAGGGCGGGCTGGTGCTGAGGTACCGGGTCGAGCACACCGACGACGGGATGTCGGGCGAGGAGGGGACGTTCACGATCTGCTCCTTCTGGCTCGTCTCCGCGCTGTCGGAGATCGGAGAGCCGGCGCGGGCGCGCGCCCTGTGCGAGCGCCTGCTCGCGCTGGGCGGGGCGCTGCGGCTGTACGCGGAGGAGATCGACGCCGGGACCGGGCGCCACCTCGGCAACTTCCCGCAGGCATTCACACACCTGGCGCTGATCAACGCGGTGTCGCACGTGATCGCCGACGAGCTCTCACCGCGCCGGGAGCGCGCGGCGACGGCGGTCTTCAGCGAGATGAGGTCGCTGCGCTAGCGGGGGCGGCTCTCGCCGGAGACGTGGAAGGTGACGTACCACAGCAGGTGCCTGGCGACGTCGAGCCCACGCGATGCGGGGAGCAGCAAGCGCTTCATCGGCGCGTGATCCTACCCCCGGGAGAGGACCTAAAACCGCCCACGCGGCGCGAAAAGGCCGGATATTCGGCGCTTGAGCGCACGGTCGAGGCCGAATCGGTCACGCTTCCCGGATGAGGATCGCGGTCGTGACTGACGCACCCCCCGAGGCGCCGTCGGCGAGCGTCGCGCCGGCGCTGCGGGATCGCGCCGAGGTCGAGACGGTCGGGGTCGAGCAGCGCGCGGAGACCGAGCTCGGCCGAATGGCCGCGGCGATCTCGCGGCTCGAGCCGCCGCTTGCCGACCGGCAGCCGGCGGTGGTCGTCGCCGCCGGGGACGGGAACGCGGCGCTCGGTGCCGCGCTCGTGGCGGCCAAGCTCGGGCTCCCGGTCGCGCGCGTCGGCGCCGGCGTGCGCACGGGCGATCGCCACGACCCCGCCGAGGTCAACCGCGTCGTAGCCGACCACGTGTGCGACCTGCTCCTGTGCGCGGGCGAGCGCGAGCTCGACAACCTCGCCCGCGAGGGCCTCGCCTACAAGGCCGAAGTTGTGATCGACGCACCGGGCGCGGGTTCTGCGACGGCCGCTGCGATCGTCGCCTGGGCCGGCTCCTACACTTCCGGCGCATGAGCGTCGGCATCATCGGCCCCGGGTACGTGGGCCTGCCGCTGGCGGTCGCGTTCGCGGAAGCCGGCGACGAGGTCGTTGGCCTCGACGCCGACCAGCGCCAGCCCGACCTCGCATACGTGGTCGACGCGGCGCGGTCCGTGTCGCGCTTCCTGCGCGAGGGCCAGCTCGTCGTGCTCGAGTCGACGACCTATCCCGGCACGACCCGCGAGCGGCTGAAGCCGATCCTCGAGGAGTCCGGTCGGGCGGCGGGACGCGACTTCCACCTCCTCGCGTTCAAGGCGCGCGAGCACGACTTCTACACCGAGTTCATCGAGCTGGCGGGGAAGATCAACCAGAACCAGCCCCAGTTCTGCGTGCGCAAGATCGAGCGCACGCTGAACGACGTCTCCAACCCCGTCAGGGGGTCGCGCGTGCTGCTGCTCGGGGTCGCGTACAAGGCCGGCGTCGGCGACCTGCGCGAGTCCCCGGCGCTGAAGATCATCCGCATGCTTCGCGACCTCGGCGCGGATCTGGCCTACCACGACCCGCACGTCCCCGAGCTCCCCGAGCTGGGGATGGCGTCGGCCGACCTCGACGCCGAGCTCGCCCGGTCCGACCTCGTATGCGTGATCACCGCCCACCCGGAGATCGACTACGGCCGCGTCGTCGACGGCGCCGCGCTCGTGCTCGACTTCCGCGGAGTGACGCGCGGGATCGAGGCGTCGAATCTTGTTCGGCTCTAGATGATCGATCCCCAATCCCCACGCACCCGGATGACGCGCCTGGCGCCGCGCATGCCGGCGTCCTCGGCCGCTCGCGTGGCGCTGCCACGCGTCGCGGCCTGCGTCCTTGGCCTGCTTGGCCAGGCGCGCCCCCGGGCACATGCGGATTAGGAATCGATCATCTAGGCGGCGCCGGGCCCTCCCGGCCGACCGCGTCACGGTGGGCCTCGCCGGGCTCGCTCTCGCGACGGCGGGAAGCGTGATCGTCGGGGAGGTCGTGCGGCGCGTGGGGCGCCGAGCCGAGGGGCGCGACGACGCCGACGGCGTCCTCGACACCGCCGAGCACGCGATCGAGACCGCCGGCGAGGCGACCCGCGAGACGGTCGCGATCGCGATCGAGGGCTACGAGGCGGCGCCGCGGCGCGAGACGGTGCTGTTCAACCTCCTGGCGGGGTTCGTGCTCTCGTTCGCGCTCGTGCGGGTGTCGACGCAGGGCATCCGGGCGGGGTGGTGGCCGTTCGGCAACGTCAGCGTCGGCGGCCGCCACGTGCACCACTTCGTCCCCGGGATCCTGCTCGCGTTCGCCTCCGGGGCGACCGCGCTGGTGACGACGAGCGAGCGGCTCGAGACGGCGCTCGCGGTGCCGTTCGGCGCCGGCATGGGGCTGACCTTCGACGAGGCGGCGCTGCTGCTCGACCTCCGCGACGTGTACTGGACCCGCGAGGGCCTGCTCAGCGTCCAGGTCAGCCTCGGCGCCGCCGCGCTGCTCGGAGCGACGATCATCGCCCTGCGGATGCTGCGCCGGGGCGAGAGCGTGTCGGAGGAGGCGGGCCTGATCCCCGACGAGACCGGTGAGTACGCGACC